>JAITCL010000082.1 GCA_031283105.1 Treponema sp. | reverse complement strand
TGAAATGATCAACTGTAGAGACGACATCACCGGAGGGCATATAGAACGCACACAGAGGGTTCTTAAAATACTGGTAGAGGCGATTGAAAAAAGCGGCATATATCAGGAAGAGAGCAGATACTGGAATAAAAAACTTTTATTTCAATCGTGCCAGTTACACGACGTTGGGAAAGTGTCAATCAGGGACAGCATACTCAAGAAACAAGGCAAACTCAGCGAAGAAGAATTTGAGGAAATGAAACGGCACACCACCTTTGGCGAACAGTTAATTGAAAAAATAGAGATGAAGACAATAGAAAACGATTTTTTAGAATACGCGAAAACTTTTGCGGCAAGCCACCATGAAAAATGGAACGGCACAGGCTACCCGCGAGGACTCAAAGAGAATGAGATACCGCTTATCGGGCGCATAATGGCAATAGCCGATGTCTACGCTGCGCGCGTCTCGGAACGCTCTTATAAAAAACCCTACACGCATGAGGAAGCGGTAAAAATTATCGCGGAAAGCAGCGGCACTCATTTTGATCCGCCGCTCGTTGAATTGTTTGTTGAAAACGCACATATGTTCAATATAGTAGGCGGTACTGTCAAGCATATTTATTGACGAACGAAGCGAGGTCGCGGCCAACTAACACAGCTCCGGTATCGCTTCAAGTACCGTATCGCTGATTTTTCTGCCGCGGTTGGAATAACCCAACTGCCGTCTGGAGAGGACGGCCCCGTGAAAGTCGCTTCCTTCGGTGATATAAAGGCCGAGTTCCCTGCCCAATTTTTCAAGGCGGCGGCAGGATGACGTTTGCGCGGTTGGATGCCATGCCTCTATGCCCATAAGGCCGTAAGTTTTCAGGGCTTTTACCAGATCGGGGAGGCGGCCCCAGGCGACATAGAGCGACATGGGATGGGCAAGAACGGGAATGCCGCCGGATTCGCGGATGAGGGCGGCGGCTTCCGCAAAGGCAAGACCGGCCTTGGGCACATACAGGGGCTTCCCCGGTTTAAGATAGCGGTCAAATGCCTGTTCCGGACTTCTGACGATTTTCTTGTTGACCAGCAGTCGGGCAAAATGCGGCCTGCCCACTGAATGGCCGCCGGACAGGGCAAAAACCTCATCCCAAGTGGCTTCAATGCTCAATTCGTGCATACGGTCAAGAATGGCGCGGTTGCGGGCTTCACGGCGGCGGGATAACTCGCCAATTGCCGCCAGAAAAGCCGGACTCGGCGAGCGTATGCCCAGCCCCAGCAGGTGAAATTCACCGCCGGGGCCAATGCCGGAAATGCTGCCTTGCCCGGCCCATTGGATATTTATCTCAATACCGGGGATAAATTGAATACCGGCGGCTTGTGCCGCGTTCTGCGCGGTTTCCAGGCCGTCCAAAGTGTCATGATCGGTCAGGGCAAGGGCGGTTATCCCCTTTTTGTGCGCTTCCTGCACCAATTCCGCGGGGCTGTAGTCGCCATCGGAAATATTTGAATGGGTATGCAGGTCAACCATTATCCTCATTTTAACGGAAAAAGACATTGACCTCCATGCCTGAAAAGCATAAAATTAAATAAAGGGCGGATTTCAGTGGACTATACATTGGCCGGCGGAACGTTGGTTTCCTCAGGTAAAAAGGCGCATACCGGCGATTTGAACATTCAGGACGGGCGTATTGTTTCCCGGCGCGGGCAGCTTGCCATTGATCTGCGGGGACAGTCGTATGTGTACCCCTCATTGATCAATACCCACGATCACTTACAGGGCAACTACCGCCCGCCGGTAGGCCCCCCGCAGGGAACCTATTATCTTACCTGGCTGCCCTGGGATAATGACTTCAAGGCTTCGGATACTTTCAAGGAACGTTCCCAGCTTACCCGTGAAGATTTATACGCCCTGTCCGGTTACAAGTGCCTTTTCTCCGGCGTAACCACGGTAAACGATCATTTTCCCCATAAATTAAACAGCGCCATTTTGCCCACCCTGCCCATCAGGGCGATTCTTGAATACGGCCTTGCCCACGAATGTTCTTCCTATGATTTAAAATGGGGCGACGGGATAGAAATTGAACACCAGCGGGCGGTGGATAACAAGTGGCCTTTTATAACCCACCTGTGTGAGGGTTTTGATGATGAGTCGATGCGCGGCATAGAAACGCTTGAGAAACTGGGGGTCTTGGATAATCATTGCCTGCTGATACACTGTATTTCATTCAGCGACGCAGATATAGAAAAAGTGGCAAAGGCCGGGGCAAGCGTTTCCTGGTGCGGCTTTTCAAATATGTTTATGTTTAATGTTACCGCAAAAATCCGCAAAATGATTAAGGCGGGCGTAAATGTAACCATCGGCACCGACTCTTCGGCGACCGGATCGGCGAATCTCCTTGCCGAGATGAAATATGACCGGAATTTATACCGTTCCATGTACGGCGAAGACCTTCCCGCGGAAAAAATGTTTGATATGGTTACGCATAACGCGGCAAAAGCCTTTTGGATGGACGATAGGGTTGGCACATTGGACGAAGGCAAACTGGGTGATATTCTGGTGCTGAAAGCCGGCAATGACAATCCTTACGAGAATTTTGTTAATGCTTCTATGGAAAATATAGAGCTGCTGATTCTGGCGGGTATGCCCATTTACGGTGAGATGCGTTTTCTTGACATACTGGGGGGAGCACTGCCGTCCGGTTATACCCAAATTAAAGTCCGCGGGCGTCCCATGTTTGTTAAAGGCGATCCTGCCGGCCTGTACAGCGAGGTACGGCGCAAGATCGGTTTCAAAAAAATACTGGATTATATGCCCTTTGAGGATGATTAACAGAGGATAATTGATATATGCCAAAACCACTTCAATTTAATACCGGTGCGCTTATTTACTATGAGGGAGAAGAAGCGAATAAAATTTACATTCTTCAAAGCGGAAAGGTAAGCCTGGTCTACACGGATATTGAATCGGGGGATAATGTGCGCGGCCCGGTGCAGCCGGGCGAATTTTTTGGGGTAAAGTCCGCGCTGGGGCGCTTTCCCCGCGAAGAAAACGCCATTGCTATGGCGCCTAACACCATTGTAATGTCTTTTACCATTCCTGAATTTGAAGCGCTGGCAGTGTCAAATACCAGAATTATTTTTAAAATGCTTCAGGTGTTTTCCAATCAACTGCGGCGGGTACATTCTCAGGTCGCAAGGCTGACAAAATCGGGAGGCGTAGAGCCGGATGAGGGGCTTTTTGCCATTGGCGAGAAGTACTTAAAAAATAAACGTTACGCCCACGCGCAATATGTTTTTAACCGCTACCTTATCCATTACCCGGAAGGCGTTAATGCGAAACAGGCGGTTAAGAATCTTCAGCTTGCGCAAGCCGCCCTTGCAAAGAAAGGATAATGTATGGAACTGGATATGGAAGCATTTGCCCGTTTTTCCCGTGTTTTTCAGCCCGGCGAAATCATTTTTTCCGAGTATGAGCCGGGGGACACTTTTTACCTTATCCAGTCGGGGAAAGTTAAATTAATACAAAATACCGGAGAGAATGAACGTACCCTGGATATTTTACAGCCATCGGAAATGTTTGGCGAAATGGCAATATTGGAAAATCTGCCGCGTTCCGCTACGGCAATGGCTGTAGATGAAGTAACGGTGATTGAATTAAACGCGCAGAATTTTGAAATCCTTATGCTGGGCAACCCGCAAATCGCCCTGAAACTGCTGCGGATTTTTTCAAAACGGATTTATGATTCCAAACGGCGTTTTATGATTCTTACTCTGCGCGACCCTCAGGCAAAAGTCGCCGACGTGTTTCTGATGCTTGACGAAACCAATACCAATATTGACAAAACAACCGAGAAACGCGAATTTCAGACTACTGCCGAAGATATTGCCCACTGGGCCGGGTTGAGCGTTAACCAGACCAAAGAAATTTTGTCGCGCTTTGTTAATCAAAACCGGCTGGAAATGCATTCTACCCATATCGTGATAAAAAACATTAATGACTTTACCCGCTTTGTCAACGCGCGGCGCAAACAGGCTTAAGAGAGCCTTCCCTGCATTGCCTGCATAAAGTTGTTGGGATTCTTTCCGTACTTTGCCATTTTCTTCATCATGCCGCGCATCTTTTCAAATTTTTTTATAAGGCGGGCAACTTCCGCTACCGAAGTGCCGGAACCGCGGGCTATGCGGCTGCGGCGGGGCGGGCCGATTATCAGGTGATTGGCGCGTTCTTTGCGGGTCATCGAAGAGATAATCGCTTCCTGCCGCTGGAGGTCTGCCTTGTCAATGTCGTCTTCGCTTATCTGACCCTGCATACCGGGTATCATTTCCAGCATTGATTGCAAAGAACCCATTTTCTTTACCGAACGGAGTTGGTTCAGCCAGTCCTCAAGGGTAAAGTTTTCTTTCTCCATTTTTTGCTGGAGTTCCAGGGCTTCTTTTTGATCAATGACTTCCTGCGCCTTTTCCACCAGACTGACCACGTCGCCCATGCCCAAAATGCGTCCCGCAATGCGTTCAGGGTGAAACGGCTCAAAATCTTCGGGCTTTTCCCCGGTTCCCGTAAACTTCAGGGGCTTGCCGGTAATGGTTTTCAGGGACAGGGCCGCCCCGCCCCTTGTATCAGAATCAAACTTGGTCAGAATAACGCCCGTTAGGCCGATTTTTTCGTCAAAGGTTTTGGCAATGTCCACGGCGGACTGGCCGGTCATCGAATCGGCGACAAGGAGCATTTCATCGGGCTGCGCCGCGTCTTTTAAGCGGGAAAGTTCCGCCATCATCGGCTCATCAATTTGCAGGCGGCCTGTCGTGTCAATAATCAGGGTGTCAATAAGGTTTTGTTTTGCCCACGCAAGGGCGTTGCGGTATACCTTTACGCTGTCCGCCGCGCCTTCTTCCCGGTGAACCGGAACGTCAACCTGCGCCCCCAGCACGGCAAGCTGTTCCATAGCAGCAGGACGTATCAGATCGCAGGCAACAAGCAGGGGCTTGCGGCCTTCTTTTTTCAGGCGTAGTGCCAATTTAGCGGAGCTGGTGGTTTTACCGGAACCCTGCAAGCCCAGCATCAATACCGTGGAAATTACATCCGGCCCTTTTAATTTAAGTTTCTGTTCCGCGGTATCGGAGCCGCCCAGAAACGAAACCAGTTTATCGTGAATAATTTTAACAAATTGCTGGCCGGGATCAACGGCTCGCAGCACCTTTTCGCCTTTTGCCTCTTCTATCGTGGCGTTGACAAAACGCCGCACCACGCGCAGGTTAACGTCCGCTTCCAGCAGTGCCATTTTGATGGCGTCAACGGCGTCTTCAATATTTTTTTCGCTGATGGCTGATTTTCCGGCGACAAAGCGCAGGGCATCGGTAACTTTTTGAGTTAATTTATCAAACATTTAATGCCCCAGCCCTTTTAAGAAATTCCCCAAAAAATCAAAGGGTTCCATTTCCCGGTTTAAAATCTGGTACAGCCCCACGGAAATGGGCATTTTGAGCCGGTATTTTTCGGCAAAAACTTTAACATACTTTGCCGCCGCGATACCTTCAGGCAGGTAACCAAGTTCATCTATCCGCGCGATAAGATCATCAATATTCCTGAACGGCTCAAGAATTTTTTTCTCGATTATTTCTTTGCCAAACCGCCGGTTTCTGCCAAAAACAGAACGGCAGGTAACATCCAGATCGCCAATGCCGGAAATGGAAGTAAAAGTTTCGGGGTGAGTAGCGCCCATCGCCATACCGAGGCTTTGAATCTCGTTGAGGCCGGCGGCAAGCAGCAGGGATTCGGTTCCGTCTCCAAACAGGTTTGCGCCGCCAAAGATGCTGTTATCACCCAGAGTTTTAATGGCATCCAGTATGCCAAAGGCAATGGCAATGACATTTTTCGCGGCGGCGGCTACCTGAACGCCTTTAACATCAAACGATGAAAACACAAACAGTTCTTTGCTTTTCAGCAAGTCACGAAAACGGATTGAATTTTTTGCGTTTTCACTGGCGGCGATAAGGCCGGTGATTTTACCCCGCGAAACTTCCTCGGCGTGGCTGGGGCCGGCTATGTACACCAGAGACTGCCGGTAAAAACCGGGCAGATAATCCTCCAGTGTTTCCAGAATCAGCCGGGGGCCTTTATCCGTAGATATAAAGCCTTTGGTAATAACCGCAATGGCGGTTTCCCCCTCCCGAATCGATGGTATCATAAGGATTTGTTTGACCGTTTGCAGCAGATACAGCGAGGGGACTGCCAATATAAGATATTCCCGCCCGGAAGCCGCTTCTCCAATGTCCGAGGTAGCCGTTAAATTTTCCGGCAGCTTAACGCCCGGCAGGTAACGGGAATTCTCATGGCGCAGATTAATGTCGTCCCGGTTATCTTCTTCAAGACTCCAGATAACAACTTCTTTCCCCTTGTCGGCAATAACTTTTGCAACTGCCGTGCCCCAGGCGCCCGCCCCAATAACCGCTGTTTGTACTGCCATACTATTCCGTGAATTCATAGTCCCTTGCAATGTTGGCGGCTTCTTCAAAATCACTGTGTAACAAATGTTCGGCAAGGGTATTTAACATTTCTTTTGTTGACCGCGGCCAATTTTTTTTCTTGAGTTCAACCAGTACCTCTTTGGCGGCTTTCTTGTCATATATCGTACAAGCCGCCCTAAAGACAATCATTTTTTCTTCTAAAAAGTCCTTATCCTCTTCCACGACATTGCCGCTGTCATTTTCTTCCCGGGGCGTGACTTTTTCGATTATTGCCTGCAATTTATTCATAAAGTCCGGCGTTTCGGCTGATAGTACGGCAATGTCCCGCTTCTTCCCCGCCACCTCCAATTTCCGCGCAAACCCGGAAAGTTCCGTTTCGCCGATATTTGCAAGAGCGCTCTTCATCGCGTGAACATTAATGACGTATAACTGTATATCATCGTCTCCCAATGCGTCGCGTTTTTCGTATGCTGTTTCCAGCACTTTCATCGCCTTCTCGGCATCCCGTATGAAAGTTCTTGCCAGTTCCGGGGTTACGGATGACTGCGGCGTTTCCTCAACGGCAGGTTTATTCAGAACGCTCTTTCGCGCGGCCTCAATTACCTCCGGGGACTGTATATCGCGTATCAGCGTGTTCAATAAAGCGTTCAAGTGCCGTATGTCTATTGGTTTGGAAATAAAGTCATTGAAACCGTTCGACATAAATATTTCCGCCTGCCCCGCTACGGCATTCGCCGTCAGCGCAATAACCGGACGGGTGTATCCCAGTTCGCGTATATTTTTTGTCGTCTCAATACCGTCCATTTTGGGCATCATGTGATCCATAAACACAATGTCATACAACCTGCCGGCCTTAATTTTTTCAATCGCCTCAAACCCGCTTCCGGCAGTGTCAATGGTCAGCCCGTAAGGAGCCATCAGTCCTTTTGCAACGTATATATTTGTTTCTACATCATCCACAATCAGGACGCTGCCATAGGGCATCGGTTCGCGTACTATTTGCGCCGTTTCCGTCGACGATATATCTTTATAACGGAGCTGCCGAAGTTCTTCGGTCGTTTCCTCGCCCAACGGGGCGGCGCCGGTATTTCCTTGCGGCAAATATACGGTAAACGTTGAACCTTTTCCCGGTTCGCTCTCCACGGAAATACTGCCATTCATCATCTTGACAAGCTGCCTGGTAATAACCAGACCAAGTCCGGCGCCCTCGGTTTCACGATTGGCTTCCTGATTAAAGGTGGTATATTCATCATCATCGAAGATATAGTTCACCTGTTCTTTTGTCATGCCCCGGCCGGTATCGCGTACATTAAAAATCAGCGACACATGGGGGGTTCTTATCCTGTCTTCATATTTGGCGGTAACTGACAGAACAACTTCACCGCTCTCCGTATATTTGAACGCATTGGAAAGCAGACAATTCAAAATCTGTTTGATGCGCAGTTGGTCGCCAAAAAGTTGGGACGGCATAAACGAGTCTGCCTGTAATTCAAATTTTATATCCTTGCTGCCAATTCGCATTATATTCATTTGGGTTGTATCGTGAATTAAACTGGCGACATCGTATTTGGCGGGCGCCAATTCCAGTTTGCCGGATTCGATTTTTGACAGGTCGAGTATATCGTTGATAATACCGAGCAGCGCATAGCCCGAATTGTATATTTTGGCCATCGCTTCACTGGCATCCCGCGGAAGATCCTTGTTTTGCATCTGCATTTCTGTAACGCCCAGGATTGCGTTCATGGGCGTGCGTATTTCGTGACTCATGGTTGCAAGGAAGTTACCGGTATGCTGTTTTTCAACATCCGATTTGTTTTTTGCCGCGGCCACGCGTATCAAGCCGGCGCTGAGCATTATTGCCATCAGAAAACCTATCGCGCTGAGCAAATGGGCTATGTTTTTCATGCTTTGGTAGTAGGCGTTTTCAGGCGTTATAATCCCCAGATACCAGCCGTTCTGAAGCTGCCGGACAAAAAGGACGGACGGGGCGCCCTTGTAATCCTTCACCCTGCGCTCGGAAATTTCCACCCCATGCCTCAGGTCATATTCAATGGAAACGCCGTCATTCATATCGCGTAACGACCTGCCCCAATACGCCGGGACGGGGTGGGCAATTACCTCTAAGCGGCTGTCCATCAGTATCCCATAACTGCCTTCGGCGACTCGTGTGTTGTCAGCATAGTTTCGTATCCTGTCAAGCAGCATATCCAGGCAGATAACGCCCAGCGGACGTCCCTCATCATCAAAAATACGGCGCACGTAGGCAACGGAAATAACACCTAACGAAACGTTCAGATACGGATCGGTAATTCCGACTTTTCCATCCGCCTTAACCGCGGCTTTATACCAGGGACGGTCGGTAGGCACATAGTTGTTCGGCGGAATCCAGTCAATGCCGGTACAGAATTTTCCGTCAAACACGTCAAACACGCCGTAAACGCCGGTAGCATAGGATATCAGTTGGTCATCGGCGAGAATATAGTTCGTGATGTAGGTAATATAGCTGGCCACCGTATCGAAAGTATTACCGCGCAGAATCATGGCGCGAATGGTTTCCGCAATGGTACTCAGCGTTGTTTGTGGTTCCAGAAGACTGGCGATGATATTGGCCTGGGTGTAATTTATTGCGTTTTCCGTATCATTCTTCAGATGTTTGCGCTCAATGTCGCCTACCAATATATAACTCGCGATTACCATAACCGCAAAGGCAATAAAGACAAACACCAACTGCGCAAATACCGGGCGTAAAATATCTTTTACTTTCCGTACAGAGAAACGAATTATTGACTTAAACACAACGAAACCTCTTGAAACTGCTCTTTCACCTCATAAAATACATCAGCAATATTCGGATCGAAGTGTTTACCTGAATTCGACATGATAACGTTCATCGCTTCTTCGTGTGAGTACGCTTTTTTGTAGGGCCGCACGGAAACAAGCGCGTCATAGACATCGGCAACCGCCAGTATGCGCCCCTGGAGCGGTATCATCAGCTCTTTAAGCCCATACGGGTAACCCGTGCCGTCCCAATGCTCATGATGATACCCGGCGAACAACTTTGCATGATGCAAAAATGTTTCATTACCCGTGCGGTTGACAATCTGGTCAATATTCCGCTCGCCTTCCTGGGCATGTCTTTTTATCATTTCATATTCTTCTTTGGTCAATTTGTCAGTCTTGTTTAAAACCAAATCTGAAATGGCGATTTTACCCAGATCATGCAAACGTGCCGATGAAGCGACCAATTCCAGGTCCCAATTACGCAGTTCATCAACATACACGCCGCGTTCCATCATCGCGTTCATCAGTATTTTTATATATGCCGTTGTACGTTCAATGTGCCCGCCCGTTGTCTTATCACGGCTTTCAACCATATTCGCCAAAACATACACCAGGCTGTTTTGCAGCCGGCGCAACTGCGTTGTCCGGTTATGAATCAATTCATCAATGTCCAAGTGGGTTTTAATGCGATTCAGCAGTACCGGCGCGGAAAAAGGTTTTGCGATAAAATCTACCGCGCCCAGCTCAAAGCCCTGTACCTCGGTAGAAACATCCGTCATACCGGTTAAAAATATGACGGGAATAGCGGCATACGTGTCATGGCCTTTTAACTGCTGCAAGGCCTGAAACCCGTTCATATCGGGCATTTCAATGTCCAGCAGAATTAAATCCGGCATAACTTTGTCCAGAAGCAAGAACATTTTGGCGGCAGACGGCATGGTCATGACACAATAAAGGTCTTCCAGTGCGTTTTCCGCCATGGATAGGTTTGTATCGCTGTCATCTACCACGAAAATCGTTTTCATTGATTACTGCCGTTTCTTTAATTATATTTCCAACAGAAGGGGGGTGTCAAGAAAAAACGTATTATCCGACAAAAATAGTCAGAAAATGACCATTTTTCCCTGACAAAAATCAAGAAAATGTCACTTTAAGCGTCATTACCATAAAACCGGCAGCTCCTATGCTGTATTCGTCTTGCTCTTCCCATGAGGCAAAAACAGTATCCCCGCACAGGCCGATTCCGGTATAGACAAAACCCTCGGGCAGGGAGGGCAGGGAAAAGCGGCGAACAACGGAAGGGGGAAATGTTACATACAGGGCATTTCCGCGGGGAAGGGCTGCCAACAGAAAGGCATTTTCCGTCCCGCCTGAGTAAAATCCAAAAATAGCGGCTTTTTCCCGGTCTGCGGCAAAGGCGCGGATTATTTGAAATTCCGGGGAAACCACCGCCGCCAAACCGCCGCCGCTTTCACTGAATACGGCGGCAAGCATTTCCCGCAGCGGAGGCGGCGCGGCGGACAGCGGTTCGGGCAGGGCGGCGTTTTGAAACGCGCCGAGGGAAACTTTCTCGCCCTCCCGCGCCAGATCGCCTGAACGGAGCATACGGATTTCCGGCTGCCCCGCCGTTTTTTTCACCGCGCGGAAGTACCAATAAGCGTCGCCGCCCCGGCGGAGGGTATCAATATCCCAGCCGTCTTCCGGCGCGAAGGCATCCAGCGAGGGTATCGTCAGGGTTTGCGGGCCGCCTGAACGAAGGTCAAAAGTCCACAGGCGGGGAGAGGGAAGCGATGCGCTTGAATCGAAAAACCGGTCGTCACGGTACAGCAGCGCCGCGGGTTGTTCATCGAACAGGACGAATGCCCCGACGGTATACTGCCGCCAAAATTCTCCGCCGGAAAAACGGTACAATCCAACGCGCCCTTCTTCCCGCGGGGAAAGGCAGATAAAGCCGTCGCCGTTAACCGCCATGAACAGGTCTTTTCCCCGCGCCAGCATAAAGCGGACATGAGGGGCAAGGGGCCAGGGAATCAGCGCGGCGGAAAAACAGGCGTCTTCAATTGATTCTATGAGAACCGGCGCTCCGGCTCTGAATTGAAACCAAAGCGGGTATTCCCCCGCCTGTAAAATTGCCAACGGCGAAACCGATGACATGGCCGGCGGCGTAACGCGCGGGGTATTCGCGGCGGCAGAATCCTTGCCCCCGGAACGGGTACATGAAAGCACAAAGCACAACAGAACGGCAGTACAAACAGAAAAACAGCGCATAATATATTGTACACAAACTTTGTAATAGTTGCCACTGTGTTACCTTTTTTACACTAAATTTGTTAAACTAATAGTAATGAAAAATTGGCGGCAGAAAACGGTATTAATATTTTTGACGTTGGGCGCTGTTGTGTCCGCCGCCTGTTCTGCCAAAAAGCCGGCAGTATCCTACGAGTTTACCAATATACGCCGCGGTACGCTGGAACGTACGGTCTCGTCTTCGGGCAAAATCAATCCTGTTTCTACGGTCAGGGTACTGCCCCAGATGAGCGGCAAAGTAGAAAAAATTTTTGTTGATTATAACGATCCTATTCGCAAAGGGGATATTCTTGCGGAACTTAACACCGACGTACTTAGACTGAAACGGGAACAGCAGTACGCCGCGGTTGTCAAGGCGCGCGCCAATTACGAATTACAGCGGATTAATTACCGCAGCCAGGAGACCCTTGCCGAAAAGAATCTTATTTCCGAATACGAGCTTAAAACCAGCAAAACAACGCTGGACAGCCAGACGGCCGACCTTGCCGTCGCCGAAGCAAACCTGAAAGAAGTAGAAACCGAGATAAATCATTACGCCTATATCACGTCGCCCATTGACGGTATTGTGCTTGACCGGAATATCAATGTGGGCGACACGGTTGTAGACAGCTCCAGCAATAACTCATCGAGTATTTTTACTTTGGCGGAAAATCTGAGGGAAATGCAGATTGAAGCGATGGTAGGCGAACTTGACGTGGTTTCCATACAAAAGGGACAGGCGGTGCGTTTTTCGCTGGAAAGCCTGCCGGGGCGGAATTTTTCCGGCGAGGTAGAAAGCCTGCGTATGGTTCCTGTAGTGTCGAATAACGTGGTTTCCTATACGGTCATTGTCAAGGTTGAAAATCAGGACGGCGCTTTACTGCCGGGAATGACCTGCGCGGTTGATTTTATCGTGGAACGCGGCGAAAACGTCCTGATGGTTTCCAACGCCGCCCTGCGCTATCAGCCGACGAATCTCAGCGCGGAAAAAATCGCCGATATGGTATTTAATGTGAGCCTTGAAAATATGGACGAAGAACAGCGGAAAGCGGCGCTGGAAGCGCGGGAACAGGCGCGGACGCAGGCCGCCGGGCAAAACGCAAATCAAAATACCGGAATAACCGGCTTGCTGGCGGGCGGCGGACAACAGATGCGCATGATGGGCGTTCCCGGCGGCGGCAGGCAGTCTCCTCCGGGGCAAGGGCAGGGGACACGGCAGGGACGCAATGCCGGCGCGGCGGTTGTTATGCGTAATCTTTGGTTCATCGGCGATGAAGGTAAAATCGAAGTGATGCGGGTGCGAACCGGCGTCTCCAACGGCTCATTTACTGAAATTCATTCCAGGGAGGATATGGAAGGGAAACAGGTAATTCTACGGGAAAAGATATAGTGTCGGTTATAGAACTGCGGGGAATCAAACGGGAATACCGTATGGAAAGCAAATCAAAGCGTAGTTCGCTATCAGAAGATGCCGTAATTGTACGGGCGCTGCGCGGCGTGGATTTTTCCGCCGAAGCCGGTGAATTTGTTTCTGTTATGGGGCCTTCCGGTTCCGGCAAGTCAACCTTGATGAATATTTTGGGCTGTCTGGACAAACCCACTGCGGGAACCTATACCCTTGACGGTATTGAAACCTCAAAATCCGATTCAGATACTTTCGCCTACATCAGAAACCGGAAAATCGGCTTTGTATTTCAATCTTTCAATCTGCTGACCCGAACCACCGCGCTGGAAAATGTCGAGCTTCCCCTGTTTTACCGCCGCCGCCTGTTAAACGAAAAAAAACAAACTGCCCAAATCCGCAAAGAACGGGCAATTGCCGCCCTGCGCGAAGTGGGGCTTGATAAACGCATGGATCACTTTCCTTCCCAGCTTTCCGGCGGACAGCAGCAGCGGGTCGCCATAGCGCGGGCTATGGTCAACGATCCCGCGTTTATTCTCGCCGATGAGCCGACCGGCAACCTCGACACGGGAATGACGCTTGAGATTATGGGGCTGTTTCAGGAACTCAACCGGCAGGGAAAAACCATCATCATGGTAACCCACGAGCCGGAACTGGCCGCCTATACGCGGCGTATCATTACCCTGCGCGACGGGGAACTGGTTTCCGACAAACAGGTAAACAAAAGGCGCAATGCGCCGGACGATCTTGCCCAATGGAAAAAAGATCATGTTTTGCTTGCGGAGGCGTCATGAACCTTATCCAGTTACTGCAAACCTGTTTCCGCTCGATTCTTCGCAACCGTATGCGCAGCCTTTTAACATCATTAGGTGTCATTATCGGAGTCGGCTCGGTGATTATAATGGTCGCGTTAGGCGAAGGTTCACAGCGAATGATTGAGTCGAGGATAACCGCAATGGGAACCAATTTATTGCAGATTATACCCCGGCGGCAGGCAAGCCGCAGCGGGCAGAATATATTAATGCGGATGACCGCCTTCACCAAAAAAGACATTCAAAAACTGCGGGACGAATCAAGTTTTGCCGCGGCAATTTCAGGCGTTGTCAACAGTAACGCCAGTGTTTCAGGCGGCGAGGGAAACATACAGGTTTCGGTTATGGGTGTTGAACCGGATTTCAACCTTGCCCGCAATTATAATGTTAACGCAGGAATTTTTTTTGACGAAGAAGACATGATACTGCGGAGCCGGGTGGCGGTTCTGGGACGCACCACGGCAAAAAATCTGTTTGGCGACGCGGACAACGCCTTGTCTCAGCAGATACGCATTGGAACCATCTATTTTACCGTTATTGGCCTTTTGGAAAGCAAGGGGGCGGGTTTTGGCGGCAACGATCAGGACGATGTTGTTATAGTTCCTCTGGACACGGCAATGACGCGGCTCAATAATTCCCGTAATATTAACATGATTGTTATGAGCGTCAAAAACAAGGAATACATGGATGCCGCCCAAAAGGAAACCAGATTGATTCTTTGCGAATCACGGGGAATTGCCGATGAAGCAAACGCCGATTTTGACATTATGAATCAGGCGGACATGATTGACATGGCGTCGGCAACGTCAAAAACATTAACAACATTGTTAGCCGCAATCGCCGGCGTGTCGCTGCTGGTCGGCGGCATCGGCATTATGAACATTATGCTGGTTTCCGTTACCGAGCGCACCCGCGAAATCGGCATCAGAATGGCGGTGGGCGGCCGCAAACGGGACATACTTTTTCAGTTTCTGACCGAATCGGTGATTCTCAGCCTTATGGGGGGTATTTTGGGAATCGGCATGGCTTTTCTGGTTTGCCGCATACTGTCAATGATAAACATTCCCACGGCGATTAATCCGCTGATTGTAACCGGTTCGGCCATGTTTGCCGCGCTGGTGGGGGTGATTTTCGGATATTATCCCGCGCTGAAAGCGGCCCACCTGTATCCGATTGACGCGTTGAGGTATGAATAAGAGGGAATGATGATATTTATGAAAAAAATATTATTTTTATGCGTACTTATAACAGTGGGTTTTGCTGCGTCTGCGGAAACGCTTAACCTTGAACAGGCGCGGGCGCTGGCGTTGGCAAATTCGCGCAGCCTTGCACAATACAATTTGGCGATACAGAACAGCGTACGGGATGAGAAAAGCCACCTTTACACCATGCTGCCTTCGCTTTCGGCGGACTACAACGCTTCAATGAGTTATTTGGACAGGGACTGGGGTTTTGTTGATCCTGTTGACACCTTTAATTCAGGGGTCAATTTCGCAATAACGCAAAAGATTTTTGAAGGTGGAAAAAGTTTTATTCAAAAAGCCATTAATTCAATCGCAACGGAAAGCGTCCGCAAAGAAGCGTTAGCCGAATATTTTAATGTTATTGACACTGTGGACAATGCCTACTATGCGGCGCTGGAAGCGGCGGCGACACTGGAAGCCGGGGAATCTTCCTTGCAGACGGCGCTTACAAGCCTTGCCATAGCCGAAATACGGCATGCAAACGGAATAATCAACCAGGGCGATTACCTCAAGATTCAGGCTGAAAAAGAATCGCAGGAAAATTCCCGCAATCAGGCGCGGAGAAACCTTGCCCTGAGCATGACAAAACTGAAAGCCATTACCGGTTACGGGGAAAAAACCGAGCTTGAGCAGGTTGACTTCAGCGTTTATGAGGAACTTATACAGATGCTTGCGGATATTTCCGATGAAGAAGCCGATGCGTTATACGACAGATTTTGGAAAATACTCGCGGCGGCAAATCCATCACTGGCAAGGGCGGCGCTGAACAGTCAAAGAGCGGAAAAGAATCTTTCCATTGCAAGGCGTGACTTTTCTCCGGTATTGAGCGCCACTGTTTTTTCGGCGGACATCGGCTATTCAACCGCCAACGGGTTGAGCAATTCAGGGGGAGGGGGAATTTCCATCCGGGGCAGTATACCGCTGGATTTTTGGATTATGAACAACAAGATTGAAAAAAGCAAAAACGCGCGGGATTCGGCGGCGCTGGATTACATCGGCGCGGAAACTGCGCTGGAAACCGACTTGCAAAGCGCCCTTTTGAACGCCTTCGCCTACGCGGGTTCGGTTCTGTCTTCCCGCCGTTCCCTTGACTATGCTGAAAAACATTTTGAATATATAATGGAACGCTACCGGCTTTCACAGAGTTCGGTTTCTGATCTGGGGGAGGCTTCTTCGCTGCTCATCAACAGCCGCAATAACCACATCAAGGCTCAATACGGATTCTTGCAAAGCCTGTCAAAACTGCGCTCCCTGGGGGCGATTGACGATGAAGAAAAACTTGTGCTATTGTTGAAGAGTAAGGAGTAGAGAGTAGGGAGTATGTTACACCTTGTTGTCTTTCTGGGAAATCCCGGCGCCGAATATGAACGCAATCGCCACAACGCGGGCTGGATACTTGCCGAGGCCCTGCCGTTTTTCCCTGTTCTTGAATGGCAGAAAAAATTTAAGGCTTTATACGCAAATGTAGACAGCGCGCGAATTGCTATCCCTGACAATCCGTTGGCAGAGACTCTGCCGGCGGTTTCGCCAGCGGCCTCGCCGAAAACAGTGCCGGGAAAATTGCATTTTATCAAACCGCAGACCTATATGAATCATTCCGGTGAATCGGTGTTGGCGGCGGCAATGTTTTACAAGGTCAAACTTGATGAAATAATTGTTGTCCACGATGACATTGAACTTCCCTTTGGAACCCTGTCGCTGAAATTTTCAGGCGGCCTCGGCGGGCATAACGGCCTGCGTTCAATGAAAACCTGTTTTGGCAGCGCCGATTTTTGGCGGCTGCGTATCGGCATCGGCAGACCGGACGACAGAATCCCCGGCAGGGGCGGCAATATAGAAAGCAGCCGTACCGCCGGTATTGCCGATTGGGTACTGTCCGATTTTACCGCCGCCGAAGCCGACGCCCTTGTTCCGGTGTATAATGCCGGAGCAGGTTTGCTGATGCAGACTCTGGCTGTCGGCCCGGAACGCCTGATGTCCCAATGGGTAAAGAAAAACTGTCTGAATAAACCAACCGACGACTGAAACCTGTCAGACTTTATAGGAAGAGGTCAACAAATGAAAAACAAATGGGTTATGGCTGTTGCCATTTCTCTGGCTCTTAATTATGCTTTGGCGGGTTGTAACCGTAACCAGGTTACAAAGTCAATAACCATCGAAAATATAAATACCAACGATTTAAACGGAAACCATATCGGCATATATCTTTTTAAGGATTTACAGCCTTATGGACATTATACGCCCCAAAATACCGCCATCAGTTATCGTGAATTTGACAAAAAAAGCTCTTATGTTTTTGATTTGGTTGTTCCGGTAGGAAATATATTCACTACTGATCAGGATGATGATCCCGACGATCCCTTTGATTGGTGGACCGGTAAGGGAAATTATTATATTGCGATAAAAGTATTTGATGAACTTGATTATCCCGTACTGAAAGATATTTATATTTTTATGGACAAAAATAATTCACCGGCTAAAGTACCCATCTCCAAAGCAAATACGACATTGGATTTCAGCAAGTTCAGGAAAGGAAACGAATTTTATCGTTCTGAAATAGCCGAAGTTTATGAAAATGACCTGATATATGAATATGATCCGTTATATGAAAGCGATTTATATTATGATAATGATTTTTTAATAGACGTAGTGTATGAGGGCAACACTTCTGCGCTTGATAAAGCCATTGATTCAAAAATGTTGGACTGTTTTGATTCCGCCGAATTGCGGTTATTGCGTAACATGATATTTGCAAAATACAATTATAGATTCGGGAAAAAAGATTTGCGGGATTTCTTTTCAAAATTTTCATGGTACAAGGGCGCGGAAAATGACGTGCGGGAAAATATGACGGCCACAGACTGGCAAAACATAAGCATGATTCAAAACCTGGAAAAAAAATATTCCGAATACGTTGACAGCGGTAATTTTGGAGAGCGTTTTAGCCTTAAAGGACAAATAGGCTGGTTTGAACATCCTGAGACTGACGAACTTTACCGTACAATAGTAAAAAAGTTAAAAGTTGACGGAAAAGTAACGGTGAAGATTCATTCGATGGCCGCTAATAAAGAAATGGAAATCGCACAGGCGGAACTAACAGACGGTCAATTTAATCTGGAGTTGGGAGAAATTCCGCCTGATTTACTGAAGGATTGGGAATCTTCTTGGTATTTTTATGGGGATTATTCATTTCAACACTCTGATCCGGAAACAAAATTAGCCAGACCTCGGTTTTACGTATCGGGAACATATATTGATTTATATGGAGTTGAGCATCCGGTTAACCATTCCGATCCGGCTGACCCTTCCTATATTGATGAAAACGGTAATGGATATAACGATGAGTATTATTATTTATATTCAGACAGGGATAATTTTTTTCAGGGCGTTACAGAAGGAGAACCGGGTTATACCAACTGGCTGGGTTCAATATACCCCGATGCAAAAATTAAAACGGTAATGAGTTTATTCCTTAAAAAAGGCTGGAATAAAATAAAGTATTCTATAACGTATAACGGAAAATATATCATTCAAAAATCTGAATCAAGCCCTGAAAGCGGGTTTTATGAAATTATTGGCATACGGCGGTAAAAAGAAAATATCAATGGCGGTGAGGGGTGACTGGCATTTCTTTTACCGGTATACTGTACGGTATGCAATACAGGGCAGATAAAAAATCGGGCAATCAATTATCAATTTTGGGTTACGGCTGCATGAGGTTTCCGCGCAACATCGCGGGCATTGATATGCATAAAACCGAAGAACTGATAATGCGGTCTATCGAAGGTGGTCTGAATTATTTTGACACGGCGTGGATGTATCCGGGGAGCGAAGAAGCTATAGGCGCGGTTTTTGAAAAAAATAATGTGCGGGAAAAAATATATATAGCGACCAAGCTGCCGCTGGTTTTATTGAAAAGCCCCGCCGATTTTGATAAATATTTTTTTCAATCACTCAAGCGGCTGAAAACCCATTATATTGATTATTACCTGATGCACATGATTACCGATTTGGATCAGTGGGGCAAACTCAAAGGCTGGGGCATTGAGGCGTGGATTGCCGAAAAAAAGAAAGCCGGGCAGATACGGCAAATCGGGTTTTCTTTTCACGGCAGTTGCGCCGAATTTCTGAAAGTGCTTGATGATTATGATTGGGAGATGTGTCAGATTCAGTACAATTATTCCGATGAGAATTTTCAGGCGGGGGTAACGGGACTGCGCAAGGCGGCGCACAAAATGCCGGTCATCATCATGGAGCCGCTGTTGGGAGGAAAACTTGCTACGGGACTGCCCAAAGAGGCGGTGGAAATTTTCAAAAAGACAAACCCAAACCTGTCCCCCGCGGCATGGGGGCTTAACTGGATTTGGAATCAGGAGGAGGCCGCGCTCCTGCTTTCCGGCATGAGTAACATGGCCCAGCTTGAAGAAAATCTCCGCCTTGCCGATACTGCCCGCGTGGGAATGTTAGGCGAAGCGGAGCATGACGCATACCGCCGCGCTCTGGAAGTGGTCAACCGCGCCTGCAAAATCCGCTGTACCGGCTGCAATTACTGTATGCCCTGCCCCCGCGGCGTTAATATTCCCGGCTGTTTTTCCGCGTATAACGCCATGTATTCAATGGGCTATATTGAGGGAATGAAACAATTCGTTACCAGCACCGGCCTGGTTTCGCAGCGTTCAGGCAGTCCCCGCCTGTGCGTGAAATGCGGCAAATGCGAAAACCACTGCCCGCAGCATTTGCCCATTATGAATAATCTTACGCGGGTGCGACGGCGCATGGAACCGCTCTGGATGATGTTCATCGGCGTTTGTGCGCGGGCATTTTTTGGCAAAAAGCGAAAAAAGTAAATGTTAAATAAAGTTATAATAATATTCACCTTATGTTTTGTACCCAGCTTTTCCGGCTGTTCGCGCAGAAGTAATATTACGCATAACTATACATTAAGCGTAACGCCGTTAATCGCCGTGAGCATCGTGCCGCAGGAATGGTTTGTTTCCCGCATCGGCGGAGAGCGGGCGCGGACGCTGGTTTTGGCGGGGCCGGGACAGAATCCCCACAACTATGAGCCAACGCCTAAACAGATAAGCGGTCTTGCGCAGGCCGGCGCATGGATACTGTCCGGCACGGAATTTGAAATAAGCCTCCGTCCCAAAATCGAAAAATTGTTCCCCGCCCTGCCCATTATTGACGGCACGGCGGGAGTAACTTTCAGAACGCTGGAAGAACACGACCACGATGAAGGAATAGACCGCCACACCTGGCTTGGATACGAACCGGCAAAGATACTCGCCGCGCATATCCGCGACGCGCTGTCCGCCCTTGATCCGGCAGGGGCTGAACATTACACGGAAAATTATATCAAACTGATACAGGACATTGACGCTGAATTTGCCGCACTGCGCCGGGAACTTGCCCCGCTCAAGGGAAAAAATGTTTTTGTATACCACCCCAGTTTCGGCTATTTTTTGGACGAGTTTGACATTCACCAGCAGGCGGTAGAAACCGGCGGCAAATCACCCGGCCCCCGCACATTGAGCCGCCTGATTGCCCTGGCAAAAGAGGAACAGCCCACGGCAATTTTTGTACAGGCACAGTTTCCCGTCAGCGCCGCCCAAACCCTTGCGAACGCCGTCGGTGCGGCCACTGTCAGCCTCGATCCTCTGGCCCCGGACTGGCTTGCCAACATCCGGCGCATGGGAGAAGCGTTGAAATATTCGGCATTACGGGATTGAAGAATTTTTACCTAATTTACTTGACATCTAACTAAAAAATGAAGAAAATATGGTTATGAGTGATATAGAGAAACAAGCAAGACATAACAATACTCGCGGCTACCTTCATGATTTTGGCAAATTGTTTATTGACGTTGCAAAATTAGCTTTTGGAAGCTTGGTACTTGGAACCATTATAAGATGGGATATTCCCCATACAACAATCTTTGTTTTGGGAGTGATTTCTTCAGTAGTAATAGCAACTGTTGGAATTATATTAGCAAGAAAATACAAGGAGGAGTAAAATGGAAAATCCATTTATTATTATTGTATGGACTTTGGCAATACTTTCTGTTCTTGGCATAATCGGAATACTTATTGAACCTCTTTTAAGAAATAAAGAACAACCTGAAACATAAGTATATAGGCGGCCAAAAAGTGACTGTCACCGATTCGAAAGGTCTTGATTTCAAACGAAAAAAAATGCGTCATGGCTGGTTTTCTGGTTGAAGGATTTGTTCTATATCATTAGATATGAGTGAAATTAATCGTTTTGATAAATCTTGTCTTTCTCTGGTTGATAAACATTCAATATAATTTTCGGCAAGTATCATTACTCCGTTGTTTCTGTCTTTGTCGTCAAGAAATAATCTAAATGGTTCTACATTCAAAGCATTGGCGATTTTTTCAACCATATCCATAGAGGGGATTTTCCTGTTTATTTCGATTTCCCCGATATAACTGGTAGATGTATTAAGCATTTCCGCCAATTTTTCCTGCGAAAACAGCCTTTTTTTACGATATTTCTTCATGTTGAAGACAAAAATCTTCATCATTTCCATATTTCATATGCTATTAGCCAATAATAAATATATACAATGCGCTCTTGACAGATAATCATAAATACGTTATATACTTTAAGCAAATAATAAAAAGCGGATTGTATGCTTTTGGCTTTTTACCTGCTTTTTATGAAATATATACCAACAAGAAGGAGTATTTGTATGAAGAAAATCATGGTTTTGTGTGTTTTTGGGTGTTTTTTTCCTCTATTTGTTTTCTCACAGACCGCCGTTACCATTGATACGGCGTTAAATAACTCGACCGCTTACTTTAGCGGAAGAATACCGGCAAAAACAAAAGTTGTTATACTCAATTTTGTTTCAGATTGGCCAAAATTATCTGATTACGTCATCGAAGAATTAATCGGCTATATCGTCAATGAAGGGACGCTGGCCGTAGTAGACCGGCAAAACCGTTCCGGCTGTAACTGACGTTTTTTTGCGCCCGATATTGATCAAAAATTACATCGCCGACTAGAAATAAGCCTTTGGGGGCATCTGTTATTTCCACAATTATCGCAGCCATCAAGAAATACTTCCGCTGTCCAATATTTAAACGGATACGGAACTTTTATGCCCTTACCAAGAATTATATTTCTTGTAATATCGTACATCGCATCGTTGTCAAAGCCTTCGGTTGAATGCATAGCAGCCATATCACCGGAGAAGACGGAGTACGCAAACTGTGAACAGAACGGCGGACCTGCCTTGCCATCGTTATGCGGAATAAAGTCGAAAAATATAAAACCTTCCGGCGCTGG
>JAITCL010000051.1 GCA_031283105.1 Treponema sp. | reverse complement strand
CACGCTCATAGTGGAATTATCCATAGTTTTCAATGATGCACAGAAGCCGTGCGGGGGCTGCGTAGTTGAGTTCCCCCATCTGTTTTGGCAGCCCCGGCGCTGTTCCCTGTGCCGGTTTATGCGCTATGTGCGTATATGAAAAAAGTAAATGCTGTTGCCCTGTACATGCTGTTACCCCGCTATTGCCTTTCCTGCTGTTCTTTGGTATCCTTTACTATGACAAAATGAAGACATTTACCGGCATTCCGGCATCACCCGGCGTTGCAGTGGGCAGGGTTTTGGTGTATGCGGAAGATGAAATTCCCGAAATTCCCCGTTACAGCATCACCAAGGCGGAAGTGTCTTCCGAGTGGGAACGGCTACAGAAGGCCCTTGCCGTGGCGGTGTCGGAATTAACGGTCTTGTATGAACAGGCCGGCAGGGAAATGAACCGGGAACAGGCGGACATTTTTCAGGCGCATCTTTTGATGCTGGAAGACGTTGACTTTCATGACCAATTAAAAGAACGGTTGAAAAAAAGCCTGCAAAATATCGACTGGGTGGTGTGGGATACGTGCGGGGAAATGAGGCGGAAACTCATGGAGTCGCCCGACCCGATTTTCCGCGAACGGGCCGTTGATATTACCGATGTGTCCCGCAGAGTAATAAGCCGCCTGCTTCCCGCCGCGTACAGCCGTTCTTCCCTTGCCGAACTGAATGAAGATGTCATTCTGGTGGCCCATGACCTTATGCCGTCCGATACGCTGACTATGGATAAGTCACGGGTAAAGGGCATTGCGCTGGACGAAGGGAGCGGAACCTGCCACACGGCAATTCTGGCGCGGGCGTTTAATATACCGGCAGTGCTGGGGCTTTCGCTCATTTCACGGGAAGTAAAAAACGGCGAAATGATTGCGCTTAACGGTTCCACGGGGACGGTAACGGTTGATCCCGACCGGCAAACTCTGGATTTGCAGGAAAATCAAAAAAAAATACATAGCAAACAAATTGATGAGCTTTCCGTCCTGCGGGAGCTTCCCGCTGAAACTATTGACGGCCGCCGGGTGACGCTGAAAGCGAATATCGGTTTGCCTGAAGAAGCCGAAGGGGTCTTGCATTACGGCGCGGAAGGCATAGGACTGTACCGTTCGGAATTCCTTTTTATAGCGCCCGGCAGACATGCCGGAGAAGAGACGCAGTTTCTTGCCTATAGCAAGGTTCTGAAAACGATGGGAAAACTCCCCGTCACGATTAGAACCGTTGACCTGGGGGGCGACAAGGTTATTCCGGCGTTTCAGGCCGCTAACGAAAAAAATCCCCTGTTAGGCTGGCGGGCGATACGCCTGTCCCTTGCCAACCCTGAATTGTTTAAGGTTCAACTGCGGGCCATACTGTGTGCCGGCGTTAGCGGTAATGTGAGGATCATGTTCCCCATGATCTCCGGTATTGAAGAAGTGGAACAGGCCCGCGCCCTGCTTGATGAGGCCCGCGCCGAATGTAAAAAGAAAGGCCAGCCCTGTGCCGAAGACATTGAAACCGGCGTCATGATTGAAATTCCTTCGGCGGCAATGACTGCCGATATTCTTGCCGAAAAATCAGATTTCTTTTCGATAGGAACCAACGACCTTATTCAATACAGCGTAGCCGTTGACCGGGGCAATGAAAAAGTCGGGTATCTGGGCGAGTCCCATCATCCGGCGGTACTGCGTTTCCTGAAACGGACTATTGACGCTGCTCACGAAAAGGGAATAAAAGCCGCCATGTGCGGAGAACTTGCCGGAGATACTTCGGCAACAGCCCTGCTGCTTGGCCTGGGGCTTGACGAATTCAGCATGACCGCTTCTTCGATTCCCCGAATCAAAAAAATTATTCGGAGTACCAGTTTGAAATCCTGCCAGAAGCTGGCCGCCGAATGTTTGAACGGGCGATCCATCGCGGAGATTCGCGCTTCGGTACAACGGTGGATGGCGGATAATGCCCCGTCCTGAAAAGGCGCGTCTTAAAAAGACGCATCTTGAAGAAGCGCCGGACAGCGTAGAATTTTCTGCTTCAAAAAAATACCGCAACCTTCCCACCGTGGTTCTGGCAGGCCGCCCCAATGTGGGAAAATCCACGCTGTTTAACCGTCTGCTCCACAAACGCCGCGCCATCACCGACCCCACTCCGGGCGTTACCCGCGACCCCATTGGGACGGACGGCTTTATCGCCGGTAAACCCCTCAGGCTGATTGACACCGGCGGCTTCAAGCTGGAACGGTCTGCGGGCCGGGGTGCGTCGCCTCAGAGCGCGGCGGCGGAAAACAGCGGCATCATTGACGATTTAGTCGTAGCAAAAACGCTGGAAACCATTAAAAAAGCCGGCCTCATTGTTTTGTTATTGGAGGCGGGAGAAATAACCAGCGAAGACGAAGAATTTATCGCCCTGTTGCGCCCGTATCAGAAGCGGCTGATTGTTGCAGTTAACAAAACCGAGGGGGGCAGGCGTGAGGCTGATTCGTGGAATCTTTTGTCCTACGGCTTTGAAAAAGTTTTTATGATTTCCGCCGAACATGGCGACAATGTGGGCGATTTGGAACAGGAGATTATCAGCCGTCTTGATTTTTCCGCCGTGGAGGAATCGTCGATTGATGCGGCGCACAATACGGCGGAAGAACGGCAGCCTATCCGCATTGCCCTGCTGGGAAAACCCAATACCGGCAAGTCAACGCTGTCAAACCGTCTTACGTCGTCTAACGATTCCATTGTCAGCGACATTCCCGGCACCACCCGCGACGTGGTTGAAGGCAGCTTCCGCTGGAAGTCCCGCGATTTTGTAATCCTCGACACCGCCGGCATACGCCGCAAATCAAAAGTGACTGAAAATATCGAATACTATTCGGTGAACCGCGCCATTAAAACCATTAACGAAGCCGACATTGTTATTCTGATGATAGATGCGCAGGAAGGGCTTACCGAACAGGACAAAAAAATCGCAGCTCTGGCCCACGACAAGGGACGGGGAATAATTATGGCGCTCAATAAATGGGATACCATGCCGCAGATAAAGAATACCTTTGAAGCCGCCGTTGACCGTATCCATTTTTTCTTTGCCAAAATGGAGTACGCTCCCATTGTCGCGGTAAGCGCCGAAAATGGCAGCGGCGTGGACAAGCTGCTTTCTACGGCGGTAACCATGTACGGCCAGTTGAGTACCCGCATTGAAACAGGCCGCCTTAATCAGGCGCTCCAGCGCTGGCTTGAAGAAACCCCTCCCCCATCCGGGCCCCGTACCCGCTTTAATGTAAAGTACGCCGTGCAGAGTTCCGCCAATCCGGTAAATTTTATTTTCTTTACTTCACGTTCCCACGCGGTCAGTGAGTCGTACATTGCCTATCTGCGCAACAGAATCCGCAGAGACCTGGGTTTTTCCCTTATTCCGGTTGACATTCAGATTAGGGCGTCGGGGAAGAAAGACCGGAAAGCGCCGTAGGGGCAGGATGTTCGGGAAGATTGTCCTCTTCGATAGATATAGGCTGTTGCGGAAGATTGTCCTCTTCAATAGGCGGAAGCTGTTCCGGTGGAATGATTTCTTCATCAAATGGAGGTTGTTCCGGGGGAATATTTTCTTCAATAGGCGGAGGCTGTTCCGGGGGAATGTTTTCTTCAACAGATACAGGCTGTTCTGGAGGAATGTCTTCTTTGATAGGCAGAGGCTGTTCCGGTGGGATGTTTTTTTCAACAGATACAGGCTGTTCTGGAGGAATACTTTCTTCGATAGGCGGAGACTGTTCCGGGGGAATGTTTTCTTCGATAGATAAAAGTTGTTTCGGATGATTGTCTTCTTCATTATCTGTCCGTTGATGCTTTTGTATGCTTTGAACCAACGATTCAATATTCAAAAGAAGAATAGGATTATCCGAAAATTGTATGCCGCTGAACATTTCGGAAAAGCGCAGAGCGCCTAACGCTTTTGGTATGGGGTAAAATTGTTCATCGGGGATTTCAATGTCACGTTTGACTTCGGCGGTCAGCAGAACGACTTTGTTGGCTTTGCTGTTCCACTCCCTTAAAATAATGCCGTGGTGGACAACCTCGTTGGGCAGATTGAACAGCCGGGGAAGGGAAACATAGGTACTCCGGTTTGCCTGATCATAGAATATGGTTTTTTCCGTTTCTTTATCGTATAACATCATGGCGGCAACCGCGTTCATGGGAACTGCCAGGGTAAAGCCGGAAAAGGCGCTCAGAAATACGCGCATTACTCAACCTCTTGGTCTGAAACACGGGCCAGAATGCGCCGGACATCAAGCACATACACATCGCCGCCGTTCCATTTAAACGAGGCGCACACCGCGCTGGTTAATCCAGGCGGCCCTGATTCTGTTTCAATGTTGAGCAGTTTACCCTGCGCTATGTTGGCGATACCGGATACATTATCAATGGAAAAAGCAACCCGGTCGATGTCGCCTTTAATAACCAGGGCTTCTTTGCGGGGGCCGGGCGCCTTATGCAGCAAAAAGCCGATGTCAAATAAAGCATAGGGAATCGAATACCGGTTGATAACACCTAACACATAGGATGGCACGAGGGGCAGCGGATATACGGGGTCGCAGTTGGCGACTTCGCCGATGATTTCCGCCGGAAAGGCATATTGCCGGTTAAAAATGGAAAAAATCAAATATTTTTCATCGTTGGCGCTATCCAGCATTTCCGCCGTTTCTGGCATGGGCCTTCCCCTTGTTTACTCAATTATTATACCATATCTGAGTGGTCAAGGGAATCCCCATAATGCCCCTTTTTGCTCCTCTGCCGACGGAAACCCGCCACCTGTTGGACGGGATTCCCGCGCTTATTGACAAAACATTCCCCCTGCCGGGGCGCTTCCGTCCCGGACTGCCGGCGGACGTGGCCGAACTTTCCCGCCTGCTGACCTCGGGCAGGGGCGAGCGCGGCCTTTCCTATCTGGGGCGGCCATCATTGCTGTCGGCATACCTCCGTTTTTTTTTACCGTGGAACCTCTACCGCCTCTGCCGTCTGCTGCCCGGCCTTGACCTGCCCCTTGCCGCGCATAATCGCATAACAGACCTGGGCTGCGGGCCGCTGACCTTTGCCGCCGCGCTGTGGATATGCCGCCCCGATCTGCGGCCACTTTCGCTTGAGTTGTACTGTATTGACCGCAGCGGGCCGGCGCTGGACGCGGGCAGGAAATTCTTCGCCGCCCTTGCCGGCGACAACAGCCCGTGGCGTATACATACGGTAAAAGGCGATCTTTATACGGTGAAGGCGCAGCCTGCCGCCCTGGTATGCGCCGTCAATGTATTTAACGAAATGTACGGCGATATTTCACGCAGCGGCACGGACAAACTGCGGCGCAACGCGGAAAAATCCGCCCGTCTGCTCGCGCACCATGCAGCCGATTCTGCCGCCGTTCTGGCAGTAGAACCCGGCTTTCCCCGCTGCGGGGAATTTATCGGTTTGTTGCGCGGTGTGCTGGGCGGGCGCGGCTATAATCCGCTTTCACCCTGCCCCCACGACAAAGAATGTCCTCTTTTGGATGATGGGAAAAAAAATACAAACGTTAAAAAACGCTGGTGCCACTTTGCCTTTGCGACGGAAGACGCCCCTCCTGCCCTGCACAAACTGTCATCAGCGGCGAAGATTCCCAAAGAGCGGGCTGTATTAAGTTTTCTGTTTGCCGGGCCGGCTGATACAAAACAAAAAAAAGCGAAAACTGCCGCGGCATCTGCCGAAGCGCCCGCCGTATCATCAACACTGCGGATTATTTCCGACGCCTTTCCCCTGCCGCCGAATCGATTCGGGCGTTATGCCTGTTCAGCGCAGGGGCTGGTTTTGCTTGCCGGGCACAAAAGCGCCATCGAAAAAACCGCATGCGGCGCGTTGGTACACGCCGTTTTCAAAAATGGCGAGCGGGATTCCAAAAGCGGGGCATTGCTGGCGGAATTGTCTATTCAAATGGGTTGAAAAACCGGCTTCCCCCGCGGAAAGTAAACCACATCCCGATTGCGAATAACAGTGCGCTGATAATCAGGGCGGCCTTGTCTGTCCGGCTGAAAGGCCGCGCCGAATACCAACTGCGTTTTTTATTTTTGCCGAAGCCCCGCAATTCCATGGCGCGGCTTATCACGTCAATACGATCCAGCGATGAAAAAATCAGCGGAAAAAGCAGCGGCGTCATTCTCTTGAGCCGCTTTATCCACGATGCCTTGCGGGAAAGTTCCAGACCACGCGCCTGCTGGGACTGGGAAATTGATTCAAAATCACGCTGTATGTCGGGAATGTAACGCAGGGTCAGGCTGACCGCGTAGGCCGCCGTATAGGGAACGCCAATGCGATTCAGGGATGACGCAAATTCGCTGGGGTGAGTGGTAACAATCAGCAGCATCGCCGGGGGAATGATCGTAATATATTTGAGCAATATGTTGAATTCATAAAAAAGCTGTTCGGCGGTAAGGGTAAACCGTCCCCGCCCTTCCAGAATAACGTGCCTGCTTTGATAAATTTTTACCCCCTGTTCCGGGGAAAACAGATAAATTGCCACCAGATTCAAGCCGAGAAATAACACCATTATTTTTACGATAAAAGCAATATCGGCAAAACGGATTTTTGAAATGGCAAAAAAAACAATTCCCAAAACCGCCAGCGCAAGAAGAATCGGAGTTTTGAAAGTGACCATAACCAGCATTGACCACAACAGAAAGACGATCAGTTTTGTCGCGCCGCAGAGGGAATGAACCGGGGAATTATTATCAATGTACGACAACATTCTGGGGGACGTCATGTTTCGCGCCGCCCTCCGCGCTTTTCCCGGTCAAAGGCAATATAACGCGCGACAAAACCTTTTGGGTCGGGAAGGCCGACATTCAGCGCCAAATCATACAAACTTGTCCGTTTCAGACTTGCCTTTTCAATAATCGCGTCATCGGTCAAAACCTCAAAAGGTTCCCGGTCGGCCACGCATAAACCTTCCGAAAGCACGACCGCTCTGGTGGTATACTCAAGCATCAGATGCATATCGTGGGTAATAAGAATCAGGGATATTCCCCTGTCCCGGTTAAGGCCCATCAGAAATTCCATAAACTCGGTATAGTGCCGGTAATCCTGCCCCGCCGTGGGTTCATCAAGAATCAGGAACGAAGATCGCATAACCAAAATTGAAGCGATGGTCAGCCGTTTTTTTTGTCCGTAACTCAGCGCGTTAACCGGCCAATTCCTGAAAGGGTACAATCCGCACACCTCAAGCGCCTCATGCACCCGCTCTTTTACTTCTGTTTCTGCAATGCCCCTCGTTCTCAATCCAAACGCGGTTTCATCGTAAATCAGGGGAAAAGAAATCATCTGATTGGGATTCTGCATCACATAACCGATTTTTTCCGCCCTCTCCATAATGGAAAGCTCCGCCAAATCCTGCCCGTTAAAACAGATCGTCCCCGAATCGGGACGTACAAAACCGCAGATACATTTGGCCGCGGTTGATTTACCGGAACCGTTTTTGCCCACCAGCCCTATACATTCGCCACACGACACGGAAAATGAAATTCCTTTCAGCGCCTGATCGCCCTGTTTGGTGTAACGAAAGCACAGGTCGCGCACTTCAAGGCCGGAATGGTCTGCGGTGGTTTCTGATTGTACCGCCGTATTTTTACTTTGGAGCGCGGCAAGATTTCTGTCCCATTCTTCAAGGGGCTGCGCGTTACATTGCAGCGTATCCAGAAGCCCTGCCGTTACTCCCGCATAGGCAAGGGCGCTGATATACAATGGTTCCCGAATACCCGTTTTTCTTAAAATGTCCGATGCCAGCAGTTCCGCCGGGTTTGTATCTGCCGTAATCCGGCCCTTGTCCATCACCACAATACGGTCAACCGGACGATGAAGCGCATCCTCAAGCCGGTGTTCTATAATTAAAATGGTCTTGCCTGTTTTTTGGCGGAGTTCATCAATAAGTTCTATCGCGTCTTTTCCCGCGGCGGGGTCAAGGTTTGCCAGCGGTTCGTCAAAGAGGAGTATGTCAACATTGTCTACCAAAACCCCCGCCAGTGAAATCCGCTGTTTCTGGCCGCCTGAAAGGTCATGCGGGCTTTTATCCAGATGCGCCGCCATATCAACTAACGCTGCAGTTTCACCGACACGGCGGCGCATTGTTTCTGTTGGCACGCAATCATTCTCAGGAGCAAAGGCAATGTCTTCAGCCGCGCTCAATCCTACAAACTGACCGTCGGTGTCCTGCAATACCGTACCGGCTATTTTTGAAATGTCAAACATGTCAAATTGGCGTATATCCCTGCCCATGAGCAAAAGACTGCCGGAGCTGTCGCCGGCAAAGGCGTGGGGAATAATTCCGTTTATACAGTGGATGAGGGTAGATTTACCCGAACCTGAAGGGCCGAGGATGAGAATTTTCTCTCCCCGGTTTATCTTCAGGTTAATGTCGACTAACGTAGGCTCGGTTTGGGCCCGGTATCGAAAGGAAAAATGTTCAAATAACAGAACAGGCGTTTCTACCGCCACGTTCCCTTACTCCGCCTTCAGGCTGCGCTCTTTACTGCCGGTTTTGGAATAGCCTATGGCAAGGAGTGTTCCCAGTACCAATACCACGGCGATGTTCAGGCCGCCGGCCACCAGCCCCTGGAGGTATACCTTGTCGGACGGCTCCTGATAAATAAGAATGTCGAGAGTCGGGGCAATGGCAACCCACGCCAGTAAATTGGCGGCAATCTGAACGCCGTTAAAAATAACCGCCTGCTTGACGCCAAACGCTTTTTCCTCAATCCGGTAGAATTTCCAGAAAATACCGACTGCAAGTCCGTACAGTGCGTCGGCGATTACCCATGTCCACCACACGCCGCCCCAGGTCAGATCCGTGAGGGTATGGCCGATAAAGCCGATCAAAAACCCCGCCACCGGCCCAAAAATGGCGGCAAAGATCGAAAGAATCGCAATACCCAGGTTAAGGTTGGTATTGGGAACCCCGGAAGGAACGGCCACAAAGCGCATCAGCACAAACATAAGCGCCGCGCCAATGCCAATGGCCACTACGGTTTTTACCGAAATCATTTTCTTTCCCATTTTCGTCCTCCTCAAATGGTTAATTTGGAAAGATTATTATACCATTGGGGAAGAATGGTGTCTATTGCTTTGATGGGGCGCTTATAGCAGAACCGCGTCTCAACTGATATACCGCGTTATTTCATTTAACGCCCGAATTTTGGGCTGTGTATAATCACTATGAAAATCATCTTCATCCAGCAGGATGCCTTTGCCGCCCATAGCGACAAAACCTTCAACATAGAAGGGGTGGTCATCGACAAACAAAACTTCTTCTATACTTACGCCTAACGTACGCAGGGCATGATCAAAAAATTCCCGCCGGGGTTTGCCCAAAAAATTGCATTGGCGAACGTCAAAGACATGGGTAAACAGGTCGCTTACGCCGAGTTTGTCCAAAATCACATCGGCGTGTTCGCGGGGGGCGTTGGTAAGGACAGCCTTGGGAATGGAAATATTTTCAAGAAATGTACGCAACACGGGATCGGGAGTCAGGGAGTCCGCTTCACCGGGCGGGTGGACGGCGGCAAAGTAAGCCTCGACATCGGTAAAACCTTCTTCCGTCATCAGCCATTCCAGGCAGGTGCCGTATTGTTTTTTTGCCTCCATGCGCTGCCGGCGTACCTCTTCCGGTGTTTTGCCCAGCAAGGCGGCGGCAAATTCCCAAATGCGGCGGCTTACATTTTTTTCCAAACCGTAGTGGCACGAATACAGGGTGTTGTCCAAATCGAAGAGCAGATACTTCAGCATAGGGAATAATACAATTAACAGACAATAAATAACAAGCAGTCTGTAAAAACAAAAACTTTGGACTTTATCCGAAGAATTTCACACAAAGATCACAAAGAAGACAAAGACACAAAGAGGAGAATAGGGAATTGTTGTTCGAAATCCAAGCGTGAAGCCTTACGAAAAGATAACGGACAAAAACCCCTTCTTTCCCCCTTTGTGTTCTTCTCTTTCTTTGTGTCTTTGTGAGAATCTTTTCGTTTTTCTCTTCCTCCGTGTTCTCCGTGTCCTCCGTGGTTGATTCTTCTTTATATTGCTCTCTGTTCTTTGTTATCTGTTCATAGTATTCTGAGGTATGCCTCTTTTGAAAGTCAGCGATGAATCCATCAGGCAGGCGGCGGCGCTTCTGGCGCAGGGGGGGCTTGCCGCGTTTCCCACCGAGACGGTGTACGGTTTGGGCGGCGACGCTTTCAATCCCCTTGCCCTCGCGCGAATTTTTGAAGTTAAGGGACGCCCCCGCTTTGACCCGCTGATTGTCCATATCGCCGCTTATGAAACACTGGAAAAAATAGCCGATATTTCCCTGCTGGATACCCGGGCGCGGCAGAATCTTGCCGCGTTAACCGGACAATTCTGGCCCGGCCCCCTCACCCTGATTTTGCCCAAACAAAAAGCCGTACCGGATCTTGCCACCAGCGGCCTGCCCACGGTGGCGGTGCGCCTTCCCGCCCACGACGCGGCGCGGCGGCTTATTGAACTTTCAACCGGCGCGGTAGCGGCTCCCAGCGCCAATCCTTTCGGGTATTTAAGCCCCACCAGAGCGGAACACGTTTTTGAAATGCTCGGCGAAAAAGTAGACATTATCCTTGACGGGGGCCCGTGTCAGTTTGGTTTGGAATCTACGGTGTTGGACATCAGCGGCGGACAGCCGCGCATACTCCGTCCCGGCGCGGTGGCCAAAGAATCTATTGAAGCGCTTATCGGCCCGGTTGCTTCCGGCAATGCCGCCGGCTCTGCCGCCGGCCCGGCCGCGGTTACTGAAAATGACGCCGCCATTGGCGCCGTTTCCCCCGGTCTCCTAAAAAGCCACTATGCTCCTCACATTCCATTATTGGCGCAAGATTATGAATCCCCGCGGCATGAAACCGAAATTGAAAATGCGGCGTTTCTTTTTTTTGACGGCGCTTCCCGCGATAAATGGCTTTCAGGAAAGCCGAAACCGCAAACTGTTACTGTTCTTTCCGAAACGGGAAATATGCTTGAAGCGGCGGCGCGGCTTTTTGAAACTTTGCACGAATTAGACCGGCTTGATGTTAGGCGCATATACGCGCAACTTGCGCCGGAAGAAGGTTTGGGCGCGGCAATCAACGACCGCCTGCGCCGCGCGAGCAATATTTGATACTATATTCGTTAATTTTACATATGGAAGAAATTTACCACGAACCACACAAACCAACACGAACAAGAAAGGATCACTTCGACAAGCTCAGTGACCACTCATTCCTCTTCCTCCGTGTACTCCGTGCCCTCCGTGGTTATATCCTTCTTCTTTTAGTTACCTTTTCTTTTTTGTGCTCTTCTAACCTTTGTGTCTTTGTGTGAATCTCTTCAAATAAAACAAAAGCCGCCCAAAGCGCTGGACGGCCTTTTTGCTTTTGTTCATTAACAGTGTGCAGTTTATGGCTTTGCCATAAACTGCTTAACTATTAAAAATTGCGGAGCAATTTTTAATAGTCCATTCCCCCCATGCCACCCATGCCGCCGCCGGGCATCGGGGGCGCGTCTTTCTTTTCAGGAAGGTCGGTGATGGCGCATTCGGTGGTTAACAGCAGACTGGCGATGGACGCCGCGTTTTGCAGGGCGGAGCGGGTGACTTTCGCCGGGTCAATGATACCGGCTTTCATCATGTCAACCCATTCCATTTTCGCCGCGTCAAAGCCGACGCCTTTTTTCTCTTTTTTCGCCTGATCGGCGATGACCGCGCCGTCAAGACCGGCATTTTCGGCGATCTGGCGGATCGGCTCTTCAAGGGCGCGTTTGACAATTTTGAAACCGACTTTTTCATCATCGGTCAAACCGGTGGTGTCGGCCTTGTCCAGAGCGAGGGCTGCCTGAATGAGGGCAATCTCGCCGCCTGAAACAATGCCTTCGTCAATGGCGGCGCGGGTGGCGGACAGGGCGTCTTCCACGCGGTGCTTTTTCTCTTTCAGTTCAACTTCGGTGGCAGCGCCGACATTAATCACCGCCACGCCGCCGGCCAGTTTGGCAAGCCGCTCCTGAAGTTTTTCGCGGTCGTAATCGCTGGTGGTGTCTTCGATTTGAGCCTTAATTTGGGCGATACGATCCTGAATGTCCTTGTTCTTGCCGCCGCCATTGATAACGGTGGTATTGTCCTTGTCGATTTTGATGGTCTTGGCTTTGCCGAGGTGGGAAAGTTCGGTATTTTCCAGCTTCATGCCCAACTCTTCGGTGATAACCTGCCCGCCGGTAAGGATGGCAATGTCTTCCAACATCGCTTTTCTGCGGTCGCCGAAACCGGGGGCCTTGACCGCCACGGTTTTAAGGGTTCCCCGCAGGCTGTTGAGAACCAGGGTGGAAAGGGCTTCGCCGTCCACGTCCTCGGCTACGATGAGCAGGGGCTTGCCGCTCTGGGCGACTTTTTCCAGCAGGGGAAGCATATCCTTCATGCTGGAGATTTTCTTGTCGTGAATCAGGATAAACACATCTTCGTAGACGGCGGTCATGGTGTCGCGGTCGGTGACAAAATAGGCGGAAATATAGCCGCGGTCAAATTGCATACCTTCCACAAAATCAATCGTGGTGTCCATCGTTTTGGACTCTTCCACGGTGATAACCCCGTCTTTGCCGACTTTTTCCATCGCGTCGGCAATGGTATTGCCGATTTCGCTGTCATTGTTGGCGGAAACCGAGGCGACGTGGGAAATTTCTTCTTTGTCTTTGATGTCTTTGGAATTTTTCTTGATTTCCGCAACGGCGATTTCCACCGCCTTGTCGATGCCCCGCTTGAGTTCAATGGGGGTCATGCCGGCGGCTACGGATTTCAGACCCTCTTTAACGAGGGAATAGGCCAGCACGGTGGCGGTGGTGGTACCGTCACCCGCCACGTCGTTGGTTTTGGTGGCGACTTCCTTCAATAACTGCGCTCCCATATTTTCATAAGGGTCTGCCAGCTCAACTTCCTTCGCCACGGAAACGCCGTCTTTGGTGACGGTAGGAGCGCCGAATTTCTTGTCCAACAGGACATTCCGCCCCTTGGGGCCGAGCGTTACTTTAACGGCCCGGGAGATTTGCTCAACCCCGGCAAGCAATTTGTGCCGGGCTTCCTCGTTGAACAGTAACTGTTTTGCCATGATTTCTTTCTCCTCTCTACTTTTTTACCGGAATTCGCTCCGGGCGACAGCGCCCATGAAACCGGTATGGTTTATTGGATTATACCCCCACGGGGCTATGGGCTTACAAAGACCCATCTATAAAGTACTAAATTACTGTAAGATCGGCAAGGGGGAAATGCAGGAAATTTTTCGATTTTGAAGTACGAATTTTCTTGGCTTTTCCTGCCTTTTTTAGTACATTATAGGCAGGGGGGAACACCAGATGGGATATGTATACACGGATATTACCATAAAGAATGGTCAGGACGTACTCAATCATATGAGCGGGACAATACAGGAGCCGGACGTTCGCCAGACAACGGTACACGCTATGGTTGATACCGGGGCGGGAACCTTGATTATGAATGACATTCTCCGGCAGGAATTGGGGCTGAGAGTAATGGGAAAGAAATATGCCACATTGGCAAACCGGGCGGTAAAAATGTGTCAATATACCGAACCGGTGCAGGTAAATTGGGGGAACCGTTCTTCCATGATAACCGCGGTCATTATGGAAGGGGCGGACGAAGTCCTTCTGGGCGCTATTCCCCTTGAGGAGATGGATTTGGTAGTTGACCCCGCCCGGGAAACCCTTATCGGGGCGCACGGCGACATACCGTTAATGCGGATATAATGGAAACCCCGCTTAAGATTTATACCGATGGCGGCTGTTCAGGCAATCCCGGCCCGGGCGGCTGGGCCTATGTCATGGTGACGGAAACGTTTCAGGGCGACAGGATACTCGCCGAACAGTGGGGGGCGGAAAAAGATACCACCAACAACCGCATGGAACTTACCGCCGTCATTGAATCGCTGTGGGCGCTTAAAGCCATGAACGATGTCCCCCGGCAGGTGACCATATACACCGATTCCCAGTATGTTCAAAAAGGCAGCACCGACTGGATTAATAAATGGAAACAAAATTCATGGCGAACCAGCGACAAAAAACCGGTAAAAAACAAAGACTTGTGGATGGCGCTTGACTCCCTTGCCGAAGAATTTTCTCTTGCGTGGGTATGGGTTCAGGGCCACATGGGAATTGAATACAACGAATACTGCGACCGCATGACCCAGAGGGCCATCGCTTCAATAAGCAGGTAAATGGCATTTGCCCTAATGGGGAAAAAGATAAAGAAATAAAGTATAAATATAAAAATGCGCCTACGACGCAGTAGGTAAGGATTTAGGCGTGTGCTAGTTCCCTCTCGTGTTCAACAATCTCGTGCATTTCACCCTGCATATTTTTAACAAGGTAGGCAAGTGCGGCTAGACGGACTTCCATAGACTCTTTTTTTGTCGCTTTACGATAATTCCCTTGCGCTACCGCAACAGACACCTCGTTCACTATTTTGTCAACGTCAATTTCATCATAATTCATATTCTGCCCCTTCTAACAAAAAATTATATTGATTGGATAATTTCATTGCATGAATGACCACAAGACGATCTTGTTCATCATCTTCAATCGCAATGATTTCCAAAGCCCTCCCCAGATTATCAAACCCGGCAAACAAACGCTTCATCGGCGGATAATTGAGCATGATGTCATTATGGAAATGCGATAAACAGAAGCT
>JAITCL010000116.1 GCA_031283105.1 Treponema sp. | reverse complement strand
CACTTAACATAGAATCGTACTGTTTGTTTCAAAATAAAGTTATTTCAGACGACAGATCGCTTACGCCTGTACAACGTGAAGAAATTGCAAAACAAATGTATGCCGCCGCCGCAAAAATACTTGACCGCTATTGACAAAACATTATACCTGTTGCGGTAAATGCAAGCGGTGTCAGATACCATTTTAGCCAAAGCAGAAATGTATGCCCAATAAAGTACTTGATGGGCTTTGGTAGAAAAATCAGGGGATAAATCCCCCTTTTACTTTTGGTTTCTGCGGTGATATACTATAAAAAGGAGTTAGCATGAAACTTTGTTTCATGTTCGATTTAACTGTGCGGTCAGTTGACCGCACTAAATAGGGGAATTAATTATGACTGTTGTAAAACCCGAAACGACACTTGACATAGGAATTGACAGCGATTGTCCTATTTGCTCCCAAAGTCCGTCTTTTAACGCAAAAGCTCTTGCCGCCGCTGAAGAAGCGCGAGCCATAATGCGGGGTGAAATTCCGACAAAATGGTATACCTCTCTTGATGATGCACGGAAAGATTTGGATATTTAAACGGTGCTTGATTTTGCCTTCACTAACCAGTTTAAAAAAGACCTCAAATTGATGGAAAAGCGCCGTAAAGATTTGGGCAAAATCTATGAGATTATGGCGCTTCTCATTTGGGAAGAACCCCTGCCCGAACAATGCCGGGAACACAAACTTCATGGCAATTTGGAAGGCTTTACGGAATGTCATATAGAAGGGGACTGGATTATGGCATATATACTTGAAGAAGATGAGAAAATAACTTTTGCTTTTACCGGAACTCACTCCGATTATCTTTAATAGAAGTCCGCCTTGCCGCCCTTGCCCTTCTTGTTAAAAATATGCAGAGTGAAATGCACGACATTGTTCAAAATGAAAAAGAATTAATAAGCGCCTGACATGCGGTATTTCATTTAACTGCCTCCGCATCCAGAGTGTTTTTTATCTCCCCCAGGGGAAACACGGGTATCATGTTTTTTTCCAGCCATTCTACCGATGCGACCGGCTCCATGCCCCAGTTGGTAGGACAGGGTGAAAGAACTTCTACCATCGTAAAACCTTTGCCCGCACGCTGCGCTTCCAGCGCCTTTTTGATATACTGCCGCGTTTTGCGGATATTTGCCGCATTGTTCACCGCCCCGCGGGCAATGTAGCGCGTACCGTCAAGGGTGGCAAGCAATTCACCGACACGGATGGGGTAGCCCATACCGGCGGTATCGGGGTCGCGGCCATAGGGGGCAGTCGCCGCCTTTTGCCCTATCAGCGTGGTGGGGGCCATCTGTCCGCCGGTCATGCCGTAAATGGCATTGTTAACAAAAATCGTGGTAAATTTTTCGGCGCGGTTCGCCGCGTGAATCATTTCCGCCGTGCCGATAGCCGCCATATCGCCGTCCCCCTGGTAACAGATTACCAGATGATCGGGCAGTATCCGCTTAATGCCGGTAGCCGCGGCGGGGGTTCTGCCGTGGGGCGGCTGTACCGAATCAAAATCAAAGTACAAATCCGCCCAAATGGCACAACCCACCGGATTGGTGATGACGGTCTTTTCCCGCAATCCCCATTCATCAATGATACCGGCGATAATCCGGTGTATTATTCCGTGACCGCAGCCCCCGCAATACTTGGTGGGGATTTTATATAAACTGTCCGGGTAACCGTATACTTGTTTCATTTTCCTAAAATCCTTTTCGCCTCGGCGAAGACTTCTTCTTCCGTGGGGATTACCCCGCCGGAATGTCCCAACAGGTGAATCTTTGCCGATTTTGCTCCGCTTGATGAGATTGCCTCAAAAACCGAAAGTTTTACATCTTCCACCAACTGCCCCAAACTCATTTCAACGGTGAGAATGGGCTTCCCTTGCGCGGCGATTTTTCCCAGCGTCTGATATGGGAACGGCCAGAGGGTAATAGGCCGGAAAACACCGAGTTTAATGCCTTCCTGCGCGGCAAGTTTATGCGCCCCCAGGCAGACACGGGCGGAAGTGCCGTAAGCGGCGAGTATCAAGTCCGCATCGGCGCAGCCAATTTCTTCGTAGCGGATTTCGGCGGCTTGAACAGCCTCGTACCGGGAAAAGCGGGCGCGGGTAACGGCTTCCAGTTCTTCCGGTTTTAAGTGAATTGAAGTGATATGCCGCGCTGCTCGGCGGCCATCGGGCGCAGGCGCCCGGTTGTACATTTTTCCGGCAATCCAATCCCGCTGCGGCAGTTCTGACGGAGATTTTTCCGGCGGCAGCACAATACCTTCCATCATTTGACCAATCATGCCGTCGGCAAGCACAATCACCGGCATACGGTGCTTGTCCGCCAAATCAAACGCCAGGTAGGTAAGGTCGGCACATTCCTGTACGCTTTTCGGGGCCAGTACGATACAGCGGTAATCGCCGTGGCCGCCTCCTCTGGTAGATTGAAAATAATCGCTTTGAGCGGGAGCAATGGAACCCAATCCGGGGCCACCCCGAACCACATTCGCCACCACCATAGGAACATCGGCTCCCGCGCCGTAGGAAATTCCTTCCTGCTTCAAACTAATACCGGGACTTGAAGAACTGGTCATTGCCCGCGCCCCGGCGCAGGAAGCGCCGTACACCATATTAATCGCCCCGATTTCGCTTTCCGCCTGAATAAAAATCCGGCCTTTTTCCAGCATATTTTTTGCCATGTAGGCAATCAATTCATTCTGCGGGGTGATGGGATACCCAAAATACGCGCCGCAGCCCGCCCGTATCGCGGCTTCGGCAATCGCTTCATTTCCGCTCATCAAGACTCGTTCATTCATGCCTCGGCCCCTTCCAATTCAAAAACCCTGATGCAAACATCGGGGCACACCTCATAACAATTCCCACAAGCGATACACTTTTCAGGATTCACCGCTTTTGAAGGATAAGAACCGGACGCGTTAATCGTTGTATCGGCCTCCAGCACTTTCAGGGGACAGGCGCGAATGCACAAAAAACACCCCTTGCACAACTCCCGGTCAATTTCAACTTTTCCTCTTTTTGCCATGATGAATGGATTATACCAGCCAAAAAATTTTCTTTCTAGTGCTATTTTTCTTGCCTTTATCCAAAAATATTACTATTTTAGTAATATACTATCATGATAAATATTGCTATTGTCAGTAAACACGAAAATGACCTTAAAACCATAAGCGCCCTGCTGGCGGAACAGGACGATTTTCACATAACAAACACCGGCAAAGACGGCTACGATGCGCTTAAATCGGCAATGACCCAACGTCCCGACATCATCATTATGGATTTCAGTATGGAGGATATTGACAGCCCGGAGCTTGCGCCGATCATCAAACGTAATTCTCCATCGACTGCGCTTATCGTGCTGTGTTCCCATGATGAGCGTGAGATTATAGCCAAAGTCTTCAATGCGGGAATTTCCGGTTATCTGCTCAGGCAGGACGGCTTTAACAACCTTGCCTCATCGGTACGCAGTGTTTTTTACGGCGGCCTGTACATCAGCAAATCGGTCAAAAACCATGCGCTGCATTTTTTTTCCGCGCCAACAGGAGTATTTATGGCGGCGCCCGGCATCTCCCAGTTTTCTTTTACCCACACGGAACAGGGTATCCTTTACGGCATTAGTTGCGGATGCACAGACCGGGAAATCGCCAAAAACCTTAACATCAACATTGGTTCGCTACGCAACTGCGTCAACCACATAAAGAAAAAAACCGGCCTGCACAACCGCACCCAGATAATCATTTACGCCATGTTCACCGGAATAATAAACGCCGGAAAAATAAGGGATACGTTTTTGTAGCGGTCATTTTTGCCAATAGGGTGTCAGTCACTTTTTCACTCCGTATACTGCGCCTGATACAGTTCGTAATAGCGGCCTTTCATTGCCATCAGTTCATCGTGGGAACCATGTTCTACAATTTGCCCGTCGCTGATAAACATTATCCGGGTGCAGTTGCGAATCGTGGAAAGCCGGTGGGCGATGATAAACGAGGTGCGGCCTTTCATCAGTGTTTGAATGCCTTCCTGCACCAGTTGTTCCGTGCCGGTGTCTATGCTGCTGGTGGCTTCGTCAAGAATTAAAATTCGCGGATTGGAAATGAGGGTGCGGGTAAACGCCAACAACTGCCGCTCGCCCTGAGAAATGCCGCCGCCCCGCTCGGTAACGGGGGTGTTGTAGCCCTGGGGCAGTTTTTCGATAAAGCGCTGTGCGCCGATAAGTTGCGCGGCGGCGCAGATTTCTTCGTCGGTGGCATCCAGTTTGCCGTAGCGGATATTGTCGGCTATGGTTCCCGTAAAAAGAAAACTGTCCTGCAGCATGATACCCATTTGGCTTCGCAGGGAATCCAGAGTTACCCGCATAATGTCCTGACCGTCAATTAAGACCTGGCCTTTCTCGATATTGTAAAACCGTGAAAGCAGATTCGCAATTGTGGTTTTGCCCGCGCCGGTCGGCCCGACAATGGCGATGCTTTCACCGGGGTGGCCGTCAAAACTGACATTGTTCAAGACCCGGTGCACCCCGTCGTAACTAAAACTGACATTTTTAAATTCAACGTGGCCGCGGACAAAGGGAAACACCACCGCGTTGGGCACATCCTGAATCGTTACCGGTTCGGCAATGGTATCAAAAATCCGGTCGAGATACGCCATCGCGGTAACAAAAGTGTTATAAATATTTGCCAAATTGATAATCGGCTGCCAGAAACGCCACGCATAATTACCCATAACAAGCAGCATACCGAAACTTGCCATAGGGTTCATCCAGTAAGCGCCGGTGATATACAAAAAAGAAAAAACCAACTGCGCAACAGTCTCAACGGAAAACCACACGGTATTGGAGATATGAATTGCCCGCATCCATTCAAAGTTGCGCTCATTGGTAAGCTGGTTCATTACCCCTAAATTTTTTCCCTGACGGTCAAACGCCTGAGTAACACTAACTCCGTCAATGGATTCCTGAATATAGGCGTTAAGGTTGGAATTTTTGTTGGAAACCCGCTGCCATGCGCGGCGCTGTTCCGGCTTAATGATAAACATAAAAATAATTAACGGAGGCAGTCCCAAAATGGTAATCACCGCCAGTTGGGGACTCACTTTGAACATAAAAAAGATAATAAAAACAATATTCAGCACTTCAATAACAAAGTTGATGATTCCGTTGGAAAGGGCGTCGGAAACATTGTTCACATACGGCACAACCCGCACAAAAATTTTTCCGTGAGGCCGGCTGTCGTAAAAACTGAAGGCGAGTCTTTGCAGATGGGAAAATAAATCGTAGCGTATATCGTGGATTATACCGGCGCCGGCGCGGGCTACCAGAACATTGCGAACCGTTCCCAGCCCAATGCTGATGACAATGGAAGCGCCCAGACAGGCAGCCATCAACAACAGCAGCCGGAAATCCTTGTTGGGAACTGCCGTATCCAGCGCATGCATGATAAAAAGCGGCCCTGAAAGGCCGACCACATTTTCAATGACGCTTAACAGCAGGGCAAGTTTCAAATGCCCCTGGGCTTTTGCGATATATCCCAGACAGCGTTTAACATTAAAGAGGCTGACTTTTTCGTCCAGATATTCATCAACATCGTAGCGGTTGCGTTCCCTGGAACGGCCTTTTCTGGCAGTTTTTTGTTCCGTTTGTTTTTTTTGTTTCACTTATCTGCCATCCCCACCGTTTCAATGACGGTATTGTTTTGCAAACTCCAAATGCGGTGATAAAAACCACGCAGGGCAAGCAGTTCGCTGTGTGTTCCCCGTTCAATAATCTGACCCTTGTCCATAACGAGAATCAAATCCGCCCCCCTGAACGAAGAAATCCGCTGGGCTATAATAATTTTTGTGCAGGTAAAATCAAGGTTACGCAGTTGATTTTGTATGTACTGTTCGGTCTCGCTGTCCACCGACGATGTGGTATCGTCAAGAATTAAAACCGCCGGTTTGACCGCCAACGCGCGTGCCAGGGCAATCCGCTGCCGCTGTCCGCCGCTCAACCCGACGCCGCGCTCGCCGACCAATGTCTCATAACATTCGCTCATGCCGCTTATAAAGCCATCAGCATCTGCCTGAACCGCCCGCATGGAAATTTCTTTATCATCAAGTTCCGGCCTGCCGTAGGCGATATTTCCCCTGACCGAATCGGAAAACAGAAACACATCCTGCATGGCGACGCCTATATGCCGCCTAAGTGAAGATAGCGTATAACGTCTGACATCAAGGCCGTCCAGCAGGGTGTCGCCGGAATCCGGTTCAAGAAAGCGGGGCAAAAGTTTGATAAGGGACGTTTTTCCCGCGCCGGTACTGCCCAGTATCCCCAGAGTCGATCCGGCTTCGGCGGTGAAGCTGATATGCGACAGAATGGGCGTACCGTTAATCGAAAGGCTGACATCCCTGAATTCAATTTTTCCGGCGGGGCGCTGCGCAAGTTCCACCGCGTCCGGCGCGTCGCAGATACCCTGCGGGGCTTCTACCACTTCGCGGATCATTTCCCCCGAAGCGGTATACCGTTCCAGGTCGGCCAGCAGAGGCCCCAACATTCGCAGGGGGCCGGCCAGCGCCCAGGTAAGGGAAGAGAAAGCCAAATACTGGCCTTTGGTCAGCCAGCCCTTGATGAGGAAATAACCGCCCACCACCAGCGTTATAATGATAAGAAGCTGGCTTGCCGTTTCCAGCAAGGGCTGATACTTCGCGACAATCAGGGCATTGCCGCAGCTTGTGTCGCGGAATTCGCCGTTAAATTGTTCAAAATGATTTTTTTCATATTCCTCGCGGGCAAAGGCTTTTACCACGCGGTTGCCGTCAATATTTTCCGTTACCGCCGTCCCCAGGTCGGTAAGTTTTTGCCGCAGCAACTGAAAACGGGGCCGCAGCCGTTTTATAAACCGGTAACTTATATATAGAATAAACGGAGTGACCGACACCAGACACAGGGCCAACTGCCAGTTGATAATCATGTAAAACGTAAAAACGGAAACGAACAACACCACCGCGTCTATAAACTGGTAGGAAACCCAGGCAAGGGTGTGCCGCAAACGGTCAAGGTCCTGCGTCATGCGGGTCATCAGATTTCCCGTGGGGAAGCGTCCCCAAAAACGGTAATCCTGATGTTGTACAGTTTCGTACATATCACGGCGTATACCGGTCATCACCGCGGTACTGGATTTTTCCATGCACATTATCATAAGGTAACGCAGGGAAAGCCGGGTAAGCTGAACGGCCATCATGGTAATCAGCAGGGGAATCAAGGGGGCGGTATTCTGCGGCGTGATTACATCGTCAATGAGCCGCTGGGCAAGCATGGGATTGATTATCCACATTGCCGCGCTCACCGCGGACAAAATGATTCCCGTCAGGAAAACGGCGCGTCTTCCTTTCATGTAGTTCAATATCCATTGTATCTGCGACATAATGACCTGCTTGCTAAAACTAACCGGGTATTTATACTGTACACAAAATATAGAGGGCGAATCAACGGGGTATGTACCATTTGCATACAAAATAATTTTCTGCTCATTACTTATTTTTTTTAACGGTTGATTTTTTTTCCAGTTTTTTCATACCGGCAATAAACCTGTCATAATCGCTTTCAAACAGTTTATCCTGAATGATGCGATATTTTTCAAATTCGCTTAATGCGTGATCCTCGGCAATTTGCGCCGATATTTTTCCCGCATTGGTCAACAGTTCATTACCGTCAGCCTGCAAAATCAGGTCAAGGTGATGTGCCCAGTCTGCCATCGTCATGGGGACGTGCGCCCTTGCGCGGCGTTCGGCCAAATCAAGGTACGCGGATACAATTAATTCCAGCGAACGCATTTCTTCCGTGGATAAATAGTTTTTTGCCACGACAACATCACCGCGCTGGATTTTACCGTCAGGGGCTTCATTCCAGGTAGTTAAGCCCATATATTGTTTTTGCGCATCAGCGCGGTTATAGATAAGTTCGGCGGCAGTATTGCCATGAACGGCGAAGTGCAGTTTATTCTGCACTTTGGCAAAAAAATCTCTGGTGGCCTTCGCCGTTTTATCATAGTCGAGAGCAGTTGAATAAATATCGGTAATCTTTTGGTAGAACCGGCGTTCAGACAGGCGTATCTCCCGGATTTTTTCAAGCTGTTTTTCAAAATAATCTTCGGTAATTATTGTCCCGCCATGTTTCAGACGTTCTTCATCCATCACCCAGCCTTGAATTGTGTAATCTTTTACGATTCTATTAGCCCATTTGCGAAATTGTACCGCGCGTTCATTATTGACTTTGAAGCCAACGGCGATAATAATTTGCAAACTGTAATGGTCTTGTTCTCTTTCAACTCGCCTTTCACCTTCAATTTGAACTGTCCAATATTTTCGGACAGTTGCCTCTTCTTGAAGTTCGCTGTCTTCATATATTTTTTTTATATGGTAACTGATTGTCCGTTTATCGACATCATACAGTATCGCCATCATTTTTTGCGTCAGCCAAATGTTCTCATCTTCATAACGCATTTCAATGCTTTGTTTGTTGTCGCCGGTAGCGGCAATATACGTTAAATATTCCGCCGCGCTTGAACGAATCGTAATTTCTTTCTTGTTTGCCATATTACCTCTTACCCATTTTTTTGAAAGCGTCGGCAAAGGGATTGTACATAGTGCCGTCGTCTTGTGAATCGTTGCGTGATTTTAATGTGCTTTGATTATATTTACCCTTTTGGTTACCATTTTTTACTGCTGGTTTTTTTTCCGGCATTGTTGTTACTTTCTGCTTTTCCTTTTCCACTTTTGGTTTTTGTTCACTTTTTCTGGAAAGTCCAATCCGCCGCCGTTCCGTATCCAGGCTGATGATTCGGAATTCCAGCACATCGCCGACTTTCACCGTTTCCAGCGGGTCTTTGACAAAATGGTCGCTCATTTCGGAAATGTGAACCAGCGCGGTTTCTTTTATTCCCAGATCAACAAATGCGCCAAAGTCAACGACATTTTTTATTTTACCGGTGATCATCATGCCTTCGTGCAGGTCTTCAAAACTGACAATCCCTTTCTGCATAATGGGTTTGGGGTAACTGTCGCGGGGATCGCGGTTGGGTTTTTTCAGTTCTTCGGCAATGTCGCGGATAGTGGGTTCTCCCACGCCGTGTTTTTCCTTGAGCGTATTTATCGTATCGGCGCTCAAACCGGCAGTGGCGGTAATTGTTGCGCGTAACTCCCGCGCGACCGGGTAATTTTCAGGATGAACCCAGGTATTGTCCAAAGGTTCGGCGCTTTCGGGGATTTTCAGAAAACCGGCGCACTGTTCAAAACTTTTTGGCCCCATGCCTGGAATGTCGCCTAACTCAGCCCGGCTGGCAATTCTGCCCTGTGTATCGCGGTATTTGACAATTTTCCGCGCCAAAGAGCTGTTAATCCCCGACACATACTTTAACAGCGAGGCGCTTGCCGTATTAAGATTCACCCCCACATTGTTCACCACCGATGAAACAACTTCGTCCAAAGTGTCGGAAAGTTTTTTCTGATTTACATCATGCTGGTACAAGCCAACGCCGATGGATTTGGGATCGATTTTTACCAGTTCCGCCAGCGGGTCTTGCAAACGCCGCCCGATGGAAATAGCCCCTCGTATGGTAAGGTCAAGTTCGGGAAATTCTTCACGGGCAATATCGCTGGCTGAATACACCGAAGCGCCGTCTTCGTCAACCACGGTGTACAGCGCCTCAATACCGTTATCTGCAATCAATGAGCTGATTATTTCCTGCGCTTCACGGCTGCCGGTTCCGTTTCCCACGGCAATTAACTGTATGTCGTAGCGGCGCATCCCTTCAAGGATCAATTTTTTCGCTTCTTCAACCTTGTGATTATAGATAACGATGCTGCCCAAATATTTTCCCGTATCATCCAAAAAGGCGCATTTGGTTCCGGTACGGATGCCGGGGTCTATGCCCAGCACCCGCGTTCCCTTAATCGGCTGCTGAAGGAGCAGGTTCTTCAAATTTTCACTGAACACGCCAATGCCGTGGTCATCGGCGGCATCGCCCTGATCGCCGCGAATTTCCCGAATCAGCGCAGGGGACAACAGCCGCTTGAGGCCGTCTTCAATGGCGGTTTTATGGTAATCGTTATGCAAAACATACTTGTGCTGCAACATTCCGGCGGCGGTATTTTCATCAATATCAATCGTTACATCTAACACTTCTTCCCGCTCGCCGCGGTTAATGGCAAGAATCCGGTGGGGCTTGATTCGGGAAAGGGCTTCGCTATAATCCCAATACATTTGATAGACGCTGGTTTTTTGCGCTTCCTCATCACCCTTGCCGGCTTTTCCCGAACCTTTGATAATAATTTTACCATCCTTCAGATAAAAGGCTTTTATCCGCGCACGGTTTTCCGGCCCCTGGGAAACCGCCTCGGCAATAATATCCATCGCCCCCTGCAAAGCGTCTTCCACCGTGGCAACGGCAAGTTCGGGATTTTCCACTTCTGTTACAGATTTCAGAAACTCGGCGGCTTTTACCAATAAGGGTTCAGTTTCAAGTTCCCGCATCGCGTCGGCAAGCGGCTCCAGCCCTTTTTCGCAGGCTATCATTGCCCTCGTTTTTTTCTTGCGCTTGTACGGCGCATAAATATCCTCAAGCTCGCTCAAGGTCGCCGCATGGCTGATATTGTTATACAGGCCCTCGGTGAGTTTCCCCTGCTCAAAAATCAGCCGGATAATTTCAATGCGGCGGGTTTCCAGATTTTTCCCGCTGTTAAATTTATGTTCAATGCTGCGAACCTGCACCTCGTCAAGCCCGCCGGTTTTTTCCTTCCGGTAACGGCTGATAAAAGGGACGGTGCATCCCTCGGCAAACAACGCGATAACCGCCGTAGCCTGGGCCTCGCCCACCGCCAAATTTTCCGCAACGTTCTTGATCAGCCGTTCTTCATCGACTGCCAGAGCCGAGATAAACGCTTCCGTTAGTTCCATATACGAAGATAGTAACAAAGCCGGGGGAAATAGTGAATAGAAGCCCTATGTGCCAGCCGCCTAACGGTAAGATTAGCTTTTAAGAAAATATAAACCACGGAGGAAACGGATAAAAAGTAAAAAGAAATGAAGAATAGGGGGTCACCGATCCTGTCGAAGTGTGGTCACTGAGCCTGTCGAAGGGAGCGGTCGAAGGGAACCCCGATCCTGTCAGAATGACAAGCAAAGTTCAGCCCGAAATGCCGACTGGTTTTCCTGCGTCTGCTCTTTTTTTCCTTCAAAGGCAAAAGCATGAGAGGGGGGCGGCGTTTCTCCCGCCGTGTCGATTTCTGACAGCCAAATGCCGGTGACTTCGCCGGGTAAAACTTCATTTAAATAATTGATGTCCAGCCTAAGCTGCCGCGCCTGTTCCAGCAGGGCGGGATCAATGGCGTCTTCGATCCAGCGTATGTAACTGACATTGTTTACATGGCCGTTATAATCCAGATCGTTGTACAGCGCCCGCCGTTCCGCCGCTTTGCGCAGGGAGGGACGCTCTTCAAGACCAGTGGCGGCGGGCAGGGCATTTTGGCCTTCATTTTGAGGCATGGTGTCCATGATGGATTGCGGACGCAGGGGGCGGCGTTTTTCCATGTCAATAATCAGCCAGCAGCTTCGGGCCTGAACAGCGGGATTGCCCGCCGTATCGCGGATGTCAAAATCACGCAGGGCGAAAAGTTTTTCACCGCCCCGCGGCCAGGTTCGCACGGTGATGGTTTCGCCGTATTGAGGACGGCGGTTAACCTGCACCGACATACGCGAGAGTATCCACAGTTGATTTGTCCGCGCCATTGCTTCGCGTCCAACTCCCAAATTTTCCGCGTGGCTTATCGCCGCTTCCTGAAAAAAATCAAGCGCCGCGTCCAGCGTCATTAAATCCGATTTATCGACAGCGCCAAACCGTACCGCGCAGCTTTCCGACCAAATATCCAGTTTTTCCATATTTTTATTTTGATGAAAAAGAGACAAAATTACAACGTAGTGTATCAACCAACCCCGCCGCAGAGCCGTTTATGCATCTTGTGAATACCTTCAAAATATCGGACAATACTGATTAAACCATGCTTTTGACCATAACGTATACCGGAGAGAATGCCGCCGATCTTGGCTATCTGCTCCATAAAAATCCGTCACGCCCCCAAACCGCTGTATCCAGTTTTGGCAAAATACATATTTTTTATCCTGAGATAAGCGCAAACCGCTGTACTGCCGCTCTGTTACTCGACATTGATCCGCTTGACCTTGCCCGTGGAAAACCGGGTTCCGCCGGAGGCGGGTTATTTGATTATGTGAATGACCGTCCCTATGTTTCATCTTCTTTTATGAGTACGGCGATTTCCCGTGTTTACGGAACCGCCATGTCGGGACGCTGTGAAATGAAGCAGGTTTTGGCGGACTCCGCCCTGGACCTTTCCGCCACTCTTGTTATGCTACCATGCCGGGGCGATACCGCCATGCTGGAAAAGGTTTTTGCCCCGCTGGGTTACAAAGTCGAATGGGAAAGCGGCCTTTTGGACGATAGTTTTCCCGAATGGGGAGACAGTTGTTATGTGAATTTGACCATCAGGGGAAAAGTACGCCTGCAGGATCTTCTGCGGCATATCTATGTGTTGATTCCGGTTTTTGATTACCGCAAGCATTACTGGATAGGCGATGAAGAAGTTGACAAGCTCCTTGCCCACGGTTCAGGCTGGCTGGAAAAACACCCTGAAAAAAATTTTATTACCCGCCGTTATTTTAGCAAATTTGGTCATTTCACCAAACAGGCGCTGAAACGGCTTGACCGTCTTGATAACGGTGAAGGCGGCGCGGAAAATCCGGCGGCGGAAAGCCCGGTAACGGAAGAGGAAGAAGCGTCCATACCGGTAAAAATACCCCGCCTTAATGATCAGCGCCTGCTTGCGGTATTGGGTGAGTTAAAAGCAAGCGGCGCACAATCGGTGCTTGACCTGGGCTGCGGCGAAGGCAATTTGCTGCATCTTCTCATGAAGACAAAAGATTTTACCGCCATAGCGGGAATGGATGTATCCGCCCTTATGCTGAGCCGGGCTGCCGGTAATCTCAAATTTGACCGCATGACGGAAGAAGAAAAAAAGCGCGTAACGTTATTTCAAAGTTCTCTTTGTTACCGGGATAAACGTTTTAAAAATTACGATGCCGCCGCAATAGTGGAAGTGATTGAACATCTGGATGAAAACCGTCTTCCCGCTCTTGAGGCGGTTATTTTCGCTGACGCGTCCCCCGCAACTGTTATCATCACTACACCTAACGCTGATTATAACGTGAACTACACGGGTCTTACGGCGAATCATTTTCGCCACGGCGACCATCGCTTTGAATGGAACCGCGTCCAATTCCGCGCATGGGCCGATTCTGCCGCCACCCGCCATGATTATTCGGTTCGTTATGAAGATATTGGCGAACAGGACGCAAATCAAAACACGCCCACCCAAATGGCTGTTTTCAGGAAAAACACGCGCCAAAAAACAACTGCGCCCGAGGCGGCGGAGAGCGCCGCATGAAAATGGAAATCCCCGAATTGTGCCTTGTTGCCCTGATAGGCGCGTCGGGCAGCGGCAAGTCCAGTTTTGCAAAAAAACATTTTAAAGCCACCGAAGTTCTCAGCTCGGACTATTTCCGGGGGCTTGTATCCGATGATGAAAGCGATCAAAGCGCCACCGAAGCGGCCTTCGACAGTCTTTATTACATTGCCGGCAAGCGGCTGAACCGGGGCAGGCTCACGGTGATTGACGCTACCAGCGTCCAGCCCTTTGCCCGAAGAAAAATAATTGAAATGGCCCGCTCCCATGATGTGCTTGCGGTTGCCTTTGTATTTGATATAACCGAAGAGTTATGCGTTGAGCGTAACCGCCTAAGACTTGACCGTAATGTCAGCCCTCATATTGTGAAGAACCATGTCCGTGATTTAAAGCGCAGCATCCGTAATCTGCAAAAAGAAGGCTTTCGTTATGTGCATATTTTACACGGTCAGGAAGAATCAGATTCCGTGGAAATTGTCAGGACTAAACTCTGGAATGACAAGCGGGACGAGACCGGCCCCTTTGATATAATCGGCGACATTCACGGATGTTACGATGAACTCACGGAACTGCTGGAAAAACTTGGGTATACGGTAGACAGGGAATCCCGCGCCGCCCGGCCGCCGTCCGGCAGACGGGCAATCTTTCTTGGCGATCTATGCGACCGCGGGCCGGCCAATGCCGCTGTATTACACCTAACGATGAACATGGCCGAATCCGGCGCGGCTCTCTGCATACCGGGCAACCACGATGTTAAATTACTCCGCAAATTGCGGGGAGCTGACGTCAAACTGACTCATGGTCTGGATCTCACCGTCAAAGAGCTGGAACAAGAACCTCAAGAATTTATTGATAAGGCAATACGGTTCCTTGACGGACTGGTCAGTCATTATGTGTTGAATCACGGTAAACTTGTAGTGTCCCATGCCGGTCTCTCTGAAAAGTATCAAGGCCGCAGTTCCGGCAGAGTCCGGGAATTCTGCCTGTATGGGGACACTACCGGTGAAACTGATGAGTTCGGCCTTCCGGTCAGACTCAACTGGGCTGAAGAATACCGGGGACGGGCGCTGGTAGTTTACGGCCACATCCCATCCGCGGAAGCCCAAAGCCTTAACAACACAATCTGTATTGATACCGGTTGTGTCTTTGGCGGAAAACTCAGCGCCTATCGTTATCCAGAAGACGAATTGGTTGAAGTTCCCGCCAAACGGGAATACTATGCCCCGGTTAAACCCTTGAATTATAATGCTGCCATTGCAGCTAACGGTTGCAGCGAACCCGATATTGCCGATGTTCTGGGAAGGCGGCGCGTCCAGACCCGAATGTACCGCGACATCGCCATAAGCGAAGAGGCAAGCTCCCTTACTCTGGAAATCATGGGACGGTTTTCCTCAAACCCCCGCTGGTTGATTTACCTGCCTCCTACCATGTCCCCCAGCGGAACCAGCAAAATCGACTCCTTTCTGGAACATCCATTGGAGGCTTTTGATTATTATAAAAAACGCGGAATTACAAAAATCATTTGCGAAGAAAAACACATGGGTTCCCGCGCGGTAATCGTTCTCTGCCGAAACAGCGAAACTGCAAAAACACGGTTCGGTATTGACAGTGATGCCACGGGGATTATTTATACCCGCACCGGCCGTCACTTTTTCGCAGGCGCTGAAAAAAACCATGAACAGACGATTCTGACCCGGCTGGGGGACGTTCTGGACAATTCCGGTTTTTGGGACGCTTTTTCTACGAATTGGGTGTGTTTGGACACGGAGCTTATGCCCTGGTCAGCCAAGGCCCGCGCCCTCATTCTGGAACAATATGCCCCGACCGGTATGGCTGGGCGAAGCGGTCTTGCCAAAGCTGTTGAAGCGCTACGGGCGGCAAATATGTCGTATAACGATAATAATGTTTCCGATGTAACGCTTGAGTCGGGAACCCCTGTTGATATGAACCTTGCCGCTGTATTGACAGACTATCAGAATCGCCGGGAATGTATTGAACGCTATATCGAAGCCTACCGCCGTTACTGCTGGTCTGTTACCTCGGTGGATGATTATCGCATCGCTCCTTTTCATATTCTTGCCACCGAAGGCAAGGTCTGGTATGATGAAAACCATCTGCGCCATCTTGCCGTAATCCGCGACCATATCACCGCAGGTAATGATACCGTTTTTACCGCTACTAATCACCTAACAGCCGATCTGAATGATGATGCTTCTATTGCCGCCGCCGTTGAATGGTGGCTGAATCTTACCAATTCAGGCGGTGAAGGCATGGTTGTCAAACCGCTGGACTTTATCGCCTATGACAAAAACGTTCTCTTGCAGCCGGCAGTGAAGTGCCGGGGGCGTGAATACCTGCGCATCATTTACGGCCCGGATTACACTACGGCAGCCCACCTTGACCGGTTGCGAAAACGCTCGCTGCGCAGAAAACAAGAACTGGCCCTTGCCGAGTTTGCCCTGGGCATGGAATCCCTGGAACGTTTTGTCAATAAAGAACCATTCTATCGCGTCCATGAATGTGTCTTTGCCGTGTTGGCTTTGGAAAACGAAACGGTTGATCCAAGATTGTAACGCCCGGCGTTAGATGCTATAATTACGGCGATGCCCTTTTTGTTTCGAACATCGAAAGATACACGCCGCCGATTACCAGAGCAGCGCCAACCCACTGTAAAAATGTCAGGCGATCACGCATGACAAAAAAACCAAAAATAACGGTGAGCAGCGGTATTAAATTAATAAATATTGCCGAAACCGACATTCCCAAAATTGCAAGAGAACGGGCGTAAAGCCAGTAACCCAACGCGGTACAGCACAAGCCCAGAAAAACCAGATGAAGAATAACAGGCATATCCGGCCTTCCCCAGCGGTCAAGTTCAAAAATTGAAAATGGAATGAAACTAAGAAAACCCGCTACGGATTGCCAGAATACAATGTAGATTCGGGAACAGCGGGTAAAGAGGGGGCGGGTCAGCAGAGAATAAGCCACCCAGCAAACCGCCGCCCCCGCCATGTAAATATAACCCAGTATGCTGCCCGAAAGGACAAGGGAAACTCCGGCCACCAGCCACACGCCGGCAATGGAAATAAAAGCCCCTATCCATTGACGGGCGCCCAGGCGCGGAAAATTGTTATTGCGGGAAATTTTTCCGCTGAACCAGTCGGCAATCATGGTCAGCACGGGAATTGACCCGATGGCGATGGAAGCCTCCGACGCGGTAACCAGGGCAACGCCGTTATTTTCACAAAAAAAATAAAACGTTACGCCGCTGAATCCCGCGCCCAAAAGCAGGGGAATGTCTTGTGCGCGAAGTTTTTCATGGGGGGCCAGTTTTTGTTTTATGAAATATAAAAAAATCAGGGCAATGGCAAAACGCAGGAGACCCAGGGACATGGGCGGAAAAACCGCCACGGTAACTTTTATCGAAATAAATGAAAAGCCCCAAAACAGAACGCAGGCGATAATTGCCGCCAGGGCTGTGCGCCGCTCGCTCATGGCGTTAGTTGAAAGTATCCTTCAGCGCCCACAGGCCCAACGCCGGATTGGGCACAAAGAAAAAATTTTCGCCATCAGCGCCGATATTCCAGCCTGTTCCCAGTTTGTTGACATCGTAACGGGCTATTGCCGCGCCAATATCGCCCCACTCATAACCCACCGACTCAATTTCCCGCCGGCTCAAAATCGGCCCCGGACAGTAACGCACCGTGAAGCGGCCTTCACTGGAACCGTGAATAAGGTGGGCCGCCGCGCTGAGGCTGTTTGCCAATTCCGCGTCCGCGTTAACTTTTTCCCGGATAACTTTCGCCGGGCGGTAGCCGTGCTTGCAAATTAACGCGTCAATGCCCCTGTCCTCGCCAAAACGTTCCAGCCCCGGCGCGATAATCAACAGTTCGCCGCCGTCGGCCATTGCCATGCGGATGCGGTAAACGGCTTTGTTTCCCAGCCATGTCGTGCGAAACTCTTCCGGGTCAAGGTACACCACGGCTTTGTGTACCGGTTCATCCAAAAGGTCAACGTTTATCCGGCGGGCAAGAGCGGCGGCCTGTTCAAAACAGTCACGGCCAAAACCGCAGTAAAGTCCCCGCAGGGCAAGGCTTCCCCGCTGTACGCCCGTGGCGGCGGCTTCATCTGCGCCGCGGGCGCTTAAAACCGTCAGAGCGTATAACACGGGGGGCAGCTTGCCGCCATAGCGGCGCAAGCCCTCATCGAACATGGCCCGCACCGGCGTATTGGCGCGTCCCATCATTTTTTCCATGCCGAAAGCGGCCCCGGCAAAATGACTCTTGTCGATAGCCTCTTTGCCGCCGGTTCCCACCAGAAGATTTTTTGCGTGGTTTGCCATGCCGACTACCTCATGGGGAACGACCTGTCCCAGCGAGACAATCAGGTCAAAGCCGCCATCACATAACAGTTTGTTTACCTGTACCGGCCAGTCGTAACTGACCGCGCCTTCGGTAACTTTTTCGACCCATTCCCGTTCAATGCGGCCAAGTTCCGCCACGTCATTACGCCAGTCGTGAACACGGAACAGCGATTCCGGTACGCCGGGAAACATACGCTCGCGCTCGGCGGCAGTAAGGGGAATGTGGGTTCCCAAAGCGGGCAGTACCGTAACGGCGATTCCCGCCCTGTTCAATTCACGGTAAGCGATGCCGGTCAGGAGACCGGCCCGTGAATGAAAGCGGGTAATGTCAGGGGGAAGGAGTAATGCCGAAGAAACCGGACCCGCTTCAGCGCAGGCCTGCGCCAAAGACTGCGAAAATAAGGCATCAGTTTCGCTGTCAGAAATATCCAGCGCCGCTTCGCCTTTATTCAAAAGAGTTTTATCTAACTGTCCTGCCATCATTCGCTCTGCAATCAACCAAATTTATTCACCATGAGCGCTGGTTGATGGGTAGCGTCCAAAGTGTCGCGCCAAAGGTTTCCTTCGGGATTAACATGGTTGCGCTGAGAGATAGCCGCCTTAATGGGCAGATGAACAAATTCATTGTTGACCAGGCCGATTATCAATTTGGTTTTTCCCGCCATTGCCGCATGGACTGCCGCATTGCCCAGCCGCTCGCAGTAAACTGAATCCCCCGGATTGGCCGGAGAGGAGCGTATCACATAACTGGGATCAATGTATTTAAGATTGATCTCTATTTTTTTCTCTTCAAAATATTTGACAATCCGTTCCCGCAGATAAGTTCCCACATCGGCCATTTTCAGGTTGCCCCCCGCGTCAGTTTTATGTTCGGTCAAAAGCTGTTCCTGCATGGCCCCTTCCGCCACCACAACTACCGCGTGTTTGCTTTTTTTCAGCCGTTCCTCAAGATGGTGCAAAAATCCGTTATAGCCTTCAAGGTTGAAAGGCACTTCGGGAATAAGCACAAAATTTACATCGTGGCTTGCCAGCGCGGTACAGGCGGCGATATACCCCGACTCCCGGCCCATCACTTTTACCAGACCTATGCCGTTAATCGCGGATGACGCTTCCATGTGGGCCGACGCAACGACCCCGGCGGCTTTTTCTACGGCGGTGTCAAAACCAAAGGAACGGTCTAAAAGGAAAAAATCATTATCAACCGTTTTGGGAATACCGACCAGGGCGATTTTAAGCTGCCTTTTGCTGACCTCTTCGGCAATGTCCAGGCTCCCCCGCTGGGTGCCGTCGCCGCCAATGGTAAACAGTATGTTGAGGTTCAGCTTTTCCAATGCGTCTACAATTTTACTGACTTCCCTGCCGCCGCCGCGGGCGCTGCCCAGATACGTGCCGCCGAGCTTGTGAATATCATCAACACTTTCAGGGTTAAGGCTTTTTATCCCGTATTCGGACTCCGGCAAAAAACCCTTGTAGCCGTACCGGATACCCGAAATCCGCGTAACCCCGTAACGGTACCAGAGGCAGCGTACAATAGCCCGAATCACGTCGTTAATGCCCGGACACAGCCCGCCGCAGCTTACAATTCCCGCGTGAACATGGGCGGGGGTAAAGTAAATCATCTCCCTCGGCCCGGCGCACTCCAGCACCTGCGGCCGCTTGAGCGCCGGCTGCGCCCCCAGTTTTACTTCCGCCTGCAGGCGGACAAACTTATCATCGGTAACATAATTGGCAATGTGATCCCCCGCTGTTTTCGACATGACAATGGGCGACTTAATATTGCGCTTACCCAGTTCCTCAATCGTAAAATCAAACGTTTCAGCCATGATACCCCCTATGTATTTCGTATTATACCACTTTTGAGGGCTTTTTGAAACCCCGTCTGTCAAATATGGATCATAATTGGGCAATAGCTTCCGTGGAGAGGCCAGTTCCTTCGGCTATTTGGGAAATGGATAACCCCATCCCTTTAAGATTCCGGGCAATGTCAAGACTGGCTTCATTGCGGCCTTTACATTCAGCCTCCCTCATTCCGCATCGCCAGTCAAGTTCGCCTTTTAACAGAGAAGTCTGATGCGCATATTCTATCTCATCTTGTGTGAAGTGTATCAACGTATCTACCGCCATCGCTATGCCCTCCTCTCGATTAATTATCTCAATAATTTTACCTCTTTTCTCTTTATCTGTCAAATATTGAAAAAATACCGCCCACAATTCCGCATTGGTCATCTCTTCAACCGGCTTGTCCGCTACAGGTTCCGTCTTTACCAGTTCTACGGTGATTATTCTGGTTCTTCCGCCCAATGAGACGCGAGTGTCGGGATCGTAGTACAGAAAATGGTGCGTAAGGTTTTCATCCTGAAAAAATTGTTCCTTTGATAAAATAGCGATTTGATAGGTTTCCTTCAAATCATTATAATCTTTTGTTTTTCCGTGGATGTCCTGTCCGGTGAATAATCGCGCTGTATGGTATTCAAGGCGCACGAGTTCACTTGCTCTTGGGTTGAACGACATTTCAACATTGACAGGTTCGCCTTGTTCTGTTTTACATGCTACGTCGAAGCGCAGTTGCCGTTGCCTCAAATCGTCAATGGGCGGCTCATTGGCGGCGATTGTCTCCACTGCGACAGTGCGTCCTATAAGCGCTGAAATCAAATCTGACAACGCGCCTTTTGATTTAGGCGTGTCTCTGGTAAATACCGCTTTGAATACCGGGTCATAGCGGATGTCCAAAACACGCGTTTCATCCCCAAAGGGGAAGTGTCCCACTGTCAACAACTTAAGGATTCAACCTGCCCAATTTTGTCAACAGTTTGATTTGTGGTTATGGTGAAATTTTGCTTTGCGGTTACAGTCTTTGCGGATTACTTCACGGTTTGGCC
>JAITCL010000087.1 GCA_031283105.1 Treponema sp. | reverse complement strand
TGAAAATGGCAGACCATTTTATCTTTGTCATCAAAACATTCTTGTATTAAAAAAGTGCCTAATTCTTCGGTTTTCAGCGTGGATTCCAGGGCGTTATTAAAATTTTCATATATCCCAAGAATACCCTGGTTTTTCACTACGACAAATTTCTGTCCATAGGCGCGGTAGAAATTAACCATGTTTTCGAGAAAATAATTAAAATCCAAATCTTGTTGGTTCATATCTTCATTATCGTAAGATTTGAGGGTTTTTTCAATATCCCCTATGGTGACAGTCACCGATTTGGTTTCGGGTGAAACCCCAGCCGGAGGGGGGGCGGGGGTACCCTTCGATAAACTCAGGGTACCACCCCTTGTCGAAGCGGTCGAAGCGCCGAAGCCACCATTCCCCATTCCCTACAGCCGTTCAATGGTTTCTATGGGAAGGTCGGTAAATTCCTGAATTTCACTTAACAGCCGCCCCGCGTTTTTCATTTTGCGGGCAATTTCGAGTGTGCCTTCCGTCCGGCCTTCGTCGCGGGCGTAGTTAGCTATACCGACAAGATCGCATAGACCCATCTGCCGCATCTCGTAGGCTCGAATCGCTTCATCGTCCCCGGTTACGTACACCATCCGTTCATCCGCTACTTGTATTGCGCTGTCCATCTTCACCACCTCCGCTAGTAATTCAGGCGGGCTTTTCTCGTTAAACCACGCCATCCACCGGCTTAACGGGTCATTCACTTTACATCTGTTCAATAACTTCTATTGAAAGGCCGGTTCCATCGGCTATTTGAGTAATGGATAGCCCCACTTTTTTAAGATTCCGGGCAATTTCGAGTGTGCTTTTTCTCATACCCTTTGCCATACCTTCCGTCCGGCCTTCGTCGCGGGCGTAGTTAGCTATGCCGACAAGGTCGCATAGACCCATCTGCCGCATCTCGTAGGCGCGTATCGCTTCATCGTCCCCGGTTACGTATACCATCCGCTCATCCGCTACTTGTATCGCGCTGTCCATTTTTACCACCTCCGCTAGTAATTCAGGCGGGCTTTTTTCGTTAAACCATGCCATCCACCGGCTTAACGGGTCATTCACTATACCCTTCCTCACCGCCCGCCTGTATTTTACCATATCCAGAAAATGAATTTCCAGCGATTTTGTAAGAATAATGTCCGGCTCGCTGTCTTCCCGCAGATGAAAGCAGGAGTGGAATCCTTTTGTGGGCAGAAACTCAAAATCGACAATGTTGACGGCGATAACATCGGGCAGTGCGTTGTAGTCCTGTCCCGATTTTATGCCTTTAACGAATTCCCTGCTGGAATAGTACAGGCTGCGTTTGTCCATGTTGTGCTGGTTGCGGATTTGAACCTCAATATTGACCCTTGTTTTACTCTGGAGCACGGCGCGTACATCAAGGATGCTGGCCTTGTCGCCGATGACTTTCGGCGTAAAAGATTTGTTTTCGATGATAGTCACGGAAGTAAAACAGTCTGCCCCGGTTTTCCCCAGAACGGCGTTCAGGAAGCCTAAAAGTTGGACTTCATCGCCTTTTTCGCCCATGATTTTGTAAAACAGGTAATCATTGAGCGGGTTGTGACGCTGTCGGAGCAATGGTTGCTCAAGCAGCTTTTTTAATTTCTTCATACATTATATAGGGTAGAAAGTGGTAAAAAGCATTAGTGGTTTGGGAAAAAAGTGAAGAAATTTTTACCACATATTGGTGACTGTCACCTTTTATAGGGGATTTTCCCTATGGTGACTGTCACCATTTTGGTTTCGGGTGAAACCCCAGCCGGAGGGGGCGGGCGGGTAGCGGAAATATTTGGAATTCCCCGCCGGAGGAGACCAGCGGATAACGGTAACGTAATGGGCTCCAGAAAAAGCCCAGCACCTACATCTACAATTATTTCATAGTATAACGATTCGTATAGTGATGTAGGTGCTGGGAGGCTCCGTAGGCGGATTCCACAAGCGTTTCCGCTGCCCGCAGCGCACCATCCGGCTGGGGGTTCACCCTTCTTCCTCCGTGTTCTCCGTGTCCTCCGTGGTGGAAATTCTTCCCTTTTTCTCACTACGCACAGCTTCCCGGTGTCAGGCACGTATACGAGTTATTGGGCGGGAAAAGGGGTTTTCACGGTTTTTTTATTGTTGACTCCGCCGGAAAGCTGTGCTAGAATGAGGTATCCAGTTTGGAAAAAGTTGGCTTGCCGTCACTTGCCTTAAAATGGGGTATAGAGAGCGGCAAGTTTCTATCTCTTATCTTTTGGACTAAAGCGATGCAGTATTTTGATACTCACGCCCATTTGGGGCTTATTGTTGAAGACCCCATTGAGCAACTTATTATTATACAGGAAGCCCGTCAGGCTTCCGTAAACCGGATTGTCTCCATTTGCAACAGTCTCCATGACTTTGCCCGGGTGTATGAAAACCTTAAATCAACGGCAAATGTATACCATGCTGTCGGCGTTAGCCCGTCGGAAGTGCAAAATCCGGGGAGAAACTGGCTGCAAACCATCGAACAGAGCGTACAGCTACCCCGTGTTATTGCCATAGGGGAGATAGGTCTGGACTATTACCGCAAATTTGGCGATAAAAAGTCCCAAATTGAGCTGTTTATCACCCAGCTTGACCTTGCCGCCAAGCTGAATATGCCGGTTATTATCCATAACCGCGATGCAGGCCATGATGTGCTGGAAATTCTCCGCGACCGGCTGCCGCCCCGTGGCGGAGTGCTGCACTGTTACTCCGAAGATGCCGCTTATGCGCGGGAAGCCCAAAAATTAAACCTGTATTTTTCCTTTGCCGGCAATCTTACCTATAAAAACGCCCGTAATCTTCATGAAACCATTCCCGAATTGCCGCTGGATCGCATTCTTATCGAGTCTGAAAGCCCCTTTATGGCGCCGACCGGGCAAAAAGGCAAGCGGAATATGCCTAAATATCTGCCGGAAACCGCCCTGCACCTTGCAAAAATGCTGGATATGGAACCGGAAGCGATGGCGGCCCAGCTTTGGGAAAATGCCAACCGGTTTTTTGGCTTGCCCAATGAATAATATAAAACCCCATGTCCCTCAACTGGAAAGAAATCAACCTTATTCTTGAGGAATTGGATTTATCGGGCTCCCAAATTCAAGGGGCGTCCCAAAGCGCATTTGACGTTATTGGTTTGCGGATACACAAGAAAGGTATGCCATCTATTGATGGCGCACCTTCTTTAGAAGGCGCAACCAGACAGTTACTTATCGCGTTAAGCCCCGGCGCTTGCCGTTTCCATGAAACTTTTAGACCCTTTCCCAAAAGCGACAAGCCGCTGCGCTTTGCCCAGTTCCTTAATTCCCGCATTGTCAACGGCTGGATAGAAGATGCGGCGCAGTTGGGAGACAACCGCATTATCCGGCTGCTGGTAAAAAGAGGGGAAAACCGTTTCCGCCTGTACATCAGGTTATGGTCAAACGCGGCGAACTTTATTGTCACCGATGAAAATGGCGCGGTGCTGGACGCGATGCGCCGTCTGCCCAAAAAAGGGGAAATTTCAGGCGGGCATTATGCGCCTGAAGCGGATGAAAGCGCTCGCCGCGAAAGCACCCGCCGTGAATACGCAATTCGTGAGTTGCCGGGCGATGATTCTTTTAACGCAAAAATTGACGTTTTATATGCGGAGCAGGGCGGCGCTCTTTCCCTTGAAGCGCTGCGGGAACAGGCCCGGCGCGACTGCGAGGGCAGCATGGGGCGTTTACAGGCGGCGCTTCAGCGGCTGCGGGCGAAGGAAACGGAATTTGCTTCGGCAGACCGCTTGCGGGAATATGGGGATATTATCCTCGCCAACATTGCGGCGATTAAGCCCGGCGACATCTGGCTTGAAGCGGACAATTTTTACGCCGCCGGCACAACGATTCGAATTGAACTGGATCCCCATAAAGGCCCATCCGCCCAGGCGGAACGGTATTACGAACAGTATGGCAAAGCGAAAAAAGGGCTTGCCGATATTCGGGCGGAAATTGAGGCGGGTGAGCGGGAACTTGAAAAAGTTGAAAAGAAGCTGGAAACGCTGCTTGCCGAAACCAATCCCCTGATTTTGGCAAAACTCCTCAAAACAGGCGGAACAAAACCCGGCCCCGCCATCGCACAGGATAAAAAACGCCCCGGCCTCAGTTTCAGACGCGGCGACTGGCTCATCATCGTGGGCAGGGACGCGGCGGAAAATGACGCCTTGCTCCGCCGTCATGTCAAAGGCGGCGATTTGTGGCTCCATGCGAGGGATTTCCCCGGTTCGTATGTATTTATCAAACAGCGTCCCGGCAAAACCTTTCCCCTGGAAATTCTTTTGGATGCGGGCAATCTGGCGATTTTTTACTCAAAGGGGCGGAACAACGGCGAGGGGGATTTATTCTATACGCCGGTAAAATACCTGCGCCGCGCCAAAAACGGTCCCAAAGGGCTGGTCATTCCCACTCAGGAAAAAAATCTGCACATAAAAGTCGATGAAAACCGCCTGAGAGAACTGGAATCCTGCCGTATCGAGAAATAATTCGTTATTTTTGATTTTTCAAATAATCATCGTATGATTTTAATGGCACGGCAGCTTTTGGCTGTGCTTGTTGAATGGGGCGGTTTTGCCCTTGCATTTTTCTTTCTTGTACCTTTTTCAACAGAGCCAAATCAGAATTCAACGCCATCATGTCGGCAGGTTTTGCCAGACCGTACTTTACATTACTCGCAAATTCTTTTATTTTTTGCTCGTAACCCAGTATCAGTCTCCCAATTTCTGACAAGGTTTTTTTTTCCAACTCTTGTTCCATATATGCCATTTCCATACTCCTTAATACTCTTTTCACTGCCACAACAAGCGCACAGGCGGCAGCCACCAAGTTTCCATAGCATATTTACCTTATACCATATTAAATATAAATTGCTCCCTATGTCAACTCCCCATAAAGCCGCATACAGGCAATCTCTTGTTGGTATCAGCCGGTTTTGATTTATTATTTATGGATTTTTAATTAATTTATACAAGTATATTCTCCACCCATTTAATGCCAATATTCTTTCTTCCTGTGCAGCTTCTCCGTTGTATATTGATCCAAAATCTTCACCTGTTATTTGGTTTAATATTGCGGTCAATGCGTCAATAACCAGTTCCGGGCTATAATGTCTATAGGCTTCAAAAGCATATTTGCTCTTATTCTCTAACCTTATTGATTTTACCGGTAATGTCTTAAAATTATTCATTAAAAGAATTATATACGGAACGCCTTTTTCACCCGTTTTTTCCAATTGTTTAAAAGAACCATGTTCAAATAAAATATTGGTAGTATTATTGATATATCTGTTCACTCTGGCATACAGTCTTTTGTCGATATTAAAATTTTCATATAATTTATTGTTAATTATATCATCTTGCAGATAAATTTCATTTACAATAATTCTTTCTGTTTCATCTGTATATTTTATTATTGCGTCTTTTATAAAATAATTTGCCAAATAATTATTATAACCATAACCGTCATAAGTATTTATTAAAAATACAATTACTTTCTCAGTTCCTGCCAATGACATTATATAATCATAATTTTCTTCTTTCATAAAAACATTAAACTGTATTCTTTCCCGTTCAGCACCTTTAAGGGTATTCATTATTTGAATATCATATTCATAGTATTCGTTCAATTTTATGTTTTGAACTGATAATTCAGAAGTATTAATAATTAATATTTGACCTGCTTCTGCAATGTTTTTCCAATAATTTTCATTTTGTAGTACAAATGAATTATTTTGGCTTCCGATGTGCGGGGTAATACAAAAAATAAAAAGCAAAGAAAATAAAAGTTTAAAATTACCGGTTTTTTTCATCAATAATCGTCATCATCTTCTTCATAATTACTGTCATGAAATTGAATTGTCTTTTTTTTCCATAAATACATGTCCAATAATTTAAAAAAAGTATCAAAAGCATAATGAAAAGTTAAAATATTATTCTCGGTAATAAAACGCGCCCAATCGTATGTTGTCTGATATTGTTTTAAATACGTATGCGATGCAATATAGTCAACATAATTATTCGTAATATATTCAATATCATAATTGGTATCGCCATTTTTTTCCATTTCTGTAATAACGTTAATAAATAATGATTGCCCCATTTTTATACCTTCTGTCATGGAAAACGAGTCTGGATGCTGGGATTCTCTTACAGCTTCATTTAACACTTCCTGAGAACCTTCTGAATATAAAACATTTGTCATCATAATAAATATAAATCCAATAATAAACCGTTTCATAAACACCTCTTTAATTATGGTATGTCATTATTCTATCATTTTGTCAAGCATTTATCCGGTAAACGACATTTGGGGCGCTGTGTCACATACACGCCTATATGTTGCCGGTTGACGAATAACATGGTAACATTATAAACCAATGGGGAAAATATGAAAAAAATTTCTGTAGTGATTCTGCTGGCGCTTGCGGCCAGCTTTTGTATCTCTTGCAAAACGAAGGATACTCAGGCCAGGCCTGTTTCGGCGGAAGAATATACCGGGCGACGGGTAGACGCATCAGGCGATACGGAAGAAACGATACAACTGGCAAATGATGCGGCTATTGAAGCAGCCTTTACTTTGGATTACCGTCCCCAAACAGCGGAGGGCGGAGATGAGGCTGAATTTTTAAGCGCGGCGGCTCTTTCCGGCGCAGCGGCGGAAGGTTCCGGTAAGGGAATCAGCCTGGGCGGGGGATTGCGGAAACTGTCAGATTATAAAACCATCTATTTTGATCCCGCAAAAGAAAGAAACAGAATCGGGGCAATCCGGGCTGCTCAGGAAGAAGGCAGCGAAGGGCAGTTGCAAAAGACAAAAAATGCCGGCCCCCTCACTGTGATAGACTGGGGCCCGCGGGGAAATTATTCATCCGCCGTACAGCGGCCCTCAATTTATGTAATATTCTCCCATCCCATGACTGCCCTTGCAAGTCTGGGTGAACAAACTTCAACCTCGCCGCTGGTCAGCATCAACCCGCCCATCAAGGGTTCTTTCCGCTGGTACGGGACAGGTTTTTTGAGTTTTGAGGGAGACGAACCCTGTCAGGCCCAGCAGGTCTACACCATCACCGTGGCGGCTAACGCGGCTTCAATCTATGGCTCGCCAATTTCAGGCGAACGGGTTTTTAATTTCTACACCGAAACCTTGAGAATGAACAGTATATCCCCCGGCGAAGAATTCCGAAAACAAACCAATTTCCGTTTTAATAACAGCAACGTGCCGCCCGAAGCGGCGCGGCATATTAGCATTGAATTCAATTACCCCATGCAGACAGCCGCCATGATGGGCGCAAACCCTTCCACCTATGAGTACCTTGAAATATCAAACGGAAAAGCCTTCCTCAAATTCACCCTCAGGCAGGAAAACGAATACACAATTATCGCCGACTTGGCCGATCCGGTGGACTTTGAAACAACGATAACAGTTACCCTCAAGAAAGGGGCAAAGTCCCAGGGGGGAAACCGGGGAACGGAAGCGGATCAGAGACACAGCTTTCGCACCCCAAGCGCCTTCAAAGTAGACAAACACCACCGGATTACCGGCTATGGCAGATACAACAATCTGGTTGAAATTAATTTTAGCCACTCCCTCGATCAAAGCACCGTGCGCACGGCGCTCAGTACCGAACCTGCCATGCCCATCGATTCCGAAAATATTGAAATATGGGGAAGCACGGTGCGGCTTTACAATCTGCCGGTTGGTTACGGCGCGCAATTCAAGATTCTGGTGGCTGCAAGCGTGAAAGATGTATACGGCAGAACATTGGGCAAAGCCTGGTCAGGCGACGTTGAAATGCCCGATGAACCGCCGCCCTATGGTAATGCGCAGTTTTTGGATTACGGTCATGCCATGCTGGAAGCCCAATTTCCACCGCGCCTTCTTTTTGAATATACCAACATTGCCGCAAATTCTTCGTACCTGCTGGTTGGAACCAACAATCCCTGGAGTACCTATCTCAGCGATTCCGCCCGCGTAAATTTAACTCCGGGTCAAACCAACTTCAAATATTTTGAAGAAATTGATATGTCGCCGTACCTCAATAAACAGGGCAAGGGCTTTGTCTCTTTTCGGGCGAAGCTACAGCTTTTGACCAGTCATGAACAGCGGGATGGAACATACCGTACCGGTACCTACGAAAGAGAAAATGAACTGAACATACAGATTACCGATTTGGGACTGACGGTGCGTTACGGCTTCAATAAAACTACGGTAATGGTTACCAGCCTTTCTACCGGCAAGCCTGTGGAAGGCGCCACAGTCAAACTGCTTCCTCCCTCTCTGGTAAAAGACGGGGCCAATGTTTCCGTTATACCGCATTTCGGCGAAGCTCAAACCAATAAAGACGGTCTTGCGGTACTGCATACCGGCGCTACGGTGCTGAGGGACAATACGATAAATCACAACAGTTGGCGGGGATTCAATGAGCCCTATGTTCTGGCTGAAAAAGACGGAGACCGCGCCATATTTGATCCTGATTCACATAACAACTGGCGTTTCGGTATTGAATCCGGCGCTCCTCAACAGGCCGAAGAAATAACGTCTCTTGCTTTTATGTTTTCTGACCGGGGACTCTACAAGCCCGGCGAGGTTCTTACCTTCCGGGGCGTTGACCGTTCCAAAGTGCTGGGAATGTATACCATATACCGGGGTGATTATACCGTTGCGCTGGAAGAAGATACTTACCGGCCTTCGCCGATTGCAACCGTCCAAAACACAACCACCGAATCCGGCGGCTTTTACGGCAGCGTCAATATTCCCGATGATTTAAATCCCGGCGCTTACCGGCTGGTATACAGACGCAATAACGGCATGAGCAACAGAATTATCGCCAATGTGCCCATAACGGTGGCTTATTTTGAACGGCTGAAATTTCAGGCGTCCCTTTCAGCGCCGTCGTCGGTAATCATAAACGGCGATGACATTAACCTGAAATTACAGGCAACGTATCTTTCCGGGGGCAGTCTGACGGGCGCTTCATGGGAAAGCGCATGGTACGATGAGATGTCGGTCTTTCTGCCAAAATCGCCTGAGACCAAAGGCTATGTGTTCGGGCCCCGCCGCGTCTGGGACAGCAAGCGTCACATTGCTTCTGAAAGCGGGGTTCTCGGCGGACAGGGAACCGCAACCCTCAGCCAGAAAACCGGCGGCAGCAAAATAACCGGCGCTCCCTATATTTATCAGGCGGAAGCCAGAGTAACCGACATCAGCAATCAGATGGTCAGCGCCTACCGCTCGGTGATGGTGCATCCCGCAAGTTTTTACATTGGCCTGTACCGGGGGGCCGGCGGCTTTGCGCGGAAAGGGCAGGAATTATCCTACGATTACATTACCGTTAATACTACGGGCGAAAAAACGGCGGGCAGCGGGCTTTTCCTGCAAACGGGAGAAAACGCGGGGCAGCTTAAGGTAGAACTTATTCGGGAAGAATGGCGGCGCGTCCAGCAGCGGGGAGTGAACGGCTACATTTATGATGAATATTCACGGGAACAGGTACCCGACAGCGTTCAAAAAATTGCGATTAAAAACGGCGGCGGTTCCATCAAGATAAAACCAAACAGCGCGGGGTATCACACTTTGCGGGTTTCCGCACAAGACCGGGAGGGCAGAACAGCCCTAACGGAAATAAATTTTTATGTCACCGGTTCGGGCGGCTACTGGAACATGGGCAACCCCAACGAGTTAAGGCTTACGCCGGATCAGGAAATGTATAATCCCGGCGACACGGCGAAAGTTCTGCTGCAAAGTACGCTTCCCGAAGGCCGGTATTTAATCACCGTGGAACGGGAAGGCATATTCACCGAAGAAGTCCGTCATTTTACCGAGCCGGTTTCGGTGATTGATATTCCCATTGCGCGTAACTATGTGCCGGTGGTTTATGTGGCGGTTTCGTCCTATTCGGTGCGCTCCGGCCCTCCCACTCATGAATACGGCAGTCCCGACCTCGACAAACCCAAGGGTTATTTTGGCGTAGTGCGGCTTCAGGTGAATCCCCGCGCACGGGCTTTTTCGGTAAAGGTGGAAAGCGATAAAAAAACTTACCGTCCCGGCGAGGAAGTTATCATGACCCTGACCGCAAGCAAGGACGGCAAGCCCCTGCCCAATGCCGAACTTACCCTGATGGCGGTAGACCGGGGCGTATTGGACCTTATCAATTACCATGTGCCTGACCCGATACAGTATTTTTATGATGAAAGCCGCTTTCCCCTCAGGGTAGCGGGCGGCGATTCCCGTTCATGGCTTATGGATCCGGTTACCTACAGCGTTAAAAATCTTGCCGGCGGCGATGCCGAAGGCGACAGCAAAATTGAGGAACGCAAGGACTTTAATCCCACTGCGGTATTTGAACCGATGCTGATAACCGATGATTCGGGCAAAGTGACGTGCCGTTTCAAACTTCCCGACAATCTTACCACATATCGCGTAACGGTTTTTGGGGTACGGGGCGATATTTTTGCCCTTAAAGAAAGCGAGATTGCCGCCCAAAACAAAATAAATGTGCGGGAAATTTTACCACGGCGTACGCGGGAACGGGACACTGCCGAAGCGGGGGTGCTCATCACCAATCTTGATTCATCGTCCCATACCCTGTCGGTCAGGCTTGATATAGGCCCGCCCCTGCCCAACGATAATTCAAGCGGAATGGCAAAAATTCCCGGACAGGCTTTTATTGACGGAATTTTTGAACGCCGCGTAACGGTAAAAAGCGGCGAGAACGCCGTGGTATATTTTGACGTGGCTGCGGTAAAGGAAGGAAATGTTACGCTTAACTTTACCGTTAATTCGGATATTCTTAATGAAAGGCTGATACGGGAACTGGTGATAGAACACCCCTACGTTATGGAAACGGTTACCACTACCGGCTCGGTGGAAAAAGATTCGGGAAGCGAAGGCATTGTTATTCCTTCATTTGCAGATAACGGAGTGGGCAGTCTTTCCGTGACTCTGGACGCCACACGCCTAAGTCTGCTGGATTCAGCCATCACTTACCTTTTCCGCTATCCTTACGGTTGTATGGAACAGCGCAGCGCGGCGATTATGCCGCTGGTAATTTTCGGCGAATACCTTGACAGTTTGGGCCTTAAGAGTGAAGTTTCCAATCCCCGGCAGGTGGTGGAAAACGAACTCAAGTCATGGGCGAAGGTGCAGCTTTCCGACGGCGGCTTTCCCTATTGGCCAGCCGGTACAATGGCCGACTTTTATGTCAGTCTGCGGATAGCCCATATTATCGCCATTGCTCAATCAAAGAAAATTAATCTTCCTTCCTCGCTGAATATTACGAGGCTCAATGCGTACCTTACCCGTGAATACCAGAACTTGCAGGGTTGGCGTATCAATTCATCGTCGTATTATTATCAATCGTATTTACAGTCGTATATGCTGTACGTTCAGGCTCTGCTCGGTGAAAAAGTCGATCCGTCCCGGTTAGCTGAAATTTTAAGCCGCGATAATGTAGACCCGTCAGTGCTTGCCTTTGCGGGCATGGCCTACCGCGCCCTGGGCAGAAACGCCGAAGCCGCAAATACCGCGCAGCGTCTGCGGAATCTTGTTCGCATGAGCGCCAGAGGCGCGGACATTACCGACCCCCTGGACAAATTCCGCTACCATTATTACGGCGGCATGATTGAACAGCTTGCCCTGACCCTGCAATTTTTTGTGGATCAGTATCCGGGTGATGAAATCAATACGCGGCTGCTTTATTCATTGCTGGAAAATAAACGTTCCGGCAGGGGTTACTGGGACAGTACGGCGGTAACGGTGCGGGTTCTTTCGGCGGTAGACGCTTTAATCCGGGCGGAGAATCTTACCAACCTTGATGTAAGCGCAACAGTAACGCTGGCGGGAACGGAACTTCTTAAAGGCGCGTTCAAGGGTTTGGGGGCAAAACCCGTTACGGGAACATTCGCTTTTAGCGAACCGGCTTTAACGGGCCTTCCGCGGGATCGTCTGCAATCCCTGAACTTTACCCGCAAGGGCAGGGGAACCATGTACTACACCATTTCCCTCCGTTATGCGATACCGCATGAACTTCAGTCTTTCCGCGATGAGGGCATCGGGGTTTTTATGAATATCTATGATGTAAATACCGGCGAAGAAATCAAAGGAACCGCCCTGCAAAACGGAAAAACCTACCGCGCCAGAGTAAGAGTGTCCTCAAACCGTGACCGCACCTACCTTGCCCTGCGCGTTCCCGTTCCTTCCGGCACGGAAATTCTGGACGCGGCCTTTGTCACCACCGCTTCATACGAGAATAGAGGCGGCGCAAGCGGAGATGAAAAAATACGCTCAAGCTCATGGATAAGCAACCAGTTTATTATGGACAACGAAATTCAATATTTCTGGGATCAGTTTAACAAGGGGGAATCAACGGTCAGTTTCCTTTTCCGTTCGGCGAGAAGGGGAGTATACCCCACGCCGCCGGTTCAGGCCGAGTGTATGTATGAAGCGGAAATTTTCGGACGCAGTGCGGGACTTATTTATACTATTGAGTAGGCTGCGGCGGCTGCCTTGCCGGAGGCCGTTTCGCATTGCCGCGGGCGCGGCGGCGCTGTTTGCCGTCTTTTGGCTTGCTGCGCGGTTTTCTCCCTATCCGCAGTTACGGAAATTTCTGGCGCGGCCATGCAGCGTCCGCTATTATGACCGTAACGGACTGTTATTGCAAATAACGCCTCTTGCCGGCGGTCTGCGCCGTGAAAGGCCGCAAACCATTCCCCCGCAGTTAAAAGATGTTTTTGTTTTTGCCGAAGACCGCCGCTTTTATCACCATGCCGGCGTTGACGGCATTGCCCTGTTCCGCGCGATTTTTCAAAATGTCACCGGCGGCAGAAGGATTAGCGGCGCGTCTACCATAACCATGCAGCTTGCCCGCCTTATTGCAGATAACGGTCAAACGGCGCAGCAGCAAACCGGAAGGGGAGGATTGGGCCGGAAAACCGGCGAAATTATTAACGCCCTGCGTCTGGAAGCGCGGTTTTCAAAAAATGAAATTCTTGAAATGTACTTAAATTCCCTGCCCTTCGGCTTTAGTACCGAAGGCGCCGCTTCCGCCGCGCGGACTTTTTTTGCCAGCGAACTTTCCATGCTTTCCCTCGCCCAAATTTTTTGTCTGGCGGTTATTCCCCGGCGTCCCGGCCTGTACAACCCGCTGGAAAACGCCGAAACCTGCGTCAAAGCGGCGGCGGAATTGCAGGCCGCTTTTTCAAAAAATAAAAAACTCAAAGCCGCCTGGCCCCTGTTGGCGGAAATAACCGGCGATGACTGGCAATATGCCGCAACATCGGCACGTCGTTTTGCGTATCCTTTTGAACTGCCCCACCTGATACGCACCATCAACGCTGATATGACACCTAACAAAGGCGTTCCCCGCGGCGAAATACATCTGTCCATTGATCGCGCCCTTCAGCGTTACCTTGAGGGAGCCATTGCGGGTAACGTCGCCCGTTATTATGATTCCCGTCTGACCAACGGCGCGGCCATCGTTATTGACAATGACAATGGGGAGATACTTGCCTGGGTGGGCAGCGCTGATTTTAACAACAGCGAAGCTGCGGGGCAGATTGACGGAGCGCTTGCCCTGAACCAGCCGGGCAGCAGCATGAAGCCTTTCCTTTACGCAATGGCTCTGGAAAACGGCTTTAAGCCCACCGACGTTATCGCGGATATTCCGGTCAATTTTGGTGAAAGCGAACTGTATATTCCCCGGAATTTCAACGACCGTTTTAACGGCCCCATACTTTTCCGCGCGGCTCTGGCTTCAAGCCTGAACATTCCCGCGGTGTATCTGCTCTACCGGCTGGGGGTAAAAAATTACACCCGCCAGCTTTTTTCGCTGGGCTTCGATTCCCTTGAACATTCTGCGGAAAATGCGGGGTTGGGCCTTGCGCTGGGAAACGCGCCGGTCAGCCTTGTGGAGCTGGTCAGGGCATTCAGCGTTTTTCCCCGTGACGGCGTTTTTATACCGCTAACGTGGGAATCAAGCGGCGCAGAGCAGCAACATCGTATAACGGGGCGGCAAGTTTTTTCTACCGATACCGCCCGGATTATCTGTTCATTTTTATCGGATTCAGGAGCGCGGGTACTGGCCTTTGGAGCGGCGCGGAATTTCCGGACTCCGTTTCCGTCCATTTTCAAGACCGGAACCGCCAATCAGTACCAAAGCATTGTCGCTCTGGGGGCCACGCCGAAATATACCGCCGGAGTGTGGATGGGAAACTTTACTGGCGAAACGGTCATCGGCAAAACGGGCAGTTCCATTCCCGCCGCCATTGCGCGTGACGCGCTGGTTTTTTTACAGTCCGGCCCGCACAGTACGGCCCCCGGCTTTTCCGCGCCGGAAAACTGGCAAATGCAGCGGGTCTGCGCCATTTCCGGCATGGCTCCCGGCGGCGCGTGTCTTTCGGTTATCAGCGAATACCGGCATCACGGCGAGGAAGGCGAACCCTGCACGTGGCACCGGACGGTAAACGGCCGCAGCGAAACAGTGTACCCTGCCGAATATCAGTCGTGGTTTACCGCCTCCGCGCGGGAAGGTTCCCTCGACTACGGTTCCCGCCCGCTGGAAATTATCAGCCCCCGCGACGGTTTTGTGTACCTCACCAGCCCCGGCATAGGCAGGGATGAAATTCCGGTGGAGGTTATCGGCGGCAGTGACGATGAATTGCGTGTAACGTTTGACAATCGTACATTTACCATCAGCAGGCCGTTTATATTTTCCCTTCCCCGCTCGCCGGGTTCTTACACTTTGCGGGTTTACAACGGAAGCGAAGAAGAACACATCAGCTTTACGGTAGAACCCTGAACCGCTCATTATTAACTTGCCAAAAATGCCGCCCTATGGTAAAATAACCATATAGAACCTATAAGAGGAGGGTATTATGGCTGAACATGTATTGCACAAGAAAGAAAACAAAAAAGCGCCCAAAAAGTCGCTCAAAGAAAAGCGGGAAGACAAAAAAGCCAAGAAAAAAAGCAAGGAAAGCTAGGTAATTGCTGTTTGAAAGGCGGGGAATCCATCCCCGCCGGTGTGGAATAACATATTAATGAATAAAGAAAAACTTTTTGCCATTTTTTTTCTGGCTGCCATATCTCATTTACCGGCTGCCGATCCTTATGATGCCCGTGAATATCTTGAATATATATCTTTTGGATTTGATGCGGTCATAACCCTTCGTAGAACCGATATGTTAATGGAAAATGAATTTTATATGCTGAATAATCCTTTATACTCAAATATGACCATAAGATATTTTGTTAATAATGGTGATAGTTCCAATCCTTTTTCCATTATTATGGGAACCGAAAAGTATTATTTAATGGAAGGATACATCGAACATGACAAATGTTTTTTGCGGGAATGGCCCATAACTGACGCCTTAAAACACTATTATGATCGTTACCAGGGAGGTTATACAGGCCCGGATGGAGCCGGTATGATGTATGAGACAGACAAAAATGGAAGAATGATATCCGCAAGGTATATTCACCAATATAGAGAAAGTGAAACCCCGGCCTACAGTGTCAGGTATTTTAAAGACGGCAGCGTAGCGCTTGATTTTGGTTATTCTACGGTGTTATTTCAAAATATTCCCCAACAGGAATTGACAGATATATATTTAACCGCTTTTACAAAGAGAACCCGAATATACCTTGAAAAACTGGACGATGAAACTCTCCTGGGCAGGACTAAAGAAGAGCTGGCAATTATAAGAAACATCATTTTTGCCAAATATAACTATGATTTTCAGTCTCCAAAATGGAAACAATTTATGATTAAATATTACGATAAAAATTACAAAGGCAGCCGTTCAAATCAAGCAGTGATGAATTTATTAAATGATAGTGAAAAAAATTTATTGGAAAAAATAATTGAATATGAAAAAAGGTAGAAAATATTAAGGCCCATCAGGTATCATACGCTCATGCGTATGGAAACGCTTATGCGTATGGAGGTTATTTATTATGAAGAAATTATTGGCTATGGTGTTTATTACATCAATGGTATCAGCGCACAGCGCTTTTGCGCAGCAGAACGCCGGGAAACTTCCCGAGATGAAACATACGGGTGTAATTTTCTCGGTCGCGTGGAGTCCGGACGGGAAAACGCTTGTCTCCGCATCCGCTGACGAGGCGGTGACACTCTGGAATGCGGCAACGGGCAAGGAAATAAGAACCCTTTCCGGACATTCTGACAGTGTTTACTCCGCTGTCTTTAGTCCGGACGGGAAAATAATTGCTTCCAGCGGCTCCGACAAGACTGTCAAGCTCTGGGATGCGGCAACGGGCAAAGAAATAAGAGTCCTCTCCGGACACTCCGATTCTGTTTTATCCGTAGCGTGGAGTCCGGACGGGAAAACACTTGCCTCCACCTCCGACGACAAGACGGTGAAGCTCTGGGACGCCGCAACGGGCGCTTTACGGAGAACCATCCGCGGACATTCCCGTCGTGTTTCTTGCGCGGCATGGAGTCCTGACGGGAAAATCATCGCTTCCGCATCCGACGACAAAACAATAAAACTTTGGGACGCGGCAACGGGCGCGGAAATTATAACCATTTCCGGGCATACCAGCCAGGTTTACTCCGTTGCATGGAGCCCTGATGGGAAAAAACTTTTCTCCGGTTCACAGGACAGGAGGCCGAAGCTTTGGGAAACGGCGACCGGTGCAGAAATTATTACCCTTCCCAGGCATGACGTTGGTGTTCGCTCTGTTGCGTACAGCCCGGACGGGAAAACGCTTGTTTCCGTTGATGACCACAGACTGAAACTTTGGGATGCTGCAACAGGCTCCCTGGTCAGAACCCTCCAATCCGATGACAGCAGATCGGGCGTCCGGTCATTTGCGTTGAGCCCGGACGGCAAATCCATCGCTTCCGGCAGTTCTGACGGCGTTCTGCAGGTCTGGGACGCGGCAACAGGCGCACAAAAGTAAACAATACCAATGAAATTCTTCTGTGTCTTTGTGTAAGGTTAATTTTAATTATTTTTCGACAACACCCGACCGCTGTTTATCAAAACCAAAAACGCGCCGATGTTATGGAAAAACGCGCCAACAATCGGCGTTATGATTCCTGCTCCCGCCAAAAATATCATGACAATACTTACGGAAAAAGCCAAAACGATATTTTGATAAATGATATTTTTTGTTTTCTGCGCCAGTTTAATTACAAAAGGAATATTGGAAAGATTATTGTTCATCAGCGCAATATCCGCGCTTTGAATCGCCGTATCTGAACCCATTGCCCCCATCGCTATTCCTGTGTGCGCTTTTGACAGCGCAAGCGCGTCGTTGATACCGTCCCCGATAACCGTAACGGTATGGCTTTCCATCGTTTTTTCGACATGGCTAAGTTTCTGTTCCGGCAATAATTCGCACCTCATTTCATCAATTCCGACAGCGTCCTGTATTTTTTTTGCCGACTGAAAGTGGTCGCCGGTCAGCAGACAGGTTTTTGATACGCCAAGGTTTTTCAGTTGAATTACCGTCTGCGCCGCGTCATCTCGCGGCGTATCCTTGAATACAATGCAGCCCAGTATTTTGCCATTTTTTACAACCCAGTCGCAAGCGCCGGCATCTTCGTATTTGTCAGATACATCGTAACCCAGCGAGCGTATCCAGTTGTAACTGCCAAGATAAATAACATCGACTCCTTTTTTGCCTTCGATTCCCTTCCCGATATGTTCCTTAATTTCATAATCCCTGTCTATGTTTTTCTTTTCGCATAACGAAACAATTGATCTTGATATTGGGTGAAGCGAACCGTGAGCGACGCAGGAAGCCGTCATCACCAGTTCTTTAAAATTGGCGGCGTTATCCAGATGAAAATTGCTTGCCTCAAGAATTCCGTTGGTTATCGTTCCTGTTTTGTCAAAAATAAGATAATCCGTTTCGCCCAGATGTTCCACAAAAGACGAATTTTTTATAAGGATTCCTTTTTTCGTCGCCTCTGCCAGTACCGCAATCATAGGGGCGGAATTGATAAGCAGGTGTCCGCACGGACAACTGGCGACAAGAATCGCAATCGCCCTGTTAATGTCCTGCGTAAACAGCCACACCAACAGCGCGGTAACAAGCGTTAGCGGAATATAGTAAAAAACAAACTTGTCAACAATTTTGGTGTCGGGAATTTCAATGCGTCCCGAATCCTCAAGCAGTTTTACTATTTTTTGAAAAGACGTGTCCGCATATTCCCTTGTTACTTTAACTTTAATGTTGCCGTCAATGTTTACCGTTCCGGCAAATACAGCGTCCTCTATCTCAACCGTCTTTGGTATCGATTCGCCCGTAAGCGATTTTTGATCGATACTCGAAGTTCCGAAAATAACTTCGCCGTCAACGGGCAAAGACATTCCGGGTTTTATAATAATTATATCGCCTGTTTTTAATTCTTTTGCGTCAACCTCGATTTCCTTTCCGTCTTTTTCCACTATCGCTTTTTGCGCCTGCATCGTTTTTAAGCCTTCAATCGCGTCACGCCCGCCCATTATGCTTTTTTCTTCGAGAAAATGAACAAAGGTAAGAATAACGGGAATGAGTATGGCAAGCAAAAAATTTCCGCTTAATGTTGATATGATCATCGCTATCGAAACAAGTATTTCCATAGCGTATTTCATATTTTTGGAGACAAGCCCCTGAACCGCCGTAACAAGCATGGGCAGCCCGATTATGGTAATACCGGCAAGAAAAATGAGCGCTTTAATTATGTCCTGCTGGAGAAAAATTCTTCCGTAAATATGAGCCGCGGCAAGACAGACGAGCGCGCCTGAGAGCGACAAGATGCTGTTCCTGAAATTTTGTTTTTCGTTATTTGATAAGTGTTCGTTATTCGCAATGACAGCCATATTTTTCATTATTTTCCCCTTACGGTAACAGAAAGGCCGGCGCTTCAGTTCCTGACGGAATCACTACCGACCTACCCGCTTTTTTAATAACCGCGCCCACTCTCTGCCTGAAAGCGCCGTTAATTATAATTTGCGGATTTCTTGCGTACTGGTCGTACAGCCCGTTGAATTCCGCCATTTCGTTACGCGCTTTAATCAGCCGTGCTGATTGTTCAGAAATCGCGGTTTGTTTAAGTCCGCTTGCCGCCGCCTGCGCTCCAAGTATCTTGTTAGAGGCGTATTCCTGCGCCCGCTGGTATACAGTCGCCTTGTAAACAGCCGCGTTTCTTACTTCTTCAAAATACCGGATTGTTTCGGCAGGCGCGGTAATTTCGGTTAATTCTACGCCTGAAATAAGGATTCCCAATTTTAACGCATCAATAATATTCTGTGAATTGCGCATAACATCAAACGATAAATCCGCCCTGCCGCTTGTAAGGATTGAATCTACATTTGAATATGCGGCTATGCAGGTTAATTCTCCGCTGATTATGCCGTCAAGCATTTTCTCCGCGTCGCTGCTGAATAGCGTGTAACGCACCGGATCATTTATCTGGTATTTTATTTTTGCCTTTACAAGCGCAATATTTTTATCGCCTGTCAGCACATAGCCGTTTCTTTCGATGTCGGAGGAGAATACGCTTCCTCCCGGCTTAAAATGCGTAGTGATTTCAATTTCCTGTACGGTATGCACCGGAATTTTTATTACCTTGTCTATAAAAAAGGGAAAGGCAAAATGAAGACCGGGCTTTTTTATCTGTTGTTCGCCCGTATTGCCTGCGAGTTTTCCGAAACGAAGCACAACAGCGGTCTGATTGCTTTCAACGCGGTATACGCCGGAAAA
>JAITCL010000055.1 GCA_031283105.1 Treponema sp. | reverse complement strand
AAAGTATTATTTTGCGATGAGCCGGACTTGCCCGAAATTGTCGCCCGTATCCCTGTGTTTCAAAAGAAAGACGCGGCGGAAAAGCAAAAGCGTTTTTACTGTACCTTTAAGCAATTTTACAATTATTATTGGAATTGCTGCAAACCGCAGGGATTTCACCGTCACTATGTCGCCAACGGAATGGTATTCAATCTTTATCGCCTGATCTTGCTGGAAAATGAAATCCTCTTTCCTTCTTCGCGCAAATTGGAAAGAACTGTACAGCGCGCTGAAAATAAACCTGAAATGATTATTGAAAAATGCCATCGGTTTTTACAAAGTTTGTCTGATGAAGACGCTTTGGAAATAATTAACAGTTATGAAGGGTGGACATCTTATGATTATCCAAAAGATTTTCAGTTTATCGCAAACAATTTTTTTGACCCAAATGAGTGAAAAGTAAAGGGCATTTGAAAGAAGAATTAAATGAAGGGTAACAATACCGCAGGGCAAGCCCTGCACCCGCATAAATGAGGCTGCATTAACGAAAACAAACTCACTTAACGGCGGCGATAATTTCACCGATTACCTTATCGGTATCGTCATACGGCACCTGGCAGGTGCCTACCGCCTTGTGACCGCCGCCGCCGTATTTTAACATAAGGCTGCCTACATCGACCGTGGCGGTTTTGTTGATGACGCTGTAACCAACCGTGATGACCGTGTTGACTTTTTTCTTGCCATCCACCACCCATACGGATATGTTTTGTTCGGGGAAAATGGTATACAGCAAAAAGCGGTTGCCCGCATAGATGGTTTCAACATCACGCAGATCAACATATATGGCCTTGCCTTCAACCTTTGCGTATTTTTTTACCATTTCAATAAAAAGATTGTGCTGTTCAAAATAAACGTCAATGCGTTCTTTAACATCGCTTGACGCAAGAATCTCATCAATGGGTTTGGTAAAAGTATCATGGGCAAGTTTCTTCATGAGGTCAAAATTGCTAATGGTAAAATTCCGGATTCTGCCCAGCCCCGTGCGGGGATCGGTGATAAAACCGAGCAGTACCCAGCCGGAAGGGTGCATAATTTCATCTATCGTTAAATCCGCCGAGTCCGTTTTATCGACATATTTGATCATTTCGGCGAATTTTCCCAATTTTTCCGCGCCGCCGTAATAATCATACACAACATGGGCGCAACTGGGCGCTTTTTTTGAGGCCCCCTCGAACTGTAAATTCTTTCCCAGCCGTTCTTCTTCGCTGGAATGGTGGTCAAACCACAGCCCGCACCCCTCAATATAGGGGACATTGGCGACTATATCGCTTTTTGTCGCCTTGATAAGCCCGTCCTGAATGTCTTTGGGATGCACAAAAAGCCATTCTTCAACAAGCCCCAGGGATTCCAGAAGGGCGCCGCAGGCCAATCCGTCAAAATCAGACCGTGTAATTAAACGCATTTTTGTCTCCTTATTACCGGTAAATTATAACATATTGTGGGTTTTTAGGGAAGTAGGCAAATAACGCACCCCCGCTCAATAATGCGCTACTTTAAGCAGTGTCTATTGAGTAAAATCAGCACAGCGTAGCACCGGTAAACAACCCCGCCCTTTGTTATTTCTCCCTAACCCCTACCCCCAAACAGCCGGCAACGGCCCGTTCCCTGCCCGGAATGTGGCCGTGAACAGGGGTATTTGCCACGCGGACAGTACCGTCAGGGTAGCGCAAGGCCAGGGCGCTTGAACCGCCGCCGTCAAAATTGATTCCCTCACCGGCGCCAAGCGCCCGCAGTATCAGGGCGGTTTCCGCTTCGGTGCTGCCCACGCTGCCGGGCCGTCGCCCGTCTATCACCAGCAGGTACAGGAATTTCCCGTCGGGGGAAATGCCCGCGGCGCTGCGGGGGTGGCGGGCTGTTATATCCAGCACCCGCGGGACAAGTTCACCGGCTTCCAGTATGCGGTGAAAACCGCCCACGGCGTTCTTAACGGCATTTTCAATTTCAGCGGGAAGCGCAGACTGGGCCGCTATTGCCGCGCTGCCGTCCGCATAAAAAACCAGCGCGTCAAATTGTGTATGCGGCGGCGAAATCATCACGCCGTCGGCAATAACGATTCCGACATTGGTTCTGGGCTCCCCTTCCCTGTCCGACACCGGGTCGAAGGGCAGGGCATTGATACCGGCCAGCAGACCGTTATCGCGGACAAAAGAACTTACTTTGGTACTGAGAAATTTTCCGTTTTCAAGACTGCCGCCGGCATCGCCATAGGCGCGACCGCCCCCACCTGCCGCCAGTATCCGCAGATTTGGGTTTGAAAGGTCAATCCGCAGGGCATTGAATTCCAGTCGCGGATGGGACACTTTTCCCGCGTAATAAACAACGCCGTCGGCATCTTCCGTAATACCAAAAACAGATAGAGACCGCCATTGGGGCAGTACCGTTTCCGGCGATGGGGCAACAATTAAACGCTCCGCCCGTTCGTCAACCGGGGAAAGCGATCTACAGGAGAGGAATAATAAAAATGAACAAACAAGTAACAAGCCCGCTCTGCACGGCGCTTGTTTTATCAGACGTTTAATAGTCTGCACGGCCTCTTCGGTTCTTTTTCATCAATTTGCGGGCAATGGCCTTTTTCTTCCGGTTAAGGATGGTGGAAGGCTTTTCATAATATTCCCGCTTTTTGAACTCACGAATGATGCCCTCTTTTTCCACCATGCGCTTAAAGCGCTTGATAGCCTTTTCAAGCAATTCGCTGTCATCAATAATAATATGCGCCAAAAATACATCACCTCCTTTCCCGATGGTAAAAATGAAGGGTATTATACCGCAGGGCAAGCCCTGCGCCCGCCGCCTACGGCGGCTTTCCGCGGCAAGCCGCGGGGTATTAAACCCTTCGTTTCCTCACTCGCTCGGTCATGTCCGTGCAAGCACGTCCGCGACCTCGCTCCGTTCGTCAATAAAAGGATTCAAACCCTATGGGTACATTTTACCCAAAATCGTTTCTTTGTCAAGAATGGGCCGGGCGATAAACGCGTCCGGGTCGGTATTTTCGCCGGAAACCCGAATTTCCCAGTGCAGATGGGGGCCGGTGGCAAGGCCGGTCGCCCCGCTCAGGCCAAGCAGACTGCCTGAATCAACCAGAGCGCCCTCGGTAACTTCAATTTTATCCAGATGATAGTACAGGGAGTAAACTCCGGGAAGATGTTCAATGATGACCGAATTGCCGGTGACAATGCGGTTCCGGGCCAAAACCACCCTACCCTGCCCGCAGGCAGTGACTTCCGTTCCTTTAGGCACCCCGTAATCAATACCGGCATGAATCGAGACATCGCTGCGGCCGTTGGAATATTTATAGACACGGCGGTCGCCAAAAAAACTGGTGCGGCGGGTGGAGCTGACCGGAGGGCTGAAAGCGCCAAAATGGTAGGAATCAGCGCCGCTACGGTTGAGTATTGACCACAAATGGTCGGCCTCGGCGGTTTTTTGGGGGTCAGGCTCCGTCCGTATGCCGGTTAATACCGGGTTCAATTCAATGACTTCGGAAATAAATTCCCGCCCGGTAATGGTAATGGCAATTTCGCCCAGGTTTCCCGTTGCGGTTTCTACGACAATTACCGCGCTGCCCGGTTTTGCCGTTGCCGGTACGGCCAGCACTGCCGCCATAAACGGCTGTTGTCCGCCGTTAGGCGCACTTTCAGCGGGTACGGGAAAAAAAGCCGCTCTGGTCAGCCGCTTCCCTTCCACTATCAATGCCGCCGATTTTGCCCCCGCGTTAGCGCTGATTCCGATAGTTACCGGTTCCCCGGGCCGGGGATTTTCCGGTATAACGGCGTAGCGGGCAGGCAGTGTTTGCGCGTTGACGGTTAAAGTGAGAAGGAGATAGACAAACGGCAAAATAAAAAATCGTAAACGGATATTCTTACTCATTACTCTTTTTCAAATCAATAATCATCATCTGGGGAGTGGCGATGCCTTTGTACCAGTCGCGGGAAACATTAAACACCGCGTCCACACGGTCGCCTTTGCCAAATTCCTTGTTCATCACGCGGATGGCGGCATCCCAGTACAGGGCCGGCCATTTGTGCTTTCCTCCGGCAAGGACCAATTTGAGGTGTTTGGATTCTATTTTGCCAATAAAATTTACATCTTCAATGATGAGGTTTTTTGCCAAAAAAGTGAGAGGTTCATTATTATTCCCGTAAGGGGCAAAACGGTCTGTCAGATTCAGCAAATCGGGAGTAAGGTAGTCGAGGGGAAGTTCCGCGTCAATGCTGATGGTTTGCCCTTCCTGGGCTTCGTCAAATTCAATGGCATAGGCCGCAGTTTTCAGGCGTTCCGTAAAAGCGTCCCACTGTTCCTTGTGCAGGCTGAAACCGCCGGCAAATTCATGGCCGCCTGAATCAATGAACAAGTCGCCGCATTGTTCCAAAAGGCTGCCGATGTTATAACCCCGCGCGGAACGAATGGAACCGGTGTATATATCAGCGTTAAATGAAACGGCAACCGCCGGAACATTAAAACGCCGCGCAATCCGCTGGGCAATCAGGCCGGTAACACCTTTGTTAATTTCCGCGCCGTACGCCAGCGCAAGTTTTTCATCATGAACGGCAAGAGACCGGTGCGCCATCGGTTCAGCCATGCCCCAAATTTCCTCTTCCAGCGATTTCCTCTGCTGGTTCAGGTCAATCAGTTCCCCGGCAAGCCGCTTTCGCGCAGAGGGATTCTTCTCAAAAAACAGCGCCGCCGCTTTTTCCGGGCTGCCCATTCTGCGGGCCGCGTTAATCGCCGGGCAGACTTTCCATGCAATATCCTTAACATCAAAATGACTGCCTGAAAGTTCCAGCTTGTCAAGCAGTTCGGCAATACCCGGCGCCGGCCCCACGGCGGCGTTATTCGAATATTCCGGCATGGCCGCCGGCGCAAGCGACCTTATCCCGCCGCGGACAATAATTCTGTTCTCATCAAGTAACGGCATAATGTCGCCGATAGTCCCCAGCGCGGCAAGCTGCAAATCAAAACTTTCTTCCGCTCCGCCAATTTTTTCCCGCTTCCGCACAAATGAACAGAACAGGCTGACAAACACGTCAATGTCGCTTAACTCTCTGTCAGAATATTTTGCAATGCTGGAAAGTTCCTTAATACGGATAAGGCTCTTGCCCGCAACCTGCGGTATCTCCTTGCCGATTTCCGGCGCTATGTCCAACATCCCGATTTCAACACCATTACCAAAAAGTTTAGTCAGCGTCCGCTTGTGCTGGGGAGCGTCCCACACCAGTATCTGCTGGCCTTCAAGAAAGGCGGGCAGACGGGTATCGTTGATGGAAATCATCTCGGGAATGATGGTTTCAGTGAGGGTTGCGATGACGGCAAGGTTGCGCATTTTGGCAACCTCGACAATCCAGGCGTCCTGTACGGGACGGGTATTCAACAGGCACACCGGCTGGCCGTACAATTCGCTTTTTTGGGCAAAGCGCAGGGCGGACACCAGCTTAAAGGCAACGCCGCAGCCGGAAAGGTCTTTGAATGGATAGGGCGGACTTGGCAAGTCCGCGCTGTTTTTTAATTTTGGATTGATGATGGTCAGCGCTTGCGGCAGTTGCTCCTGCGGTTCGTGGTGGTCGGTGACAATCACGTCAACGGAAAGTTCCCCCGCCCGCCTGATTTCGTTTAGGCAGGATATGCCGCAGTCCACGGTGATGATGAGGGTTCCATAGGCCGCCGCAAAATCCTCGACCGCCTTGATTGAAAGCCCGTAGGGGTCTTCACCGCCGGGAATCCGCCAAGTAACATCTATGCCCATACCGGCGAGGTACTCCGTCAACAGAACCGTACCGGTTATGCCGTCCACGTCGCTGTCGCCAAAAACCAGCACCTTTTCGCCTTCTTCCTTCGCGGCAAGTATACGCTCCACCGCGTCTTCCATGCCGGGCATCTCAAAGGGGTTATGCAGATACCGCATATCATCTTCAAGGAAAAATTTAATTGCCTCTCCGGTGCATATTCCCCGGCGCGCCAATATTGAAGCGGCGAGTAAATTACAGCCGTATTTGGCGCTTATATCTTTAACCTGTTCGGGGGAGACGGCTTTTTTTTTCCAATTCATGCTGGTTTTAAGGTAACTGAATTGGGGGGAATATGCAATATACCCCGTAAGAGCCTATCAATAAGAAACCACAGTGACAGTTACTTTTGTGTTCCTTTCCCCCTTGCGGTTTTAAATGGTCTATATTATATTGAATATATGTTTGAGAATGATATTGAGTTTAATCAGGCAGCTTTCAAGCATGGTATCAATGAAACAGATATCCGCCATGCTATCAGGCACTTCATTTATGAAGAGCAAATTGATGACGGCGATAATAATAAACACTTGATTCTTGGATTTGATACCAGCCGCAGACTCCTTGAAATAATGTATAATATTATTGACGAACATACCATTAATGTATTCCACGCAATGAAATGCCGGAAAATTTGGCGTTCTATTACTAACCTGTAGGAGGAACCAATGGCGCGAATGACCGAAGAAGAAGCGGATGCTCTTGACGAATTGTGGACAAAAACCACACCACCTCTGAAACATGGAGCAGGCGGTTTTTTTACTCGTCAGCGCGAATTACTTGCTTCCCTTGACAATATATCGGCTGAATATATAAGCTCACAGGCTGAAGCGTTGCACCAGTCCCCCGCCGAAATCATTGCTGCGATGGTTCGTAAGGAACTGGCTGCTACCGCATAAATTCATAAAACTACCATACCTGCTCTTTTATCCTACACTACCCATAGCGTACAATTTCGACTAACGGCACTAGGCAAAAACGGTGACAGGCACTGTGCGCTGCCAGTTATGCGCTGATTCGCCGTATACCACATGTTTTATTATAAATATATAATATAATATCAATAATAATTAAGATTATCAATAATATTGCAATATAAAAAATAAAGAGCCATATCCCTGCTACTATTATATAGCTAATATTCTCTGAACCTATCTTACCATAATCTTCAGGAGTAATGCCAAAAGTTTTTTTATATATTTCTTGAGCATTAATTGTATAATTATACATATTAACAGATGCAATTATTATATAAATAATTGAGAATAATGTTGAAAATAATGTTGATAAAATAATATTTAATTTCCAAAATATTATTTTAAATATAAGAAATAAAAGAGTTGATAATATAATCGGAATAAAAAAAATAATATAACCCATCGTTTTCTCAAATTAGTTTACAATTTATTATATAAATTAATATTTGTCAATAGTTTCTAATATCGCTACAGTGTAGTGACTGACACTGGGCAGACGGTGTCAGTCACTTCCGTGTTATCCTCATCGCGTTCAGCACCGCCAGGAGGCAAACGCCCACGTCGGCAAAAACCGCTTCCCACATGGCGGCGAGGCCCAAAGCCCCCAGCAGCAGAAAAACGGCTTTTACCCCTAACGCGCAAACTATATTTTGCCGTACAATGTGCATGGTAAAGCGGGCAATGTCCATCAGTTCGATTAATTTTGACGGTTCATCGGTCATGAGTACCACATCGGCTGCTTCGATGGCAGCGTCTGAACCGAGGCCGCCCATTGCGACGCCTATATCCGCCATCGCCAGAACCGGCGCGTCATTGATGCCGTCCCCCACAAAGGCAAGTTTGCCACGGGGGCGTTTGTGCTGGTTAAGATTTTCCAGCTTTTCAACTTTTTCATGCGGCAGCAATCCGCCGTATGCTTCGTCCAGTCCCAATTCAGCGGCAATTGCCCCGGCAATTTGCGGATTGTCCCCGGTCAGCATGACGGTTTTCCGCACTCCCCGCGCTTTCAGCGCGGATACGGCGCTGCGGCTGTCAGGTTTAAGTTCATCGGAAATGACAATACAACCCGCGTATACGCCGTCTACCGCGACATACACCTTTGTTCCCGCGTGAGGCGCTTCCTGAAAGGCAATGCCCCTGTGCGCCATAAGATTTTGATTTCCCGCCAGAATAATTGCGCCGTCCATATTTACGCTGACGCCGTACCCGGCAAGTTCAGTGTAATCGCCCAGCTTCTGCCGATTGACTTCTTTGCTGTATTCGTGCATGACAGATAACGCAATGGGATGATTGGAAAACGCTTCCGTCTGCGCCGCCAATTCAAGCAGCGCCTCGCCGGAAAATCCATTTGCCGGAAGAATTTCGGTAACCTTAAACACCCCTTTGGTTAAAGTACCGGTCTTGTCAAACACTACCATATCAAGATGATTAACAGCCTCAAGGTAATTGCCGCCTTTAACCAATATGCCCTTTTTTGCCGCGCCGCCGATACCGCCGAAAAAACTCATCGGGATTGATAACACCAACGCGCAGGGGCACGAAATAACGAGGAATATCAGGGCGCGGTATATCCAACTGCCCCACGCGCCCCCCAAAAGCAAAGGCGGCAAAACAGCCAGCAGCGCCGCGCAGGTGACCACGGCGGGCGTGTAGTAGCGCGCAAAAGTGGTAATAAAATTTTCGGTTTTTGCTTTTTTGCTTGCCGCGTTTTCGACCAGATTGATAATTTTTGACACCGTGGATTCACCAAAAGTTTTGGTAACCTCAACGGTTAATACGCCGCTCTGGTTGACGCAGCCGGATAATACCGTGTCGGAAACAGCCGCTTTCCGGGGAACGGATTCGCCGGTCAGCGCCGATGTGTCAAGCATCGACTGCCCTTCAATCACTATGCCGTCCAGGGGAATTTTTTCACCCGGTTTAATAATTATCACTTCTCCAACGCGCACCGTGTCCGGCGGCACGGTAACAATATCATCGGCTTTTTTCAGATGGGCATAATCGGGCCTGATGTCCATTAAACGGGTAATCGAATTTTTTGACTTTCTTACCGCCCTGTCCTGAAAATATTCACCTAACTGGTAAAAGAGCATAACGCCCGCCGCTTCGGCTGGCTGTCCGATGACCAACGCGCCGGCAGTGGCAATGCTCATCAAAAAATTTTCGTCAAATAATTGACCGTGTGCCATATTTTTAAGCGCCCGCAAAATAACATCGCCGCCCAGCGTTATATACGCCGCAAGAAAAATAACCAGCGGGATTACACCCTGCCCCATGATTTTTTCCAGCGCTATTGCGGCGGCGCACGCGGCTGCCCCCGCAATCAACCGTATGAATTTCATCTGTTCCGGTAACTCGTGTTCTTTCAGCATAACCATCTCCTTTTTCATTATAACAATAGTTGCTCAATCATTCAACTGATAAAGCGCAAAAAATACCCCGGCACAAAGCCAGAGTTAAAAACCTTATTCCTTTATATGTTCAAAGCCCTTCTTGAAAATATCTTTTACGTGGCTGTCGCTGAGGGAATAGTAAACAATCTTTCCCTGTTTGGCGTACTTTACCAGATTGGAAAGGCGCAGGTTTTTGAGGTGGTGTGAGATTGCCGACTTGGTCATGCCGAGTAAAACCGCCAAATCGCACACGCACATGGAATTACAGGAAAGCGCCCACAGAATTTTAACGCGGGTATTGTCCGAAAACATTTTGTACAGGTTTGCCAAATCATAAAAATCGCCTGCCTTAGGCATGGCGGCGCGGACGCGCTTTACCACATCTTCATGGATAACGTCACAGTCACAGGAGAACTGCTTTTCTTTTTTCATAAAAACCCCGCTATACAGTTGAATGATTGCTCAACTATTATAAGTATACGCAAGAACATATTTTTTGTCAACAGGAATTTTTACCAATCCCAGCTTGCCAGACGTTTGCCCAACGCTTCGGCGAGTATTGCCGTTGTCAGGGCTTTGGCTTCGCGGAAGGATTTTCCGTCCAGGGTGTAGCGGCCAATCTGCGCGGGGGGAAGCGGACACACCGTTTCAAGCCAATGGCGGCAGCCCGGGCCGGCTTCCACCATGCCCTGCCCCCCGCCGGAACAGGCGGCGCAAACCATGCCCCCTTCCCGCGGCGAAAAAAGGCTCATGGCACCGGCAGACAGGGGTTCGCCGCAGAGAGAACAGCGGTCAAATTCCGGCCTTAAACCGAGAAAACCGGCCCATTGCCATAAAAAGTGTAAGAGTATCCGGGCGCAGGTTTCACTGTCGGCAAGGGCCAGCGCGTCCAGAGCCGCCTCCGCCAATGAGAGCGCCCCGCCCCAGTTTCCCCCGCCGCCGTGCGACGCCAGTATCGTTTCCGCCACCGCGTCGGCTGCCATTGCCCGCTCGTACAATTCCCGCAGGCCGGGCCGCCATGAGCGCACGTCAAAATCGCTGAGTTTGCGGCTGTCCTTTGACGGGTCATGGTAAATCCACGCCTGCCCCGAATGGAAGGGCGACGCATAGGCGCGTAATTTGCTTTTGGGGCCGCCAAAAACCGTGGCGCGGAGCAAGCCGGCCTCGTCTGCAAGCAGCCATATATCGCGGTTGGACTCCCCCGATGGGCGGCTTCTGAGAATAAGGGCCGAATAGCTCACGTTACGGGTCACGGCTTATTGTAGCAACAGGCATACCCATCAACAAGACCATGTCAAAAATATTGTTTTTCAATTATACAAATCCCCAGCCGGAGAAGGCGCTACGAGTAAGCGAGGAGCTATGCGAGATGAGAAAGCAGGGAAGAATTTTCACCACGGAGGACACGGAGGGGAAGAAAAGGGAAAGGTGAGCAAACAATGCGCCCCCTCCGGCTGGCCTCTATCATAGGGCAACAGCATTCACCCTGTTACATTGGTTATAGCCGGAATATGGCGGCACAGGGGACAGCGCCGGGGCTGCCAAAACAGATGGGGGAACTCAACTACGCAGCCCCCCAGCACTTAAATTACTAAGCACATCGTAATACCATGAAATCATATCGTATTTAAGTGCTGGGCTATTACTGTACACCTAGTTTTTGCTTTTGTTCCCTGGTCTGCTCCGTCGAAGAATCCCATAATGTTTTGACAACCCCGCGCTGCCACCTGTGACGGTAGAGACCAGCCGGAGGGGGCGGGCGGGTAGCGGAAACATTTGGAATTCTCCGCCGGAGGAGACCAGCGGGTAACGGCAACGAGGGTAGGGACAATAAAAGCCCAGCACCTACATATCATAATTTTTCGTACTATCACGATTCGCATGATTAATGGAGGTGCTGGGAGGCTCCGTAGGCGGATTCCACAAGCGTTTCCGCTCGCCCGCAGCGCCCCATCCGGCTGGTTTATACTATTCATAAACTAAACGCTGTTGCCCTGATTCACCCGTATTGACACAACTCCCCCCGCTGTGCCATAACAAGACTATGAATCCACTGGCAGACGAATTAAACGCTATTCTTGAAGGGACTGTTGCGGGCAGGCTTCTCTCCGATCTGGGGCGGCGTTATTATTTTCCCAAAGGCATTATCGCCCAGTCAACCGAGGCAAAAAAAGCCGCCACGCTGGCAAACGGCACTATCGGTATGGCTTATGCCGGCGGCAAGCCCCTGATACTTTCGGCTATCGCCGATAATATGGCGTCCCTCACTCCCGAAGAATCGGTGGCCTATGCCCCCACCGCCGGGGTGGAAAAAGCGCGAACCGTCTGGAAAAACCTCATGATACAGAAAAATCCTTCTCTGGATCCGGCGCATATTTCCCTGCCCGTTGTCGTGCCGGGGCTGACCTCCGGCCTTTCCTGCATGGCGGATATGTTTTTCAATAAAGGAACAGGACTGCTCACCAGCGACCCCTGCTGGGAAAATTACAGCCTGATTTTTGAAGTGCGCCGTGAAGCGGAAATTATCCCCGTTCCTTTTTTCAGCACGGGGCCGGGGCTTGATATAGAAGCAATCCGCGCGGCAGTGCGGCAGCAGGCGAAAAGCGGCACGGTGCGGATATTATTCAATTTTCCCAATAACCCTTCCGGCTACTCTCCCACCGTTGAAGAAGAAGAGGCCATCGTCTCCCTGATTCGGGAAACCGCCGAAGGCTCGCCTTCTGGCGAAGGCGGCGCCGATGTGCTGGTAATTTGCGATGACGCCTACTTCGGCCTTTTTTATGAAGACAATATTTCGCCGGAATCGCTGTTCGTCCGTTTTGCCAACATTCACGAGCGGGTGTTGGCAGTCAAGATTGACGGTCCCATTAAAGAGGATTATGTCTGGGGTCTGCGCATGGGATTCCTCACCTTTGCTTCAAAAAATTTAAATCAGACTCATCATGACGCGCTGGTAAAAAAAATGATGGGGGCTATCCGTTCATCGGTTTCTTCCGCCAATACCAGCGCCCAACACCTCATGTTGAAAGCGATGGAAGACCCCCGCACCCCCGGCGAAAAAAGCGCCTACCGGACATTGCTCCAGCGCCGCTACAATTTGGTAAAAGATTTTGTCAACGCGCATCCTAATCATCCCGTGCTGCGGCCTCTGCCTTTTAACTCCGGCTATTTTATGTGCTTTCATTGTACGACGGACGCCGAAGCCCTGCGGCAGGAACTCCTGGCAAAACACGGCATCGGCGTTATTGCCCTGGGCGAACACTGTATCCGGGTTGCCTTTTCCAGCATAGACGAGGACAAAATTACCGCCGTCTATCAGAAGATTTACGACACCGCGGCGGGGCGGCCGTAGTCAGCTCGAAGGGCTGCAAACATGAAACAATATTTTTTAACTGTTCCACTCGCCTTGATGTGCTTTAACTTTTTTGTATGCACGTCAACCAAACCGAATGAGGAACAAAAAGCGGAGCCGCATATCGAAAAAATGAAATTACACGGCGGAAACACATTCTCGGGAAACAGCAACGGAAACCGCCCTTTGCATGATACTCCGTATGGTTATGAGATATGGAGCGCGGGCGGAAGTAACAACAGGCTGATATGGTACGGCCCTGAATACGGAGGCGGGGCGGCCTTTCGGGCTGAATGGACCAATCCAAATGATTTCCTGGGGCGCATCGGTTATTACTGGGGCAATGGCGGACTGTACACCCAATACAAAAATATGTACGCGGACTTTGAGTACACCAGGTCGGGCAGAAGCACCGCCGGCGATTATTCCTACATAGGGATTTACGGTTGGGCAAGAAACCCCGGCGCCGCACATGCGAATGAACGGTTAATAGAATTTTATATTGTGGAAGACTGGTTCGGCAATCAATGGCAGCCGGACACTTTGCCTGTGGGCGCGAGTACGACAGGCGGAAGCGTCGTGGGCAGTTATACGCTGGACGGCGCAACGTACAGTGTTCATAAAGTTTTAAGAACCAACAAGCCTTCGATAGACGGAAATACAACATTCACCCAATACTTTAGCATACGTCAAACGCTCCGCAAGAGCGGCGTCATTTCCATTACCGAACATTTCAAAAAATGGGATGATATGAATATGAAACTCGGCAATATGTACGAGGCAAAGTTTCTGGTTGAATCCGGCGGCGGCACCGGCTGGCTTGATTTAACCTGTCTAAAATTCTCGCAGGAAGATAATCCCCGGTAAAATACTCCGCCGCAGAGTACAAAACTTGACCCACAGATGTGCAAAAATCCAGCCGGAGGGGGCGCTACGGGCCAGCGGAAACGCTTGTAGAACCCGCCTGTGCAGCCCCGTCCGGCCTTTTTTTCTACAACCAAGTGTTTTTCAGTTCTGTAAATCAGTGCTGTCCTCATACTTTGTGTGCCGGACGCTGTTACTGTACACCTAGTTTTTGCTTTTTTTCCCTGGTCTGCTCCGGCGGAGAATTCCAAATATTTCCGCTACCCGCCCGCCCCCTCCGACCGGTTTATTCCCCTCCGTGAAACTCCGTGTTTTCCGCCGCGCGCCCCGTTTAGAACGACCTTATAGCCCTGACATTATGCTTATGATCTTTGTCTTTATCTCCTATCTTGCCGGTACCCATATTAATCACAAAAGAATCTTTCTCGTGTTTTTGGGTTGAAGTCCAGTAAAATTCTTTCTTAAAATTACCAAGTTTATTCAGAAATTGCATTGCCTTAAATAAGGTGGACAATTCATTAAGACTTGGCAGAAACCATCCATCAAAACCGCCTATTTCCAGTCTGTCACATAACTCTGCGGCGCGGCCAATATCAGTTGGTCTTCTTGAAAGCGCAAGAAGAATCCTCTGGGAATTATTTTTTCCATCTCCGACCCGTCCACCGGTTTCAACGCTGTCTTTATAAACGCCCCATTGGCATTTCACGTTTATATCATAAGGCGCTGCTTCCAGATAACGCCAGCCGTCGCTGTTATCTTTCTTGACATAAAAAATAATACCGCCTGCAGGTCCTGTATCACCGACCTTGTATTCCTTTCCCTCTATAGCGCTATCAGGGCTAACCGTTTGTGCATTAATAATTCCTGTTCCCATTACCGCTGCAAGGGCGATAATCCCCAGTAATCTCGTGAGGTTCTTCATTTTGATTTCCTTCCTGTATTGAATTTTCTGCGCATACGCGCAGGTATACACAAGCCGGACATTGTGTTCCGGCATAATGCCGTGGATATGAGGAGAATGGTTAAATGGATATTAAAAAAGAAAAAACACGCTACTGGGGGGTTGACAAAATTGAAATTGACCGCATAATTAACTGTCTGTCTGTCTGTCTGTCTGTCTGTCTGTCTGTCTGTCTGTCTGTCTGTCTGTCT
>JAITCL010000015.1 GCA_031283105.1 Treponema sp. | reverse complement strand
GAAACGAGTGTCCCGCTGGTTTTCCTGACATACATCAACCCTGTTTTCCGTTACGGCCTGACCGCTTGCTGCGCAGCAGGCGGTCAGACAGGCTATGACGCTTTCTTTAAGCGCTGCGGAGAAGCCGGGCTTGACGGCGTCATCATTCCAGATTTGCCCTTTGAAGAACAGGCTACCGTGCGTGAAGCAGCGGGTAAACACAACATCGACCTTATTTCTTTGATTGCTCCGACTTCAGAGGCGCGGATAAAGGAAATCGCAAAAACCGCATCGGGCTTTATTTATCTTGTTTCTTCAATGGGCGTTACGGGCATAAGGGGAGAGATAACCACAGATTTGGCTTCGATTACGGCGGCAATAAAATCCGTAACGCCGCTTCCTGTCGCAATCGGCTTCGGCATTCACAGCCCTGAGCAGGCGGCGCAAATGGCGCGTATCGCAGACGGCGTTATTGTAGGGAGCGCCATTGTTAAAATCGCGGCGGAATACGGAACGGAAGCGGGGCCGTACATTTACCGTTATGTGAAGGAAATGAAAGAAGCTGTTATAAAGCACAATTAGTTGGCGGTTTTTTTTAATTTCGTTCCGCCTGCAATTACTTCCCATTGAGTAGACAACATTCCGGCAAGCATTAAAACAAAACCCAACAGCGTCCACACTCCGACTTTTTCCGCAAGAAGCAGTACGCCGCCAAGAGCGGCAAAACAGCCCTCAAAGCAGAGAATTATAACAGCGTGAGCAGGTGGCGCATCACGTTGGGCTATAACTTGAAGAGTATAGGCAATCCCCACAGAGCAAAGTCCGCCATACAGGATTGGAATGATAATCTGAAATGAAAACCGCATCGTTCCGTTTTTAAAGGCGGTAATGAGCGCAGGGAAAGGCTGCCATTCAAAAAGACCTTTATCAAGCAATGAAGGATTAATTTTTTCTATTACGTCAATCACATGGGACTCTATAAAAAAAGCGCCTAACAACATTAATATTCCGCAGACTGCAAACTGCCCAGCAGAAAGCTCTACAGGATCAACAGAAATTTTACGCTGAATATCAACATTCATAAACCGGTCAATAAGCAGAACGTGCGCAGTCCAAAAAAGAGCGCTTATAACGGTAATTATATCGCCAGGATTCACTGAAGAGCGGCCGGCGGCACTGATAAAGTAAAGCCCTGTGAGAGTAAGAACAGAGCCAATCCATGTAGGAAGCCCGGTTTTTCTTCCCAGAAAAATTCCCACAATAGGAGTAAATACCACATAAAGACCTGTAATAAAACCTGCGTTCCCTGCGGTGGTAAAAAGTAAGCCGAACTGTTGAAGGACTACAGCGATAAAAAGACAGCTTCCCGCAGCAAAAGAAGGCAGAAGCATTTGCATTGACGGAACAATAGACTTGAGAGACAACCCGGTTGGTTGTCTCTCAAGTCTTGCAACTTTTCGGCTTTCAGCCTGCAAAACTGCTGTTTTTACAAGGAAGTTGTTCAGAAACTGAAGTTTCCGAACAACTCTAATATCCGCAGCAAAACGGCTGCGTCTTATAAAAATAAAAGGGAGCAATGAAATACTCCCCAATATAAAACGAATTCCGTTAAACGCAAAAGGTCCAACATATTCCATTCCGGAACGCTGGGCGACAAAACCAAAACCCCAAATAGCGGCAGTAAGCATTAATAATATATCAGCCCGCAACGCGCGTTTATTCATAATTTCCGGTTACTGCGCATGGGATATACAAGGCTATCCTTTTTTATATAAAACAAAACCTGTAACCGAACAAACCAAACCTATACAAATTTGAATTATGCAATTTTTTACAGTTTCTGTTTTTGTACCAAAAAATCCCGCAATATTATTTGCAATTTTTCCGCCTGTTGAAATATTAAATTTAATCAGGTCATAAGCCCCCATAATTAAAACCACAATACCGGCAACAAGAACTACAATGCCAATGATTTTCAAAATACTCATTTTCTTCATATTGATACCCCCCCCTATTTTTCCTCCCGAATCAGGGCCTCACTGAAACCGGCTGCTCCGAGTTTTTCTGCTGTTAATTGTACATCAGTTCCGCGTATTCCGGCGAGTACCACACGGAAATATTCTCCGTTATTACTGTCTATGTACCGTTCATAAGCAGGATTGAAGCCTGAATTTTTTAATCTGTCAAAAGTATCTATCGCATTCCTTGCTACCTTATAGGAACCGAGCTGTAACCTGTACGTTTTATTCGGCACAATGTTTATTGCCGGAGTAATTCTAATTTGCTGCGGAGGATAAGTAACAACCGGCTGTGAGGCAAAAACCGCCGTACTTACAGGTTGATTTACTGTTACAGTTGGTGTTTCAGCAACAGACGGTAATTTTACAGTTTCTGTAACCGGAGAAGGCATAACAATCCTTTCGATACTTTCAATTGTAACAGGGGCTGTTCCGGTAACTATCATATCAAGCTGTTCGGCGGCGGCCATTGAAATATCAATAATCCTTGCAGCGACAAAAGGTCCGCGGTCATTTACCCTGACTGTTACTTTTTTGTTGTTATGATGGTTTGTTACTACAATCATTGTCCCAAATGGCAGACTTGGATGAGCGGCTGTTAATTTAGTTGCATCAAAAATTTCCCCTGACGCTGTTGGACGGCCATCAAACTCCCTGCCATACCATGAAGCAATACCTTCCTGCCGAAAAATATCTGCCACTTGGGCCTGTGCATAATACGGAATAATAAATACCGTTACGAAGAATAAGAAACTAAAAAAAATCTTTTTCATATTATAGTATCGGTAAAAAAATTGACGATTAAATAGCAAAAGAAGCCCCCTTTTTGTCTAGGAGGGGCGTTAAAAATAAAAAGCCCAGCGACTACCTACTTTCCCGCCCCTTAGAGAGGCAGTATCATCGGCGCGGGAGGGCTTAACTTCCGTGTTCGGAAAGGGAACGGGTGTAACACCTCCGCCATAATCACCGGGCATCTGACCACTAAAATGC
>JAITCL010000113.1 GCA_031283105.1 Treponema sp. | reverse complement strand
TCACGCCGCTCCGCCGCCGGAATTGATTCATAATCGGCCATCATGGCAGCCACCGTGCGTATTACCTCAAAATATCTGTTTTCCCTGCCTTCCCAGTATGCCGTCTGTTCATCATTCAGATAGGCGAGACTCTCAATATTCAGCGCCAGGATTTTTTGGGAAGCCTGTCTTAGCAGAATGACCGCAATACTCCCCGCCACAACCGCCACAATAGCGATCACTATAAGACTCAGTTTGATTTTAATTTTCATTTCAATTCCTCCTGATCTTTTGCCATGAATACTATGTTCTGCAGGATTCACTCGAAATGCTGAAAAATAGCGCGTATGAAAGAATAGAATTCAGGTTTGTTAATATTCATTATGTCACTGAAGGATGAAATTGTCAAACATTTAGTTTTTTGGTATATTTTTCCGAAAAAACTACTCAACCTTTACTGTGCAAAACTACCAAAGATATATCAGAAACCGGCAAATTTAACCATATTTCTTTCGTGATATTCTGATGTTTCATTCGTAATACATGGTATATTTTTCCGAAACAACTACTCACCCTTTACACAGAAAATCAGCCCGTTTCATAAAATTATTGGAAATCCGCTTTTCCCACTTGAGCGAAAAACTGATGGGCAGGGGGGATTCTTTGAAATCCCGAAGAATTGTTTGAATCCCGCGAATGTTGGGGTTTTTGGTAATATTAACGGCATTTCCGTTTACTTTGGCAAGTATCGCCTGGGAATCGGTAATCAGAATATAATTGTCCGGGTGGTCTTTGGCGTATTGTAGCGCCCTGAAAATGCCTTCAGATTCCGTGTCATCATTGTTAGTCGATGCGGAAATGCCGAATGTTCCCGACTCCTCATGGATAATGCGGTTGTCCTTTACCACCACAAAGGCCCATTTTTCAGGCCCGCCGTCGGTGTAGATATAAACGTAATTTTTGGAAGACATTTATCCCTCCACGGCGGGAATCCAGTAATTTTTTAATTCTTTGTAGTCGATTTTTTGGTAAAGGGTTTCAAAATCGGCATTTTCTTTAACCGCTTCAAAAAGAAAAGAAGAAAGCGGTTTGTATTTTTCCAGAACAAACAGGGCGTAGCGTTTTTTTGCCTCTTTGGGATCACCGGCGCAATCCTGCCGGCATTGCTGAAAATACGCCGCCGCTTGTGCGCACAAACCCGCGACACTGTTTTTGAAACCAAGCCATTCGGCGATAATTTCATCGGTTCGGGGACGGATTTCAGGCCATGCGGCCAGAGCGTCGTCTATGCTTTCCATCTTTATGGCGGCAAAGATTCGTTCATCGGAAAAATGATCCTCGCCTTTCAGGAAGGAAAGGCTGCGGTAATGGTCTGACTTGATTTTAATGCGGTTAAAATTTTCATCCTGAACAACAACCCCTTCCCTATCATTGGAATCAATGGACTGGCAATAGGCAATAACTTCATCAATACTTTTAAGCGGATACACCTGCGGGGTTGCAAAACTCATCCCAAAGGTTTCCGCAGCCCATTCGGGGGTATGCTCAAGCCCCTGCGGGTCACGGCAGCCCAAAAGGGTAAGTTTTGTCTCTTTATAGGGAACGACAATTTTATTGTAGGGGGAGGTCAGCTCAAACATAAAAGTCCAGCCCGTGGGCAGGCGCTGTACTTCTTCCTCATGCCCCCGCAGGGCATAATCCCGCAGAGAAGCGAAAGTATGGGGCGGCGCAAGCCGTTCCTTGTTTTCTACCTCATACACTTCGGGTATTTCTACATCCAGATCAAAACTGCCGTTGGTTGTCCACAAATCCTGGCCGTCCGGTTCCTTCAACAGCTTCAACAGCGAACCGTCAAGTTTATCCCGCACATACAAGGTGTGATTCCAGTCGATGGGGTCAGCCCCTTTTTCCCCGTAATTGGCAAATTTAAAAAACGGCATAAGGTATGGGCTGACCGTTCCGTCCTCACGAATGTCATACACCGAACCCCTGCAACAACGAACAATGGGATTTGAAAAATCCGACTCAAACTGACTGTACTTGAACATCACCAGATTGGGACGGCACGGGTGCCGCTTGACCTTAACCGCATAGGGAGCCGCGGCGAGTTCCGTTTCAAGGTTATCCCTGTTCTTTTTTATAAAGTTGGTCAGATAATCCCAATTGTCATACTGCCCCACATGGTACCTCTATGAATAAAGGGTATTATACCGCAGGGCAGAGCCCTGCACCCGCCGCCTACGGCGGCTTTCCGCGGCAAGCCGCGGGGTATTAAACCCTTCGTTTCCTCACTCGCTCGGTCATGTCCGTACAAGCACAGCCGCGACCTCACTTCGTTCGTCAATAAACGCAAAAAAGGTAAAATCAACAACCCCGCCCTAAAGGGACGGGGTATGTACACGTCGCCTCTTGGCGGCGATGTACAATCACTTCCTTGCACTCACCGCCCATAGGCGGCATTAAACCCCTCAACACGAATAAAAAGCATTCTAAATAGTAAAAAACTATAATATCATTGTCCCCCAAAAAATAAAAAGTACCCCCAAAACCACTTGATTATAGACCAATGGTCGGTCTACAATGGCTAAACTAGGAGGCTTTTATATGAAAATAGAAAGATACCGCCACCCATTCATATTTTACGGCATTGCCGTACTTGTGCCATGGGCGCTCTGGTTTATTTGCGCGGGCATTTCCCATTCTGGTTTATGGGATAGCCCCGCTTGGGTAACTTTCGGGAGTTTTTTAAGTTTGTTGGGGCTTCTTGCCCCCATGATTATCGCTTTTATCCTGATCCTCCCCGACAAGGAAATGCGGGACGAGTTGATTTCCTCCTTCACAAACTTCAAAGACGTTAAATTGAAGTGGTGGGCGTTCACGTT
>JAITCL010000098.1 GCA_031283105.1 Treponema sp. | reverse complement strand
TATGAAAGAAATGACTGAAGAAGAAGCGGAATACTGGGACGAATACTATACCAAAAATCCGCCTGAAATAGACCCCAGTACCAATGGTGGTTTTGCGACAAAATCATTCAAAATGTTCGCCGTTGATCATCTTTCAGAGAACTATCTTTTGACAAAATCAATGGCAACCCATAAAACTCCCACAGAAATTATCGGCGAAATGGTACGGGAACGGATTGCCGCCGCAGTATAAAATTCATTTCTTCTTTTACTCCATTTTTTAAGTAAATTCCCCCGTTTTGGAAGAGGCTCCCTTGACTAATCTTGACAAATTCGGTAAATTTGTCATTATGAGTGATTTTACCTGTCCGCAGTGCAAGACCACTGCCCCTGCCGCTGATTTTGAGCGGCAGCTTTGGGTCTGCGGGAAATGCGGGTACCACAGCCGGATTGGCTGGCAGGACCGCCTGCGTATTACCGTTGACGAGGGAAGTTTTAACGAGTTCGATTCGGGAATGGATTCGGGGAATCCCATTTCCTTCCCCGGATACGAAGATAAAGTCCGCGAAGCGCAGGAAAGCTGCGGTACGCGGGAGGCGGTAGTAACGGGACGCGCCGCCATTCAGGGCTATCCCGTTGTGCTGGGTATTATGGACAGCCGGTTTATGATGGCGAGCATGGGCAGCGTGGTAGGCGAAAAAATTACCCGCGCCGTTGAATACGCCACGGCCAACAAACTGCCGGTGATTATTTTTACCGCGTCCGGCGGGGCACGTATGCAGGAGGGGATTTTTTCCCTGATGCAGATGGCAAAAACATCCGGGGCGGTTGCCCGGCACAACCAAGCGGGACAACTTTACATTTCCGTAGTATGCGACCCCACCACCGGCGGCGTTACCGCCTCATTCGCCATGTTAGGTGATATTATCATCGCCGAGCCGGGCGTAACCATCGGCTTTGCCGGAAAGCGGGTTATCGAAAATACCATCGGCGTAACCCTGCCGGAAAGGTTTCAAACCGCCGAATTTATTCATGAACACGGTTTCGCCGACATGGTGGCAGGCCGGCAGGATATGCCCGCCGCGCTCGTCCGGTTGATCCGTCTGCACGGCTATGGGCCGAAAGGGAGGATATAATGCCGTTAAACATAATGCAGCGAGTTGATCTCCTGAAAAATCTGGGCCGTCCAACGATTCGCGAATACATTCCCCTGCTGTTCAAAGATTTTACCGAATTCCACGGAGACCGTTATTTCAGCGATGACCCGGCCCTTTTGGGCGGTATCGGTCTTTTTGAAGACACGCCGGTTACTGTTATCGCGCAGGTGCGGGGCAGGGACATTACCGAACTGCAAAAAGTCAATTTCTCCATGCCCCACCCGGAAGGCTACCGCAAGGCGTTGCGTTTGGTGAAACAGGCGGAAAAATTCCGCAGGCCGGTAATTTGCTTTATCGACACGCCGGGCGCATTCTGCGGCGTTGGCGCGGAGGAACGCGGTCAGGGTGAAGCGATTGCCCGCAACCTCCATGAATTTATGATGCTGAAAACTCCGATACTGTCGCTGGTTCTCGGCGAAGGCGGTTCCGGCGGGGCGCTGGCAATCGGCGTGTGCGATGAACTTGCCATGCTGGAAAACGCCCTCTACTCGGTGATTTCCCCCAAGGGTTTTGCCTCGATTCTCTGGAAAGACGGTTCACGGGAACGGGAAGCTGCCGAAATGATAAAAATTACCGCCGATGATCTTCATTCTTTCGGCATCTGCGACCAGATAATCGCCGAACCGGAAGGCGGCGCAGCCAAAGACATTAACCTGACTGCGGCGAATATTACCGCGTGGGTACATTCCGCGTTTGGCCGTTTGTTAAAGGAAAATTTTGACGGCTTACCGGAAAAACGCTACCAGAAATTCAGAAAGATGGGTCAGTTTACGGAGTAATCTGTTTACCGGGAAATGACGCATAACGTTTCCTTCCAGCACCTAAGAGTTTAGGTGCTGGTTAAGGCAAAAAATGCTGCTACCGCTTCGTGCAATTCTTTTTTATCTATGCCCCAGTTGCGTCCAAAGCGGGCAAGAAGAGAATCTGCCAGAGTCATGAATTGGTTGAATACCGGAGAATTGCCGCAGTGTTGGCGAATGTTTATCAATCCCCGGTTGACGATAAGTTCCCAAAAGCGGGCAAAATTTTTCAGGCGGTCAAGGTCGCCGGCGGGCATGGCGGCGGTTTCCATTACTTCATAAGGCGGCAAGGAGTTGTAACACATTCCATAAGCGGCGTTATGCCGGACAATCGCCGTACCGGGCAGCAGTTTTAAGATACCCAACTGTATTTCGGTAAATGACCCGCCATCAGTAAATAGCGAAGAAAGCGCCGCCCATAGCAAATCAAAGCCCCTGCCGAAAGAAGCCATGTCTTCGCCGGGAAGTCCGGCAATAAGATCGGCGTGGATAATGGCATGGGTTTTTTCCCGCAGCAGGGTAATGGCCGCCAATTCCCGTTCCGGCTCCGACGGCCTGCCGATGCGGGCGGCAACATCAGGGTTGAGTGTCTGTATGCCGATTTCCAGCCGCAGGGTTCCGGGGGGAAAACGGGCGATGGTTTCTATCAGTTCCGGCGGAAAACGGGAAGAAATCATCTCAAAATGAACAACAAAAGGTTCTGCGCGTTCTTCAATTTTGTTCAGAAAGAATTCCATAATCTGCCGCGCCCGTTCAATATTCAGGTTGAAACTACGGTCAAGAAATTTAAACGTTTTCGCGCCCCGCCGAATTAAATCGTCCATTTCCGCCAAAAACGGCTCCAGGGGAAATTCCCGCACTTTGTTGGATTGTGCGCTAAGGCAGAATTCACAACCAAAAGGACAGCCCCGGCTCGCCTCCACATAAACCAGTTTTTTACGCACGTCCTCATCAGTATACAAATGATAAGCGCTTTTAATGGCAGTTACATTAACCTGTTGAAATTCGCGGTTGACAAAAATCGTTTTTACACCACTATTTTTTTCAATATGAGAATCCTCATAATTAAAAATAGTTTCGCATAACTCCCGAAAGGCGATTTCACCCTCTCCCACGATGCAATAATCCGCATAACGGAATATCTCCGCTTCCGGCGGCAAATACGATACTTCCGGGCCGCCCAGAACAACCAGCGGGCGCTGTTCTGTTTCCCACGTTTGGTGTAATTCTTTAAGCAGTTCCAGTGTGGCGGTATGATTCCAGATTGAAACCGAAAGGCCGAAAATCCGGGGCTGCGCCGCCAGAATGGGGTTGGTTTTTTCCCGCAGGGGCTGGCGCAGGGCAAATTCGATGATAGCGCAATCTTTTTCCAATGGGCCAAGATTGGTTTTCAGAAGCCGCAGGGCCAGCGAGGGATGTATCCACTTGGCATTAATCGCGGCAAGAAGAATGCCGCCGTGTGCCGGTTCACTCATCGGGTTTAATGCGCCTGAGCGCTTTTTTCCGGCTGTTCAGGTGTTTTGTTTGCAGCCGTTGTTCGCGGGCAGCCCGCGATGGTTTAGTGGGGCGGCGGTGTTTGGGCAGACGGGCAGCGGCGGCAATCAGCGCCTCAAGACGAAAATAACCCCGTTCCAGATTGGTTTTTTGGGAACGTTCTTCATCGGCGTTTATGACAATTTCATCCCCATTGGTAATGCGGTTCGCCAGCAGTTCCCGCGCCCTGTCCAGTTCGGCTTCGCTCAGGCCGTCAATATCAGCGAGCCGCAGCCGCAGTGTTACTTTAGTGTTAACTTTATTGACATTCTGCCCGCCGGGGCCGCCGGAGCGGGAAAAGCTGATTTCAGCGGCGGCACGTATTGACTGATGCAAAAGAAAAGCGTTCATTTTGTTATAAAATTACAACGCCGTATTTTTTTGCGGCAGCCCGCAAATCTTTATCAAGCGTACAGAGGACGGCTTTTTTTCGATCCGCCAGTTCCAGATAAGCCGCGTCATAGGAGCTTAAATGGTAATCGTTGCACAGACGCAGTAACTTTTGTGAATAAGCGACTCCTGCTTCAAAATCAGTTTTTAAGTTAAAGGCAGCAAGGCGCGGAAAAAATTGCTGTACTTCATCGCCGGAAAAACGTCCATGCCGGATAAGGTTACTGAAAATGCTTGCTATTTCGTACCAAAGCAAATGGGGGACATGTTTTTCATCTTCATTTTCAATTCTATCGTACATTTTTTTCACACGTGGATTATGTTCATCAGGTATAATCAACGCACCGATAAAAGAGGCATCAAAAACATAGATCATTATTTGCGCCCTTCTTCAATTGCCGCACGGATGTTAAATGAACCCGGCTTGCCGCGGTAGAGTTTCCGCATCTCCACAAGCTGTTCTACCGCTTCTTTAAAAGTCATATCCGGTTTTTTTTCAAAAGGGATGATTCTTGCCACGGCTTTTCCCCGTTTGGTAATAATAAAATCATTCCCCTGTGCCGCTTTAGTCATAATCTGTGAAAAATTAGTCTTGGCCTCAAAAGCCCCGATCTGCTGTGTCATAAAACCCCCAGCCAACTAGTCTAATAGACTAGCTGGTTGGAGTCAAGTATTAAAAATCAGCCGATTACCTTTTTCAGTTCTTCCGTTTTATCGGTCTTTTCCCAGGGGAACTCGGCGCGGCCAAAATGCCCGTAAGATGCGGTCTTCTGGTAGATGGGGCGGCGGAGATCCAGGGTTTTGATGATTCCTGCAGGGCTTAAGTCAAAGACTTTTTGAACCGCGGCTTCTATGCGCCGCTCTTCGACCTTGCCGGTTCCAAAAGTGTCTACCATGACTGAGACGGGGAACGGTACGCCAATGGCATAGGCCAGTTGAATTTCACAGCGGGCGGCAAGTTTTGCGGCGACGATGTTTTTGGCGACATAGCGGGCGGCGTAGGCGGCGGAACGGTCAACTTTGGTGGGGTCTTTGCCGGAAAATGCGCCGCCGCCGTGACGGCCCATGCCGCCGTAACTGTCAACGATAATTTTGCGGCCGGTAAGTCCCGTGTCGCCAAAAGGCCCGCCTACCACGAACCGGCCCGTGGGGTTAATGAAGTATTTGGTTTTTTTGTCCAGAAGGCCGGTAGGCTCAAGCACCGGTCTGATAATCTGTTCGATGATTCCGGCTTCAATGTCTTTATAGGTCACTTCGGGATCATGCTGATGGGAGACAACCACCGCGTCAATGCGAACCGGTTTGAGACCTTCGTATTCTATCGTTACCTGACTCTTGGAATCGGGCCGCAGCCACTTGATGGTTTTGTTCTTGCGGAGTTTTGTCGCTTGCAACAGAATTTTATGGGCAAGGGTAATGGGTAAAGGCATCAGTTCTTTGGTTTCATTACAGGCAAAACCGAACATTATACCCTGGTCACCCGCTCCCTGCTGGCCCTTGAATTTTTTCAGGCCCGTGCCGGAAACGCCCTGGCTGATGTCCGGGGACTGGTTGTGAATCATGTTCATTACTGCCATTGAATTACAATCCAGACCGTATTCGGGCTTGGTATAACCGATTTCCCGCGCTACTTCGCGGACTATATGCTGAATATCCACAAAAGTGTTGGTGGTGATTTCTCCGCCTACCAGCACCAGCGAGGTTGAGGCAAAAGTTTCACAGGCAACCCTGCTCTGGGGATCGTCTTTTAAACAGGCGTCCAGAATCGCATCTGATACCTGATCGCATAGTTTGTCGGGATGACCTTCTCCGACAGATTCGGAAGTGAAAAAATAACGGCTGGAATTCATATTTGCCTCCTTGAACAATTGTTGCATAGATGCCATAAAAATGCAAGTGTGCGAAATACCCCTTGTACCGGACTGGTCAATAATTATAAAGGCTTATTTAAGAAAAGAGCATATAGGGAATTTACTCCAAAAAGAGTCAAAAAGAAAATAGCCGCCAAAATATCATCTTGGGGGTTCAGCCGGATTTAACATATTGTATATTTTGTCCTTTTCCTGTTGTTCCCTGCGGCGTCGTTCAGGACCGCCGGTAAAATCATCAATAAACTTTAACATTCGAAATTGAAAATAAATATAATCACCTAAATTTTCATTAAACGCATAAAGACGATCAAAGAAAGAAGCATCTTTTGAATCTTTCAAATATCTATCATAGTCATTTGGAGAAATGATATTTATAAAAGGATATTTTAACAAAATACTGCTGCTATTATTAGCATGATAATAATTATATAACTGCCAGGGGAAATAATATTTATCAAGCTCATCATAATTATCATCATTTTCACCGGCAAATATTTTTGGAGAAATAATACAAAAAACAACCAATAAAACAGTTATTGACGAACGAAGCGAGGTCGCGACCGTGCTTGCACGGACATGACCGAGCGAGTGAGGAAACGCCGAACCGAAGGTTCGCGGGTTTAATACCCCGCCGGACTTTAGTCCGAGCTTGCACGCGGAAAGCCGCCGTAGGCTTTTGTAAGTTGCGTAAGCAACTTCTTTGCAGGGCTTGCCCTGCGGTATAATACCCTTTATTTTTTTCATAAAAATCCCCTTATTTATAATGGTACAAAGTCCCATAAAAAACCCTCGGCGTTCCATAATGCAGCTTGAAACGGGAAAATGTCCGCTCACTCAAAACTTAAACCCAGAACATCATCAACCGGCAGGGAAAATATTATTCCTTCGGCCTTGCTGTTAAAGCCGTGCGTTTCGCACAGGGCGCGCATGATAGAAACCTTTCTGGCTTTGCTGGTCAAAATGAGAATGATTTCTTTTTCGTCCTGCACGGAAACACCGAAGAATTTGACCGCCCCCTCGTGAGCCTGACCGCGGGCATTCAACACCGTGCCGCCTGACGCTCCTGCCGCGCGGGCGGTATTCATCAATTCATCGCTGTAGCCCTGATTTACCACCGATATAATAAGATCATGTGAAAATTCATTTGCCATATTTACTCCTTCACCTTCGGGATAGCCGGAGGCGATTTTTTCATTTTTATGGATACTTTGCTTGAATATCAAGAGCGCCGGATTGTTGATTGCCGAAAGGGAAACGGTAAAGGCAATTCCCGCGCCCGGGCCGTAAACCTTCAATTTTTTTCGCACTTCTTTCATTAAGACCTGCACGCCTACCGCCTGTTCCAAACAGGTGATTATTGCTTTTTCACCGACGCCAATGCCCAGAATGTCGAGAATATCCGAGCTTGCCGTTCCCCTGCCCTTGCTGATAAAGTGAAAGCGGACTTTTTCTTCCACACAAACATCGCTCACAACATTGGCGCGATGCCAGTCAACAATAAAAAATATCAGTTTAAGGGACGGCGTATGGGGCCGGGGAATCTCCGGGGGCGGAACATTTTGCTGCCGCATCTTGCCGGGCAAACGGGAAATAAATTGTGAAATCATGGTTTTTTTTGCCATTTAATCCTCTTCCTCGAATATGGTTATTTTGCCCCAATCCACAACACTGCCCGCCGCGGCGGTATTGATGGCGGCGTGTTGCTGTTCGGTCAGAGCGGCGGCCTGTTTGGTTCTAAACTGGTAGACCAGCCCCATCAGTTGAATAACGATAAGGGGCGTCATTGCAATCATGGCGACAATGCCGAATGCGTCAATCATCATGTTGCCGCCCACGCCTGTGCAGGTTCCCATTGCAAAAGGCAGGAGAAATGTGGAGCTCATGGGGCCGGAACACACGCCGCCTGAGTCAAACGCAATGCCGGTGAAAATGCGCGGCACAAAAAAAGTGAGTATCAAAGCGAAGGCATAGCCGGGAATCAAAATCCACATAATGGGAATGTGCAGCAATATCCGCGTCATGGTGATTGCCAATGCCGCGGCCATGCCGATAGCAAGCCCCCGGTTCATCATTTTTGCGGTGATGGCCCCGGATGAAATTTCTTCAACCTGTTTGTTCAGAACATGAACCGCCGGTTCTGCCGCCACGATAAAGTAGCCTATCAAAATCCCCAGAGGGACTAAAACCCATTTATACGGCGATGCGCCAATTTCAGAACCCAAAAGCTGGCCTACCGGAATAAAGCCCACGTTTACGCCGGTTAAAAAAAGCACCAGACCTATCACGGTGTAAAGAAAACCGACCGCGATACGGCCAAGCTGGTGTTGATGATAACGCCGTGAAACAAGTTGAAATACTATGAAGAAAAAAACAATAGCGCCCATTGCGATTGACACGTCTTTAAGGAAATGGGGAATTTCAATAAAAAAACTTCTCGCTACATCGCGCGAAGTGGCCGCATCATGAAAAACATACGTTTCAACTTCCACCTGACCGGAGCGGTAAAAAATTCCCAAAAGCATCACCGCCAGAATTGGCCCCACGCTGCACAGTGCCACCAGGCCGAAACTGTCTTCCTGAGAATGTTTATCACTGCGGATAAGGGCTTCGCCAACGCCCATCGCCAGAATAAAAGGAACCGTTATGGGGCCGGTGGTAACGCCGCCTGAATCAAAAGCAACCGGAATAAAGTTGGCGGGGACAAACTGCGCCACCACAAAAATTATTATATAGAAAACAACCAGCAACGCCGGAAGGGGAATTTTCAGCAGGGGCCGCAATATGGCGATTGCCAAAAAAATTCCCACGCCTGCCGCGACGGTCAGAATCAGATACACAGCCGGAATTGACGGAAACTGCCGTCCCAGAACATGTAAATCCGGTTCGGCAATGGTGATGAGAACACCAATTACAAAACTGATAATGATAATCAGAATAATTTTGGAACTTTTGGTGAGTTGTATGCCGATGCTTTCCCCCATCGGCATCATGGCCATATCAGCCCCCAGAGTAAAAAAGCCCATCCCAACAATCAGCAATGCGGCGCCTGTTAAAAACATCAATATTGTTCCCGATGTCATGGGCGTTAAAACCACCGTGACCACCAGCACAATGACGGTAATAGGGAGTACCGAGGAGAAAGCCTCCATTATTTTTTCTTTGAGTATTTTGTTAACAAGCACCTTGCATTGAATATGACATATTTTTTATGAAGACACAATGCTTTTTATGGATTAAAATATAAAAAATGCTGCTTACTGTTGACATAGGGACATCAAGTTTTAAGTCGGCCATCTGGGATTTTGCGGGCAACCGCACTGCCTTCGCCGCCGTTCCTCTTTCAATCAATTTGAGTGACGGTATGCGTCATGAAACGGACAGCGGACAATGGCTGAAGGCATTTGAGGATTGCTGCCGGACTCTCGCCGCCGCCGTCCCGCTGACCGCTATTGAAGCCGTGGTCATCAGCGGAAACGGCCCCAGTCTGGTTCCGGTGCTGAACAAGCCGGAACTTGCCGCCGGGGGTCTCAATGTGTCCGCCGCTCCGGCGCGGCTGTGGCTTGACCGGCGGGCGGCACGGGCTGCGGAACAAGTTTCCGCGCTTGCAGGCGGTTTTGTCGATGCGGGCTTTTTTCTGCCCAAGGCGCTGGACATCAAAACCAATGAACCGCAACTGTATGAAAAAACCGCCTGTTTTTTGGGCTGCCCCGAACTGCTTGCCTTTGCCCTGACCGGCGAAGCGCGGACGGTTTTTCCCTCGGACGGATTTGAACGCTGGTTTTGGAATGATTCGATTCTTGAGCGCCTTGGTTTGGACAGGGAAAAATTTCCTCCCTTTATCCGTCCCGGCGAAATATTTGGCGGGTTTGCCCCACACACAGCCGCCCGTTTTGGCTTTAAACCGGATATTCCGGTCATTTCCGGCGGCCCTGATTTTTTTGCGGCGATTCTCGGCGCGGGGGTGGTGCAGCCGGGGCAAGTCTGCGACCGCGCCGGCACTTCCGAGGGAATAAACGCCTGCACGGAAAATCATATTACCGACAAGCGGCTTATGTCGTACCGTCATCCGGTAAAGCCTTTTTTCAACCTTTCGGGAATTGTTTCCACCACAGGAAAGGCTATTGAATGGGGCTGCAATCTTTTGGGCCAAACCTACGATGATTTTTTTGCGCTGGCGCAAACAGCGCAGGCCGGGGCAGGTGGTCTGATATTTGTGCCCTACCTTGCCGGTGAACGCGCCCCCGTTTGGAATCCGTCGGCGCGGGGCATACTGCGGGGCTTGAGTCTTTCCACCGGCCAGAGCGAATTTGCCCGTTCCGTACTGGAAGGCATTTGCTGCGCAATCCGCGACATTATGGGCATAATGGAAGAAGCCGGCGCGGTTGTGAGAGAGTTACGCATAGCGGGAACCGCATCCGGCAGCGAGTTATTGAATCAGATAAAGGCGGACATTACCCAAAAGCAGGTGCTTGTTCCCCGGCAAAAAGAAGCGGAACTTTTGGGTCTTGCCATTATTGGCTCTTGTGTGTTGGGAAAATACGCTTCATTTGCCGAGGCCGCCAATGCCCTGGTACGCATTGAAAAAACGTATCAGCCTGACAGGAAACTTGCTGCGTTATACGACAGTTTGTTTGAAGAATATCGAAGAATTAGGGGGTAGACAATGAAATCAATAACAAAAGAACTTTGGTTTAATACCAAAAAGCCGCGGGAATTTATCAATATAACCGGCGAGGTAGAATCCCTGCTGCGGGAATCGGGCATACAGGAAGGACTATGTCTGGTAAACGCCATGCACATTACCGCCAGCGTCTTTATTAATGACGACGAATCCGGCCTGCACCACGATTTTGATGTATGGCTTGAAAAACTTGCTCCCCACGAACCAGTATCATTCTACCATCACAACACCGGTGAAATTAACGCCGATGCCCACTTAAAACGGCAAATAATGGGCCGTGAAGTTGTTGTCGCCGTTACCGGCGGCAAACTTCACTTCGGCCCCTGGGAGCAAATTTTCTACGGTGAATTTGACGGCCAGCGCAGAAAGCGGGTGTTGGTGAAGATCGTCGGGGAATAATAAACGCGCCCCGTTAAGGGGCGTGGATGAGTAAACCCCAATCGTTCCGGCGCCGGACAAGTCCTACATGACGAGTAAAATGAGGTGAGCTTTAGCTCACCGTCCGCGCCGCGGTAACCAAATAACAGCGCCGCATTAAGCGGCGTTGATCGAATAAATGCGACACGTTACCGCGCACAATAGAAGCCACAGTATACAGGAATGCCGGCTTGCTTTAGCAAGCCGAGTGCGCGGCGGGCAAAGCGAGGTATGCAGCTTTAAGGTTGAAGCACGAAAAAACCAGTATTGGTGAAGACTAATAAACACGCCCCGTTAAGGGGCGCAAGAACAGACTTGCAATTATTATATTAAAAATAGTATTGAGTTTAGAGAAATAATGTATAATAATAAATTATGAAACGAAAAAATATTTTATATGGAATATTCATTCTATTATTTTTCATCTATGCAGTACAAATTGTTTTTTCCAATGATAATAAACCATTAGAAAAACATATTATTATTGAAAATAATTATGACATTAGACTTATTAATAGTATTGTTAAAGATTATTGCATTAGATGGGGTATGCTCGACAATTCACAAACAGAAATGTACCAAAACCAGACATTATTATATATTTATAAATTTGATAATATTAATTTATTAAAATATGTTGCTGTTTATATTTCTAATAATATGATAAATATAATTATACATTATTATTTAACACAAAAATCGAAATGGTTTGATAATTTTCCACCTCATTTACTAGATGGATTTGATAAAAATAATATATCGTATTATGAAATAAATGAATAATTGATGTATAATAGGTATAAAAATGGGTGTACTGCATATAAGGGTCTGTAACTGTACGCCGCCTGTCGGCTATCAACCCGTGAGGATGGAGAGCTGCATCATGAACGTTATGTGAAATGCAAGTAAAAAAGACTTGACAAAAGGAATATTGGATATTATAGTAGATTAGAGGTATAACATTATGGAATATAAATTTAATGGAAAATTAACATTGGATGATTTTGTTCAAACGAATAGATTTTATATGAGAGAAACCCTTCTTAAGGGGAAGGTAGCCGTTATATTTTTTGTGGCCATTATATTTTTTTTAGGCTCTTTTATATATGGTATCATTTTATATAATAGAATACGTTTTCTTGAAGACTTATTACCAGTATTAATTTTTGGATTGGTAATATTATTTGTTATTAAAAGACCAAAAATAATGTATAAAAAATATTTTGAAAAGGACAAAATATCTCAAGAAGAACAAACATTTATCGTTAATGAAAATGAAATCAATATGTCTTCTGAAAATTCTTATATAAAGATTACAAAAGATAAAATTAATAAGATAAAATATGATAAAAATTCAATATACATATTTATAAGTGAAAATAAACTTTGTATAATAAAATCAAGGTATTTAAAAGATTTAACGGAATTCAATGAATTAAAAGATTTCATAAAATTAAATTATCGCGAGGTGCGTTAACTTTACGCAAATAAAACCGCGGAAATCATTGCTTTAGAAGCAACACTGGGTCAAAATGCCCCACATTTTGATGTTTTTTGACCGCCTGAGTCATTTTGACCCACTATAATGCCGATTGCCTTCTCTTATACTCGGAAATGATTAGCTTTCAAATGAAAACATTACTAATTTAGTATAGTTCCCCTAAAATAACACTTTTTTTGAAATTCTCACAAGTTGGCATGGTTTTTGCTTGTATATTATTGAATGAATAAGGAGGCGATTATGAAAACGGTAAAGGAAAAGAAAAGAAAGACCGGAAAATCCAGTGCTGATGAAAGTATTCTGCGCGTATACTTTAATGAAATCAGCCGTATCCCTCTGATGAGCAGAGAGGAGGAAGAAGGGGCTGCCCGAGCCGCCATGCAGGGCAATATTGCCGCCCGCGACAAATTGATAAACAGTAACCTGCGATTTGTTATCACTGTGGCGAAAAAATACCAGGGGATGGGAATACCGCTGGCGGACTTAATCAATGAAGGTAACATAGGGTTGATAAAAGCGGTGGAGAAGTTTGATGTCAACAGGGGCTACCATTTTATATCCTATGCGGTATGGTGGATACGTCAATCAATACTTAAAGCTCTGTATGAAAAATCCAAATTAATCCGTCTGCCTTCCAATCATGCAAACAACCTTATCCACATTGAAAAAGCGCAAAAAATGCTTGCCGGTAATACTGAAAATCCGGTACAGGAAATTGCCCAAATGCTCAATATAAAAGAACATTATATTGAGGATATAATGGCTATTTCCCGGGAAGTGGTGTCACTGGAAAAATTGGTAGATACCGGCGCCGGCGCGGTATCGCTGGGGAACTTTGTGATAGATAACCGTTATGATGATCCGGAACAGGCGGCGATGAAAAAATCACTTGAACATGATATTGAAGAACTGCTGGGCACTCTTGACAGCAAAGAGGCGGAAGTAATCCGTTTGCATTATGGGTTGGGTAAACGGATACCCATGTCGCTCAGTGAAATTGGCGACCGCTTCAACCTTACCAAAGAACGTATCCGGCAGATAGAAGAAAAAGCTCTGCTGCGCCTGCAGAACATCAGCCGGAAGGACAAACTGGCGGCTTATGTAGCGTAACTGCTGCATTTAGGTGTTGGGGGCTAAATATTTGTTAAGAACCGTTATTACTTCATTAATGTTCAGCGGTTTTCCTACGTGCCCGTTCATTCCTGCCGCAAGACAGAGATCTATATCTTCCTTGAATACATTAGCCGTCATTGCAATAATCGGAACGGTTTTTGCGTGGGGGTGATCAAATGAACGGATCAGCCGGGCGGAATCGTAACCGTTTACCACGGGCATTTGTATATCCATAAAAATCAAATCATATTTTTCAGGGTTGGCGGCAAATTGATCAAATGCCTGCTGCCCGTTTTCCGCTTCGGTAATTTCCAGCCTGAAATCTTCCAGAAGGGAAATAACAATTTCGCGGTTAATTTCAACATCTTCCGCCAGGAGTATCCGCTTTCCGTAAAAAATTTCCCTGTTGATTTTTTGACCCGCGTCCGGTTTAGTTTCGGCAGTTCCCGCCGCCGCATATACCGGCTTTGCTTTAATCGTAAAAATAAACGATGATCCGCGTCCCTCTTCCGACTCAAGGCGGATATCGCCCTGCATCATTTCTACTATTTTTTTTGAGATGGCAAGCCCCAGTCCCGTACCGCCATATTTGCGGGAAATGCTTGAATCAACCTGAACAAAGGGTTGGAAGAGCCTGCCCTGCTGTCCACGGGAAATACCCACGCCCGTATCAATAACCCGCAGTTCCAGTTCGCAGACATCGGGATTTTCGTTATTATCAATCCGTTTCGCCTGAATGGTTATTTTCCCCTCATCGGGGGTAAATTTAATCGCGTTGTTGACCAGATTGGTAATAACCTGGGCAAGCCGCTGTTCATCGGTAATGATATGGGAAGGAATCCGGGGGTCAATATCCATGATAAGCTGCTGCTTTTTTTCGCCCAGACGAAATTCAAAAATACCGGTTACTTGCCGCAGCATGGCGGAAAATTCAAATTCGGTGCAGGAAAGCTCAAGTTTGCCTTCTTCAATTTTTGACATATCAAGAATGTCATTAATTATTCCCAAAAGGTGATTGGAAGCGCCGGTAATATTGGCAAGGCAGTAGTCTTTCCTTTCCGTATTAGTGGTATTGGTTGCAATGGTAGTCATGCCTATAATTGCGTTGAGGGGGGTGCGGATTTCGTGGCTCATATTGGCGAGAAAATTTGATTTTGCGTTGCTTGCCTGTTCCATGCGTTTTTTGGCTTCGATAATCTCGGTCATATCATGAAACAGAATAAAGACCCCCTGAAAGGCATTTTCATTGTTGTACATGGGGGTAAAGTGAATCTGATAATGCCGCAGATTCTCGTCGCGGCCAATGTCTATTACCCGTTCAAAAACAACCGGCTTTTTTTCCGCCGCCGATGTTTTGAAAAAACTGTCTATTTCATCAAACAGGCCGGATTCGTTAAAGCGGGAAAAAATCTCGCTATAATGTGTTTTGCGTACACTGACAAAGCTGGAAATATGGGCTCTTTGCAGAAAAACATCGGCGCAGTACACCAGTCTGCCGGTTTTATCAAAAAGCAGAATGATGTCGGGACTGTTTTCAAACACCATGCTCATGTAACTGTCCTGGCGGGAAAGCCAGTGGTCTTTTATGGAGCGGACATATTCGTATATAACCGTTAAAGCAAGGACAAAAAGGTAAACCCCGCATAACAGCAGTATTTCAAGCAGGGTATGGTTAAAGCTGTTTAAGGACGGCAAAACAGTACTGGCAACCGTAACCGCGAACAGCAGCAGCGCGGGAATAAGCCCTGCCGGCAGTCCCAGGGTAAAAATGGACATCAGCGGGTAGGAGTATATCCACAGGCTGGCAAAGTCCTGCAATTCACTTTTGGTAAAAATCGATATGCCGCAGAAACCGCCGAATAAGGCGGTAACGATAACCCCTCCCACCATAAAGGGAAGTTCGGTGCGGAGAAGCAACAGGTTTAACAGAATAAGAAACCCGATAATCAGTTCGCTTAAGCCCTGATCAATCAGGCCGCCGCGCATGTGGTGAACGCCGATACTGCCAATCAGGATTGACGCAAAAGTGTACGTTATATTCAGGACGATAAGGCGGATAATGGCGTCCATATCCTTTTCGTCCTGTATCTCCGTATATTTCCCGCTGGTCAACTGGGATAAAATAAAATCCTTTTTTTTCATACCCATTTTTAACCTGTTGTTCTCTCTGGCAGGGAATCTGCGGATTGTAAATCCGTGTCTTTTTCCAGCAGTTTGACCGTACAGGAAATTGCCACCAGAATTCCCAAAACAAGGAGCAGTATGGCAATGCCCATTTGTAGGCCATCGACCGCGATATTAAACTTGTTCTGCCAGAGCAGAATTACTTTATCCCTAATGGACAGGGCAAGGGAAGAAAAAGTAACGGCCAGCATAATAATGGTAGGTATCAGCAGCATTACTATGCGGCGGCCTGTTTTTTTAAAAAACATGGTACAGGCGATAAGGGTTAACGCGGCGAGGAGTTGGTTTGCCGCGCCGAAAAGTGCCCAGATATTCTGATAGCCCACAATTGCCAATAAATAGGCGGGCAGCAGGGTAAATACCGCAGTGGCGGGTTTGCTTTTCAGGATATGAAATACCGGATTCTGTGTGCCGCGCTCTTCATCATCAATGGAAAATAGTTCCTGAAATGAAAGGCGTCCCAGCCGCGCTACCGTGTCCAGGGTAGTTAACACAAAAGAAGAAACCGCCAGTGAAACAATGGTAAACGAAACCTGATTCGGTAAGCCCAACTGGTGCAGAAAGCCGGAAACCGCCCGCGCAAAAACCACCGGAGGGGCTTCCTTCGGCAGCACTCCCCCATGCGCGAGAGAACCCACCGCTATAAGCGCCAGAATCGCCACCAGGGTTTCAACCAGCATCGCCCCATAAGAAATGGGGAGCATATATTTTTCACTGCTAATCTGCCGGGAAGTCGCCCCGGTAACCACCAGGGAATGAAAACCCGAAATCGCCCCGCAGGCGATGGTAATAAACAAACCGGGGAAAAGGTAGCTGTTGCTTACCTTAAACGAAGTAAAGGCAGGGATAGCAATGGTGGGGCTGGTAAATACCACGCCGATAAAAGCCGCCACAATCATGGCGATAAGCAGAAACGAGTTGAGGTAATTGCGGGGCTGTCCCAGTACCCAGATAGGCAATACCGAAGCAATAAAAATATAGCCAAAAACAATGTAGAGCCAGGCAGTTTTGGGCAGGAACAAGGGGAAAAGAATTCCCAGAACAATGCAGACAATCAGCAGATCAATGGCGATAATCGCGCTGGCAAGGTCGGAAGCCTTCCGCCTGCGGATTAAAAAGCCCAGCCCTATCGCCGCCGCTATAAAAAGGCAGGAAGTTGAAGCAACCGAGGCGTTAGTCTGTACAGAGGCCCCCGCATTATCAAAGCCGGCAAAAGTACCCGCTACAATGTCGGCAAAGGCCGCGGCAATCAGGATGGAAAACAGCCAGACAAAAATCAGAAACAGGCGTTTACCCGTTTTTCCCACATACAGTTCAATAACATAGCCAATGGACTTGCCTTTGTTTCTTACCGAAGTATACAGGGCGGCAAAATCGTGCGCTGCGCCAAAAAACGCCGACCCCAACAGCAGCCACAAAAGCGCCGGCAGCCAGCCAAACATCGCCGCTATAATAGGCCCGTTAATCGGCCCCGCCCCGGCAATAGAAGCGAATTCATAGCCAAATACCACTGCGGGAGAAGTCGGAACATATTCTTTCCCGTCTTCAAATTCATGCGCCGGAGTTTTTCTCGCCGGGTTTATTCCCCATTTTCGCGCCAGAAAACGACCGTACAGCACGTACGCCAAACCAAGCGCTATAACGGCAATAATCAGCAGGAGTAATCCATTCATATTTATAGTATACTGAATTATGCGTTAAATAATCCATAATGTATATTGACACACTTAAAAAAAAAAGATAGGTTTAGACAAATATACCATTGGGGGCGTAGTGAAGCTGGTTTATCACGCTGGCCTGTCAAGCCGGAAATCGCGGGTTCAAGCCCCGTCGCTCCCGTCATAACCGTCCTTGCGGACGGTTTTTTTTGACTACTTCGGGTAGTAGCGCAGTTGGTAGCGCGCTTGGTTCGGGACCAAGAGGTCGCCGGTTCGACTCCGGCCTGCCCGATTGTAAATCTTTGCCGCGTGTAAAAATTTTTGCACAATCGCTTGACAAAAAATTAAAAATTTAGTAGTTTTTATATTGCTGGTAAAAAACGGCGTTTGGATAGTGTTTTATTGACGAACGGAGCGAGGTCGCGGCCGTGCTTGCACGGACATGACCGAGCGAGTGAGGAAACGAAGGGTTTAATACCCCGCGGCTTGCCGCGGAAAGCCGCCGTAGGCGGCGGG
>JAITCL010000066.1 GCA_031283105.1 Treponema sp. | reverse complement strand
GCAAAACGCTGTTTAAGCGATTCCAGCGCCGGCGTTAACAAAAGGCCGTCCCAGGGCTTGCCCCCGTGCAGCCACGTCCGCAAAGTACGCCGCATCCACACCAGCGAAAAGGGCCCGTGGGAACGCTTGATTTCCCGCTGGGAAAATTCCATAAACAGCAGCGCCGCTTCAATTTCCCCCTGGGGAATACCCTCGGTGACCAGCCGCCGCAGTTCACCCAGAATAAGGTCTTCTACTTTTTTTCCCATTTCTTCTACCGTGCCGGCTACCTCGCGCAGTCCGGCGACAAACAATGTTTCGCCTAACTCGCTTTCAAGGCCGGAAACCGGTGTAATATCCTCGCCCAGCCCCGACTCGATAAGAGTCCGCATCAAGGGAGACCCGTCATGGCCCAAAAGAATTTCGGTAAGCGCGACAAGGGCGATATTTTCGCTGGTATCAACGGCATCGCAGCACAGCCATGATAAAAAAATCGTAGGTTTGGAATCGTCATCTGATGATGCGCCCGCCGGACAGGGAACACGGAATTGTTCCGGCGCAGTCCAGCGTTTTTGTTTGGCAACCGGCGGCAAGGCCGCGCCCCCATCCGTTAATGAAAAAAATCTGTCGTTGAGGAAAGCAAGCTGTTTTTCCGTGGGGATATTCCCCGCAAGAAAAACGCGGCAGTTTGCCGGAGAATAGCGGCGGCGGTGAAAATCTTTTAAGCCTTCCCAGCTTAATGCGGGGATATGTTCAGGACTGCCGCCGGATTCAAAACTGTAGGGAGTATCGGGCATTACCGCCTTTACCGACCACAGGCCGGCGTACGCGTCCAGCGATGAATACGCCCCTTTCATTTCGTTGTAGACAACGCCGGTAATGGAAAGTTTGCCGTCCTGCGCAAATTCATAGCGGTGGCCTTCCTGCATAAAAGTCCATTCGGAAAGCAGGGGACGGAAAACCGCGTCGCCGTACACGGACATAAGGTTGAAGTAATCATGCTCGTTGACCGAGCTGGCCGGATATACGGTTTTGTCGGGGAAAGTCCACGCGTTCAAAAACGTTTGCAGGCTTCCCTGCGCCAAAACCAAAAATGCGTCTTTCAGCGGGTAACGTTCCGATCCGCACAGCGCGGAGTGTTCAAGAATATGAGCCGCGCCGGTATTGTCTTCCGGCGAAGTGGCAAAGGAAAAGGCGAAAAGATTTTCGCTGTCATCATTCACAACATGAAAAACTTCCACGCCGCATTTTTCATGCCGCGCCCATATCCCCGTCGCCTGCATTTCGGCAAGATCGACAATATCAATAATCGTAAAACCGCTGTCAAGCATTTGCCCTTTGTACAGATTCATGTGACCCAATCCTCATCGCCACTCAGTATTAATTCGCCGTTTTCGCGGGCCTGTCTGAACCAGGCAATAAAATTATTCGCCGCCTCGTCACAATCCCGTCTGGGAACAGCGCCGAGAATTTCTCCCTCTTCGCGGATTAAGTTTCTGCGCCCGGCAGAAACATTTGCAAGAATTTTGTCGCGGAATTCGCCGCTCCTGCCTTTCAGCAGAATCGCAATGTCCTTGTCCGGCAAGGTTTTTAATTTTTGCGCCAGGGGGCGGTCACAGACGGCAAGCACGTCATCCAGCGTGTACAGCCGCCCCTTTAAGTCCTTGCCAATGTCGGGGCTTTCCGTTTCCAGTTCATTGACAATGCGGTCGCCCAACGAATAATCCCCCTGCTTGAGAATGGCGGCAAGGGTCTGCATTCCGTCAATCGCAATGTCCTGCGAACTGCCGCCCAATTGCCGCGCCTTCTCCCGCATCGCCTCCGCAACGCGCTCCAGCACTTCCGGGGAAACTTCGCTTTGGTGGGCTATGCGCATGAGAATCTCCGGCTTGAGCGCGGGCGGAAATTTTATCAGCGTCTCGGCGGTGACTTTGGGGGGAAGCCGGGCGAGGACAAGCGCCGCCGCCGCGGGGCTTTCATCTTTCAGCAGGAAGACCAGTTGTTCAGGGGTAAATTCTTCCAGAAAGTCAAAAATATTTTCTTTTGAATCGGGAACGGTTTTATTGAGCAGGGCCTCGCCTTTTTCGGGGCCGTAAGCCGCATACAATATGCGCCGTGCCGCTTCCACCCCGCCGGAAGAAGCGCCCGAATAGCCCACGTTCCCCGGGGAAAATAACGCCTTAAATTCGGCAAGTACCGCCTCGGCTTCCTCCGGGCCAATTCCCTTAATCGTTGCGATTTCTTGTGATATTTCTTCAACCTGCTGCGGGTCAAGCTCGCCCAGAATTTTTGCCGCGTGGCTTGAACCGATAAGAATAAGAAATTTTGCCACCCGCCGGGTTTTTGAATCTTCGGACGGCGGCGGCGTTGGCAATGCCGAAGGCGTTTTAAGCAGACCATCTATTTTTTTATCGACCGGCAGTTTATCCATAGCTTATTCGGCAAACACCTGTTCCAGCGCTATGTTCAAATCGGGAAACAGCGTAACCGGAACCGTATCCGCGTCTCCGTAAGTATCGGTGAGAATCGTTTTGCCCTGAAAGCGGTGGACGGTAATATCCCTGTTTTTGGGGTCTACAATCCAATATTCCCGAACCCCCGCCTCCTGATAGAGTTTAAGTTTTCTGTGCATTTCAATGGCGGTATTTGAAGGGGACAGTATTTCAATCACCAAATCGGGAGCGCCCCGGCAGCCTTCGGGCCCCCGTTTTTTTTGATCGCAGATTACAACAATATCCGGCTGAACCACCGTATCATCACTTTCATCTTCTTCATAAAAAAGCCGGACATCAAACGGGGCGGGAAACACCTTGCAGGGCTTACCCCGCAAATATATGTAAAACTGGCCCAATAGTTCCGTAAGAATAGCCTGATGCTCGGTATTCGGCGCCGACATGGCATAGGCTTCCCCATAGATAAGTTCGAAACGCTCGCCTTCAGCAAGTTCCCATTCCTTGTAATCGGCATAGGTAAAATAAGTTTCTTCTTTTGGCAACGCTCCCATGTTTATCTCCTTATTGTTCTTCAGGATACAGGTTTTGAGTCTGCTTGATGCTGGGAAGTATCTCGAAGAAAACATCAATCAAATCGGGATCAAATTTGCTTCCCGAAAGTTTTCTCATTTCCGCCAGCACTTCTTCCTCGCCCCAGGGTTCCTTGTACACCCTTTTTGAACAAAGCGCGTCGAAAACGTCGGCAACGGCGACAATCCTTCCGGCAAGCGGTATATCTTCACCTTTTCTGCCCAACGGTTTGCCTTCCTCATTGGTTTTGAGGGGAACCTGCGTGGCCGGATCAATCCAGCCCGGATACCCGGTGCCGTCCCAGTTTTCGTGGTGGGTAAGGGCTATGTCCCCGGCAATTTTATCAATGGACGACTGCGGGTCGTCAAAAAGGCTTGCCCCATACAGGGTATGTTGCTGCATTATGAGAAATTCCTCCGGGGTAAAACGCGCCGGCTTTTTTAAAATCACATCTGAAATAGCCACCTTTCCCACATCGTGGAGCATTGCGCCTATCTTGAGAATATCCCGAAAATTTTCGCGCTCGGCATTGGGAATTTTATTGTTATATGCCCAGCGGTCATAAATTTCAACAGCATATCCGGCTACGCGGTTTACATGGGTTCCTGTTTCTTTGGGGTCTCTCAGTTCCGCCATTTTAATCATGCGGAGAATCATCGCTCTGGTAACAAAAGCCCGCTGCAGCGCAACCGTAGCATTGGCGGCAAAATGGGTAATCAGTAATTCATCTTCTTCGGAAAACGGGATAATTTCTCCATCTTCATTTTTTTTATTTATAACCTGAATAACGCCCAAAAGCCGTCCCTCGGCAGTGGACAGGGGAAAGGTCAGCGTTGAAGTGGTTTTATAACCGGTCATCCTGTCAAACATGGCGTTAAAGGAATAAGGCGTTTCCGGCGGAATAGTATACATATCCGGCACGTTGACCGTCTTTCCGGTAAAAGCGCAATAACCTGCAAGGGATTTTTCATTTATGGACAGGGAAAATACCGTATATATCATTTTTTGTCCGGGGGGCAGCAGCTTCTGGAGGGTGTCATTCTGGGCGTATTTTATTGCGAGCTTTTCAGAGGTACCATTTTCATCTTTTTCCGTCTGTTTAACATATATTGAACCCGCGTCGGCGCGGACTACTTTACGGACCTCCAGAAGAATCCGTTCCAACAGGAGATCGAAGTCCTGAATCTGGTTCAGTTCCGAATCAAGTTTGATAATAGATTTAAAATCTACGGTTTCCAATGCCATACAAACCCTGTCCTTTTTTTGGAGATAAGCGACGTTGATGTGTGTAGCACACAATGTCCGCTTATCGTGGTAGTATCTGCCGTTTTAATGGCAGATACTATTGATTGTACACAGGAAAATTTGAAAAAACAATAGACTCGCGAGGGCTTCTGCATATACTTTCTGGAATAATGACGAAATAATCAGGCAGTCTGACACAGCCCTACCGAGGGCTAGACGGTCGTGGCATTTTTTGACGGACACTTTGGTGTCGCCTTTATTCTCTCACGCCGTGCGCCCCCGGCAGGGCTGAGTCAGACCGCCTCACCATACCGTGTTCAGTACATAAAGGCAGAAGTCCTGCTATGGTAATAGGGAAGAACTGCCAATATGAGGCTTTTTCTGTTATTCGTTGAATATATCGCCAAAAATAAATGCAGAAGCCCTGAACCTGCAAGTTAGACCTGTTGACCCATTATATTATCTTCCGGCAGACGGGCTGTTAGAAACAGTCCCCAAAGGCAGTATCGGCATTACCTGGCCGTTATGCGCTATTCGAAAGCGCAAGTCTTCCAGCAGCGGCCCCGAAAGAAACAGGTCGGTCATTAATACCGCCGCCGTGGCTGTTGCATTGTTGCCGGAAATTTCCGGCGCAAGCATACGTTCCAGAATCTTGTCAAAGAATTTAGGCTTGGGATATTCATTATAAGCGACTTTCCTGTGAATGGGAATTCCGGCGAGTTTTCGCGCCGTTTCGACGGCGTCGTCAAGGCCGCCAATGCTGTCAATAAGGCCGGCATCCAGCGCGCCGAGGCCTGAATATACCCGGCCCCGTGCGACTGCTTCCACGCGCTCAATGTCCATATTGCGGCTCTCGGCAACTTTGGCGGTAAAATCGCCGTACAGGTCAAGAATATATTCGCGGTAACGGGCCTCTTCCGCCGGGTTCAGATCGCGGTGGGGCAGTATTATTCCGGTCAATAAATCGGCGTGATCCCCCCGCTGCATGATGTCAATGGTCAGGCCCAGTTTTTTATTCAGGCCTTTGTCGTAGAACCAACTGCCGATAACGCCGATGGAGCCGGTCAGCGTTACCGGGGAGGCGGTAATATGGTCGGCGTTCATGCTTATCCAATAGCCGCCGGAAGCGGCGACAGCGCCCATAGATACCACCACCGGAATCCGCTGTTTGGCGTTTTTAACGGCCTGCGCCACATAGTCGGCGGCTTCGGCGCTGCCGCCGGGGGAGTTGATCCGTATCACCAGCGCCTTAACCCGCTTTTTTTCGGACACTTCCCGGATGGTGCGGGCCAAATTCTTTGCCGCTATTCCCTGTTCCATGTCGGTTACGCCATCGGCATATATCACCGCAATGATCGGCGGTTTGTTCAGCCAGCTTGGCTTGGCGGGCTGGTAAGAATATTTGCTTCCGGTAATGCCGGAATCAGAATCGCCATAAATGAAAAAATCATTTTCTGTTTCACCGCCGGTAATTTCCCTGATGGCGTTAAGCACCGCTTCTTTTCTGCCGGTATAATCAACCAGTCCCCGCGCAAGGGCGCTTCTGGCGGAAAACATAAATTCATTATTAATAATTGAATCAAATTCACTGTCTGTCCATGAACGGGCATTGGTCACCGTATAGCGGGCAAGCGCCATGATGTCATCTAACACATCGCCGTACTGCCTGCGGTCTGCGTTTGACAGCGAATCTCTGGTGTATGTTTCCGCGGCGGACTTGAATTCCAGATAGCGCAGTTCACGCGCCCCTACGCCCAATTTTTCCAGGCTGTGCTGAATATAGCCCCTGCCCCAGACATAACCCAGCAGCGTCAGTGTTCCCTGATCGTCCATAACGATTTTATCAGCCGCCGTTGCCAGACAATACATATCCAGATCGGCGGCGCTGATAAAGGCGCATACTTTTTTTCCTTTTGACTTAAATTTTTCCAGAGCGTTGTGCAGTTCCCACAGGGTTTCCTTTCCCGCCTGAAACGCTGAAATATTTAAAATAATCCCGCCGATCCGTTTGTCATTGCCGGCGCGTTCTATCACTCTGAATATTTCCAGAGTGCGCCGGGGCCGCGCCGAGAATGCCCTGCTGCGCACGGTCTGATTGTTTAAATTGAGTTCCAAAAATACATTCTGGGAAAATAGCGGATATGCCATCAATAAACAAACCCCGAAAAGCCATAATTTTCCATTGAGTTTCATTCCTTTCCTTTCCTTTTGCCGGACTTTGGCTTTTTATCCGCAGGTTTTTTGACTGCCGGTTTTTGGGCCGCCGGTTTTTTACCGGTTGCTTTTTTATCCGCGAGTTTTTTTACCGCAGGTTTTTTATCCGGTAATTTCTTGGCCGGCGGTTTTTCGCCGGTTGCTTTTTTTACCGCGGGTTTCTTTACCACCGGTTTTTTGTCGATTGATTTTTTGACTGCCGGTTTTTCTTCGGTTGATTTTTTAGCCGCCGGTTTTTCTTCGGTTGATTTTTTGACCGCCGGTTTCTTCACCGCGGGTTTTTTGTCCGGTGATTTCTTGACCGGTGGTTTTTCTTCAGTTACTTTTTTAACCGCCGGTTTCTTTACCACCGGTTTTTTGTCTGGTGATTTTGTAGCCGCCAGTTTTTCCTCGGTTAATTTTTTGACCACCGGTTTTTCTTCGGCAGGTTTTTCATCCGCAGGTTCTTTCCCGGCAAGCAGTTGTATCAGTTTTTCCAACTGGTAACCGGAAGCGGCTTCCGCTTTTTTCAGGGCTTCAATAATTTGGGCGATATAGGCGACCCGTTCAAGCCAGGGCAGAGGTTTGCCCGCCGCTTTGCCGGCGCTGTCTTCCCCAAAGATATAAGCGGAGTCGCCTTCCAGAACAAAGAACAGTTTTCCGTAGAACAGGGCGCTCTCAAATGCTTCCTTGTTGAACCAGATAATATTGTTAAAATGATTAATCCCGATAACATGGCGGAAGTCGTCATGCAAATAATATTTTTCGATTATCGTCGCGGCAAAACTATCCGCTTTAAATTTACCTTTTACGGTATAATTGCTTAAAGCATAGTCAGCGACCCGGCGCAATGCGGTACGGTACAGCACCGTCCGGCTTATTTCCACCAGCCGCCATGCTTCGTCATCTGACGCGCCAAAAACGCGGTACTGTTCCCGCAGTTTGCGATCCAAATCCCAATGTTCAAACGCGAGGTTTGCCGCAAGGCTGCCTCCCGCCCCCTTGCCGATTATCGACCGTAAAATCGCCAACAAGCCGTGGCCCAGAGCGGCGGCGCAGTCAACCTGCCGTTCTTTCAACCCGCCCGCCAGTTCTTTCAACATACGCTCGGCGGGAGTTTTCCCGGCAGTCTTCAGATACGCCGTCAGCCCAATCAGCCGTTCAACATACTGTTTAAATTCTTCCCACAGTTGTTCCTTGTTAACCGTTTGAAGTTCAGGCTCATCGTCCGGCGCTTTCCAGGGGCTGAATTTACCGTCCGCGCCACCGATAAAGTGGATCACGGTCGCGCAATACGTTTCCACCGTTTCTTTTATTGATTCAATAAAAGATTGCGCCTTATCTTTCGTAACGCCGGAAACAAAAAATTCATGCAGTTGATTGACGGTTTCCGGTTTAAGGAGTTTGGTAAACCTATAGTACAGGTCGCCCAGATAAATGTCATTAATCGCCGAATGGGGATCGCTGACCGGCCGGCCCTGCAAATCATGGTGCAGACGCGCCCAGCGGCCCCGGTTATCGTCTTCAACTTCGTGTATGTCGATGTAGACCTGCGCCTCGTATCCTTTCAGCGCGACAAAGAAACCATTTTCGTGTATTGCCTTTGAGGAACGTATGTACCACAAATTGGAACGCTGATCCCTGAACAGGGTAAAGAAGCGGTCGCCCTGGCGCAGGGCAAGCGCCGCGCCCAGATTGTCCCGGCTTTTGCTGCCATCGCTCTGGGGTATTGCCGGGTCGCTGACATTAACCCAGCCCGCTGTTTCATAATATGAATTGTTGAAAAATACCAGCGCCCGTTCTCTTTTACCGTGAAGCCAGACCCGGTTGGAATAAGCAAAAACATTTTCATTAACCGATCCGCCTTCGGTATATAAATCATACAATCTGAATTCATTACTGCCGGAAAAAAGCGCCCTGCGCTTCATCAGGGGGAAAATTTCCCGCTCATGCCGGTCTACCATATAACCGTCAGGCTCTTCATCGCGGTAGGAACGGCGGTATTCCATGCCGTACTTTTCTTCAAAGCCTTCGATTTGACCATGACCGAACATGGGCAGCCCCGGCATGGTAACCAGCAGGGTGCAGATGCCGAAGTATTTGTCGCCCTTGCCAAACTGCGCCACCGCGGTTTCCTCGTCGGGGTTGTTCATAAAATTGACAAAACGTTTAAGAATTTCAGGATCAAATTCCAGGGTGTTTTTTATTGTTAGGCGATATTTTGCGTTTTCCTCATTTTTGAGCATATTCATAAACGCCGAATTGTACACGCGGTGCATTCCCAAAGTGCGGACAAAGTAGCCTTCCATCATCCAAAAAGCCTCCGCCAACAGCAGGGTGTGGGGCGCTTCAGCCGCGCAGCGGTCTACCACTTCCCGCCAGAATTCATTGGGAATACGGCGGTTAAATTCATCGTTGGAAATGGCCTGTTCAGAACGGCTGGCAATGGCCCCGCCGTGCCCCGGCATGGGATACCACAGCCGCTGAATATGCCGTTTTGCCAGAGTCATCGCCGCGTCAAAACGCACAATGGAAAATTGCTGGCACACCCCGATAATCGTGCGGATTACCGCCTCACGGGCTTCGGGGTTAAGGAAGTCAATTTGCGCGGTGTCGTTCCAGGGCATGGACGTGCCGTCGTTGCCGTGGTAAATGAAACGGGTTTCGCCCGAACGATTGTCAATCCGCTTAAAGACAACCGCCGCGTCGCTGCGGGAAAAATAATGTTCCTCAATTTGAACGGTTATATCATCTCTGCCCGATAAATTGCCGCAGTTGTAGTTGTAGGTGGGGAAAGGCGGCCAGGGAAGCTGCAAAAAGCGGTCGGGATGTTCCACCATCCAGCGGCTGTCTATGCCGGTGTGATTGGGAACCATGTCCGAGCCAAGCCGTATGCCCCGTACTATGCACCGATCCCTCAAACTGCACAAAGCGCCCCAACCGCCCAATTCGCCCGCTATGTCATAATCGTACAGGCTGTACGCGGAGGCAGCCGCTTCGGGATTCCCCGTCCACTGTTTAATTGTTTTACTGGCATTACTCCGTTCCCACAGCCCGATAAGCCACAGTCCGGTAAAACCCCGGCGGGACAATTCATCCAATTCCTCATCGGGAATCTGATCCAAACGGTTAATTTCCCTGCCGTATTTTTGCGAAAGCTGGAACAGCCACACCAGCGTGCTTTTTGCAATAAGCACCGTTTTGGGCATCCAGTCCTGATCGGGGCTAAAACGCTCATACTCATCCAGCCCGGCATAACTCAGTACCTCGCTGGGGCCGGGGCCAAAAAAGACCGGTTTTTCTTCTTCTTTCATAACGTCCAAACCAATGAGCATACGCGCCGCAAATTTCCCCAGAATCATGCCCCAATGCTTGCGCATATATTCAAGCTGGCCGCTGAGGGTGTCGGATGCAAGGGCGGGGGCGCGGAGCATATCCCACAGGCTTTGCCCGTCGGGGCCGAAGGGGGGCAGGTTCTTAAAAAGGTCTTTGAGTTCTTCGATTGCCGCCGGGTAAACGGTATGCCGCGTCAGGTCTTTATCATCAAACAGAAATTGAAACGGCTTAAAGGCGGGGTTGAGGTTGGCAAGGGAAAGCATCATGGTTTCTTCAAGAGAAAGACAGCGGCAGTTTTCGCCTTCCTCGGTACTTTGCAGATATTCGGGGACTACCTTTTTGCCGGTATACACCGGCTTGGGCGGAAACTGTTCCGAAAAAGCGGTGAGCAGCCCGTTTGTTTTACTTCCGCCCAGATTTGTTTCCAGCCTGTGCAGACCCTGGTCAAAAGCGTCCGGCTGTACCTGCTCGCGGTAAAGGGCCACCACATAGTGCAGTATTTCATCAATCAAACCCATAGCGTACAGTTGGCCGGCGCGAATGAAGCGCCCGCTGTCGGGTTTCTGCTGTGCGTTAAATTTCGCCGCCAGTTCCCGCGTTTGGCGCATATCAGCCAGAATAACGTTTCCCGTAAGGGCAAACAGGCTGTCTTTCAGCCCATATTCGCGGCGGACTTCCCGGTCAATATGGAATTCCATTGTTGCACCGCGGCGCAACCGCGCCTTATGGTTACCGGCCTTCCGCATGGCATTATTTTCCAGGGCGGTCAGTTTTACTCGTATTTTCTCCATAAAGGCGCTCCTTTCGCAGATTTTCCCTATTATATATAAAAATGCATATAAAAACAAGGATACGCAGGGGTTTAATACCCAATATTCCGCTTCGCGGAGGAGCTTCGGGGCGAGGTTATTGAACCGGAGATAAGCGGCGTTGATGCGCGTAGCACACAATGTCCGCTTATCGTGTTATTAGGTGAAATGCGTCTTATTGACAATGTTAAAAAAAAGAATGTAAAATTGATTCGTTTCAGGAGGTTATTATGCTTTGGCCCGGAATAAAAAAACTTGGAAAAGAACTTAACCTAAAAAGAACCGATTCTGAAGTGGTTGGTTTCATAAAAAATTGTTTTGTCAAAATGTATGATGGCAGAAATATGAAAATCATGGAATTGTATGTTCCGGAAATGGACGATGATGACAAAAATTACATCATAAAAAAACTTGAATCAAGAAAAATAAAAAGATACGAATGGTGCCCAAACGGCGTAAAAGTGATATTTACCGAAATATTCGCCCCATATTCGATGAAAAAAATAAAAGAACTGCTGGACGAGCTCATTAATTATTTCAGTAATAAATATCCCGCCCAAAAACCTCAATGCCAGCATTGCGGGCAGCACAACGAAACGGATATATATTGCATCAATGACGCTTCTTTACTGATTTGTAATGATTGCCATAACAAAATTAAAAAGACCACGCACAATGAAAATCTGGAGCAACAAAATATTAAGGGAAATTATTTATGGGGATTTATTGGCGCGATACTGTTTGCGATTCCCGGAATATTGTTGACGGTTTTATTTTTTGTATTTTTGGAAAGTATGGCCGCCGTATCGGCGGTAATTTATATCATTTTGGGAACGATAGGGTATAAAAAATTTAAGGGAAAAATATCACCTGTTGGAGCGGTTATTATAATAATTGCCGGATTAATAATGGTTGCTGCCGGAATAACCATCTCATATTCCGTAGTAATTTTAAGGGAAATATCCAAAGAATTGGAAATTATAAATTTTGATATGTTTATGGATGCTGTTAAAATTATCTCTAAAGCTATTCTTGAGATGCCGGAAATGCAAAAAGAATTATTAAAAAACATAATTCTTTCATATATTGTTTCCGGTTTTTATTTTGTTTATCAACTTAATAAAATGGTTAAAGAGTGGAAAAATCAAAAATCAGTAGATAAACCAAGAGAAATAGTATGAAATATTTAATTGTATTACTCCGTCCGCTCTGCGGCAGGGCTGGTTGATTTCAAATGCCGGTGGGTGGTATAATGACCGGCAAGGAGCATATATGAAAACCGCAGTGGTATTTTATTCCCTTGACGGAAATTGCAATTTTGTAGCGGAAGAAGTTAAAAGTCTGCTCAATGCGGATTTAATCCGGCTGCAAACACAAGATGACAAAAAGCGCCGCGGCTTTTTCAAAATGGTATGGGGCGGCAGCATGGTGTTCGGGCGCAAAAAGCCCCCGCTCAAACCGTATACTTTTGATCCGGCAGCCTATGATTTAATCGTCATCGGCGCGCCGGTGTGGGCAGGTTCCCCCGCGCCGCCGATACGAACATTTCTTTCCGACACCGGCATCAGCGGCAAAAAAACCGCCCTTTTTGTCTGCCACGGCGGGGGCAAGGGAAAAGCCCTTGATACACTCAAGGCATTACTGGCGGGTAATGAAATAATCGCTCAGGCGGATTTTGTCAATGCGCGTAAAAACGGCGGCGAGGTAAAGCGGCAGATTGTGGATTGGGTGAAGGGCTTTGAGGGAAAGTAGGAGCGGTATTACTTCAACGCCGCCATTGCGACATTAACTTCGGCTTCACAAGAACGCATAGCAAGTATTGTTTTTTCGATAAGGACGTCAAGCTCCCAGCCGAGCATTGCCGCGCCGTTTTCTATAACCGGGCGGGAACAGCCCGCGGCAAAGGCCGGGGCTTTGTATTTCTTTTTTACGGATTTTACTTCCATGTCCATAACGCTTTTTGAAGGCCGGATAATCGCAACAGCCCAAATCAGGCCGGTAAGCTCATCCGCCGCATAGAGAATTTTTTCCATAAGATGTTCAGGTTTAACATTTATACTGGTAAGGCCATAGCCGTGGGCGCATACGGCGTGAATCAATTCTTCGCCGCAGCCGCCCGCCCGCAGCAATTCCGGCGCTTTGGCGCAATGCTGCTCGGGGTATTGTTCAAAGTCAATGTCGTGTAACAAGCCAACAATACCCCAAAAATCTTCCTGTCCGGCAAAACCCTGATCTGTGGCAAACCAGCGCATAACCCCTTCCACCGTCAGCGCGTGCTGTAAATGAAAGGGGTCTTTGTTGTACTGTCTCAGCAAGTCCCATGCCTGCTGCCGGTTAATATTCGCTTCCATGACATCAAACGGGTATTAAAAATTTTCCGCCCGAATCTGGAAGTACGCCTGGGGATGTTTGCAAACCGGACAGGTTTCCGGGGCTTTTTTGCCAACAATAATATGGCCGCAGTTGGAACATTGCCAAATCTGATCGCCGTCGCGGGAGAATACGATTCCCTTTTCAATATTGGCAAGGAGTTTACGGTAGCGTTCCTCGTGTTCTTTTTCGATTTTTCCCACAGCTTCAAACAGAGCGGCAATTTGGCTAAAGCCTTCCTCCTGCGCGGTTTTGGCAAAACCGGCGTACATATCAGTCCACTCAAAATTTTCGCCGTCGGCGGCGTCTTTAAGGTTTGTGGTAGTCGCGGGCACATTATCGCCGTGCAGCAGTTTAAACCAGATTTTCGCGTGTTCTTTTTCATTGAGCGCGGTTTCCCGGAACAATGTCCCTATCTGCGTATAGCCTTCCTTTTCCGCCTTGGAAGCGTAGTACTGGTATTTGGTATGCGCCTGGGATTCCCCGGCGAAAGCCGCCCGTAAATTCTGCTCGGTCTTTGAGCCTTTCAGTTCAGCCATGATTTCCTCCGTATATTGAGATACACAGAATATGCCATGCTTTTTATATTTTGTCCAGCGGCAGGCATCAGGCGCGGCGCCTGTGGCGTGTCTTCTTTCTTCTGATGATTTTGAATTAGGTTACGGTTTCAAATTAGTCGTCCCATTTTCCTTCTGTTAACGCTACCGGTCTTGGAACAGCCCCAACTCTTAATCGTTTGTATGTCACATTCTCATTGGGAAAATATGACAAGTGAAACCCATTCTCATCATTAAGAGAAACATATTTAAAATAACATTCGTCTTCATTTACAAAATGCATTTTTACCTGAATATGAGTATTATCCCGGAATTGAGGTCCTTCAGGAGTAGATTTGAAACCATCTCCAACAAGATAAAATATAAAACCATCTTCAATAGGTTCATATTTTTCAATTTGTGTATATTCTCCTTCTATTGCGACTATTGGAGAATTTTTCTTCATGTTTTTTATCTTTTCCTTACCATTTTTTATTAAAAATACACCTGACCTCGCTATTTCATAATACTCTTTTTTATCCACCATTTTAATTTGTATATCATCTTCAATATACGGAACAGTATGCTGATTCCAGCCCCCCCAGGGATCAAACGTATCTTTATCTCTACAAGAAGCCAACAATAATGAAATGCCGAACAATATGACCATTAAAATACGCTTATTCATTTATTAGTCTCTCTATTTTCATGGCGTTAGCGCACATGACGACCAAATCCGGTAATTGCTACAGCCGTGTATTACGCGATGTTTCCATAAAAAGGCCTGCGCCCCTGTCCGCAAATGATAACTCTAAACCGCTAAAACCGCAAGCCTTTTATAGATGAAGCTGTACGTTGGTACGCACTCCGCCGCGGAGCGTATTGCTTTTTTACGGCAATTAAGAAACAATTATTCAGGAGGCTTGTATGCCGGATCAATTACCTTCAGAATATGGAAAAACAAAAAAACCCCAGAGTATTACCACGAGCGGCGGATTTAAAATTGGAATACTTGTTGTTCTTATTTTGATTCTGCTGATACCCATTGTGATGATTCGCTCGTTGATTAATGAGCGCAGCCATCGCGCGGGCGATGCGGAAGAATCAATTATGGAAGCCTGGGGCAGTGAGTTTACGCTGTACGGCCCGGTTGTCCGTATTCCGGTTGTTGAACGCGAAGAAATCAAAACAAAGACCGAGAAAGAAGGCGAAAAAATTGAAATAATTACACGCAATTATGCGCTCTGGATTACGCCCAAAAACGTGAATATACAGACTGATCTTTCCGCGCAAAAAAAGCGCCGGGGGATTTTTTCGGTCGCGCTTTTTTCCGGTAATGTTTCCCTTTCCGGTAACTTTACCCTTGAAAGGGCAAAAGACGAACTTAAACAAAATCAGACAATGTATCCCGAACAGGCGGAAATAATTATAGGACTGGCAAGCCAAAAGGGAATACGCAGGATAATCAAGGCGGACTGGAACGGCAGTGAACTTTTTTTTAAGCCCGGTAACCGGAATTTTTGGTCTGGCTATTCAACTATCGACGGCATCAATGCGGCAAGCCCTTTTAACGCAACGGGAGTAAACACATTCGATTTTCAATTTGCCGTGCAGGGCGGAAAATCCATACGGGCGCTTCCCATCGGAGAAATAACGCAGGCGCATGTTCAGGCCGGCTGGCCGTCGCCGTCGTTTCAGGGAGGATTTTTGCCCACAACCTATACGCTCTCCGAAAACGGCTTTGACGCTGAATGGGAAATCAGTTATTTAAGCAGGTCAATTCCGCTTTTTTGGTTTACCAATGAACGCGGCGAATATGAAGGCAAAATGTATTTAAAGGGCGAACTCTTTGGCGTTGATTTTTTCAAACCGCTTGACCATTACACGCTTAACGAACGCGCGGTAAAATACGCCGTTTTGTTTTTGGTTATACCGTTTTTAACATTGTTTTTTCTGGAAGTGTTTTCGCAAAAATCAATTCATCCCGCGCAATATTTGCTCTCAGGTTTGGCAAATATAATTTTTTACCTTTTGCTTTTGTCAATTTCGGAACATCTTTCTTTTTCGGTTGCGTACCTCATCGCCTCAGCCGCGCTTACCGGCATGATGACTCTGTACGCGCGCTCGTTAGTTGAAACATGGGCGCGCAGCGCGTATATGGGTCTTGTCATGGCGCTTTTGTATCTTATTCTGTATCTTACGCTTAACGCGGAGGACTGGGCGCTGCTTATCGGTTCCATTGTGGCCTTTATGATTACCGGCGTAGTGATGTTCCTGACCCGCAAACTGGACTGGTCAAACCTGAATATAAAGGGAGACAAACAGAATAGCGCATAACGCCAGATGCCATGCGTGTTAACTCCTATTACATTGTAATGGCTAAAACTTTACTCGCAAAATTTCTCACGGCCTGCCTGTCACCTGCCTGTCGGCAGACAGGGCAGACAGGCGCAGGCGCTATTGCTTGCGGAGGAAGGTTACACGGATAGTACGATAGCCGAAAGAACAGGATTGTCCCGGCGGGGTTTTGAACAGCTCAGGGAAAGGTTTGTCGAAGAAGGTTTTGAAGTAACGCTTGCCGGAAAGCCAAGGGGCCATAGGCCCAAAAAACTGGGAGGGGTGGATGAGGCGCGTCTAATCGCATTGGCGTGCAGTCCCAAGCCTGACGGAAGCAAGCGCCGGTCATTGCGGCTTTTGCAGGCTGCGTGGAGCACCTTGGCGTACACGGATGTTAAAACAATATCCCATCAAACAATACACCGCACTTTAAAAAAAACGAAACTAAACCTTGGCAAGGGCGGGAATGGTGCATCCCGCCGGAAGGGGAATGCGAGTTTGTAGCGGCAATGGAGGATATACTTGACGTTTACACTTGGGAATACGATGAAAAGCGTGTTTTGGTATGCATGGACGAATTCCCGTGCCAACTAATAGGCGAAACGCGGAAGCCCATACCCGGCAGGCCGGGCAGCCCTGAATGCTTCGACTACGAATATGTCCGCAACGGGACTTGTTCCATTTTTATGTTTGCCGCCCCGCTTAAAAAATGGAGAAGGGCTGAGGTGTCAGAGCGGAGGACAAGGACAGACTGGGCCAATCAGATAAAAAAACTGGTGGATACAGATCTTCATAATTAAATGTATGCTTTGCTTTTTCATCTTTACGTGCCCATATAAGCGTTTCATGTGATGCTGTAAAAAAACGAAAACTTAAATTTGGTGAAGCATTTGGTTTAAACCATGTAATGTCATTTAAAATATGAAATTTATTTTTTTGCAGAAGATAATCGCATTGGTAAATACTGTGGTATGTACCTGAAATCCATATTGTCACTTCGGGTTTTAGAATTCGGCGACAAGCGGAAATCCATTCATTATGAAAAACCGTATCTTCTTCAAAACCGTTACTTTTATCCCATTTTCCTTTATTGACATTAGCCATTTTTCCGTTTTGGCATGTAAATCCGCCATTTGATAACATATACGGCGGATCGGCAAAAATCATGTCAATTGTATTTTCAGGAATTGAACACAGTATTTTCAAACAATCTCCATTAAAAATCACAGCATTTTTTGATTGAAAAAAAGGAGGAAATTCTTTTAGGGAACGAGAAAGTATCTTCTTAAGATGACTATTAGAATTGATGGTTTTATCAATAAGATCAAAATGCTGTTGTACAGGGTTCATTTATTTTTTCCTGATGGAAGACCGAGCCATGTAAGCGGTAATTCATTAAATTTATAATGACAATTTACAGAATTGATATAATCCAAAACGTCTTTATACGACGGATCTTTAAACCAATCATTGAATACATATACATACTCAACTTTTAATTCAAGTGCTTGAACAAGCTTCAAATACTGTTTTCGTTTGAAATCACATGTTTGTAACTTTTCGTCTACCGAACCTGCTACTTGTTGATATTTTACCTCAATAATAAATAGAGTTTCACGTATAATAACCAATAAGGCATCATCGGGTAATAATTTCTTTGATATTATCCCTTTCCAATCTATATTATTTTCCTCTAAAAACCGATAAAAATCATGCTTTTTAAATGCTCTGGCGACAAGTTTTCCATCAAAATATACCTCCAATCCGGCTTTTCTTCCGGATTTTTGTACAGTATATCCTTTTATACCTTTCAATAAATCAATAAAGTCAACCTTTTCCTCAAAATTAAGCCCTGTAAGTGTTTTTGCTCCGCCTTTTCCGTCTTTTACCATTAAATTCCCTCTGTAATTGTTTGAACTAGTATATACTTTATTAGAAAAGTTGGTCAAGACAGACATACATAACGCGAATCAATGGATAATATATCTATTCAAATTTTAACATAATATTCTCTTTAAAATTTCAAAGCATTTCGCCTAACCAATTACATACAAAAAGCACATACCCGCCTATTGGGGGCGTGTGAAAAAATGTATCACTAACAAAGTATGCGGGTAATTAACTTACTGCAAAGGCCTTGCCCGCACTTCGCGGGAAAATTCACCGGCATGGTTGGTATAGGCCGCCACGCGGAAATAGTACAGGGTGCCGTTTTTCAGGCCGTCAATGTAAATGGTATTTTGTTTGCCTACGTCAATGGGAGAGACTCCCAGTACGGCGTCTTCGCCGAAATAATCATCGCTTGCCGTACCGTAATACACCAGATAGCCGCGGGTATTTTGATCGGGACTGCTTTTCCAGCGGAGTTGTACCGCGCCGTCAAGGGCAACGGCGGTAAGTTGCGACGGGGGCAGGGGCGGCTCATCGGGAAGATATGTTATGCATAATTCTTCGAGGTAGGGGCTTGATTCGCCGTTTGCTGAAGGATAAAAATCAACCGCTAATTGCACGTAACGTCCCTGAACAATACCGGCAAATTCCGCGCCGGGCGTTACCGCCCGCCAGGGGCCGTCCCAGCGGTAAGGATTGTCCGAACTGCGGATAAAAAACTGCATTTCAGAATCATCGGAAAAACGGAATCTGCCGTTCCGCATGAATTCATTGCTGAGCCTTGCGTCCCGTACCGCAATCCTGCCGCCGGAGGCTTCAAGTTTTAATACGCCGTTGCTCCCTGCGCCCAAATCAAGGGCTCTGGTTTCAATTCTTCCGCCCTGCAGGGGATATTTCCGTACCGCCGGAACGGGGGCATTAACGCCGTGAATTCTGAATTCATCCATCAACCCCGAAAATCCGTTACCCAAAATAAAGCAGCCGCCCTCTCCCGTTATGGGGGTGTACACTTCTCCGCCCTCATGCCCATCGGCAACCGCGTACTCAATTGTTTCTGTTTTGCCGTTCACCAGATATTCAACCATGCCGGTAAACGAATCAAAACGGATAAGGTGATGGCTCCAGGTTTTGGGAACCACGGCGGAAACGCCGCCAATGTTTATTTCGATGCTCTTTTTGTCATCGGGTGAGGTAAAAAAGTTGGTGAAAGACCATTGCAGGCGGTTTTTGGACGATACGCACAGAATACGCTGTGAGGCGTAACTTGTTTTATTATCATTGAGGGGGCGGGCGGCAACCCACTGGAGAATCTGTTCACCATTTTCCATATTCAGGGGATTCAGCCAGAATTCAATGGAAAAATCGTAGATGTGGTTATGCGGGGCAAACAGGGCGGCGCGGCTCTGCGCTTCAATCACCAGCGGGCCGCTTGATGTGGATTTTTCCGGCTTCGCGCCGCCGGCATTGGACAACTCCGGCAAAACGTCAGTGAAAAAGGCCGCCCCCGGCCCCACCCGCGCGTTATGATCGGCAACGGAGGCAAGCAGCGGCGAGGCAATTACGCGGTAATGACCGGCGGAATCCCTGAACAGCGCCGGCCTCCCCTCGTCAAAAGAAAGGGTTAAATCGGGGGTAGAGTCAGACCGGGAAGCGCCGGAAACCGATGACGCGCCCCGCGAAGGGGACAGTACCAGCACCGGCGCCGACCGTATCAGGCTCACTTCGGTAATGCCCGCCCGGTAATCCGCCATTTTCCAAAGCGCGTCAGCCCCGAATTGTATGGTTTTTTCCCCAACGCTGTACAGACTGGCTGAACCAGCGCAAAAGAGGTACAATAACGATATGAGGCATACGTTTCTTTTCATCAATTCAGATTTATTATCGGCACAAAACGGCTTAATATGAACAGTCAGGGGGAGGTTCGGGATACCGGCAGCCTTGACAGCCTCAAGGCGGCGGCCCATGACGCCCCGCGTCTGCCGGGCGTGTACCTTTGGAAAGATGAAGAAGGGCGGATTATCTACATTGGCAAGGCAAAGTCGCTGAGGGATCGCCTGTCCTCCTATTTTTCCGGCGAAAAAGACGCCAAAACCGCCATTTTGGTTCGCCGCGCCACAAGTATCGAAACGATTATTGTCGCCAGCGAATATGAAGCCCTGCTTCTGGAAAATACCCTGATTAAACAACATTCGCCGCGGTACAATATCGACCTGAAAGACGGCAAAACCTACCCGGTGATACGCATAACCAGCGAGGAATTTCCCCGCATTTTCCGCACCCGCCGTATTATAGAAGACCACAGTCTGTATTACGGGCCGTTTCCCAACGTGCAGAATGTGGACGCGATGCTGGAACTTATAGATAAACTGTTTCCCCTGCGGAAGTGCAAAACCATACGGTCAAGCCTGCGGAAACGGCGAGACCCCTGTATGTACTACCACATCGGGCGTTGCATGGCCCCCTGCTGCGGCAAAATAGGCGCGGAGGAATACCGCCGCCATGTCGAGCGGGTACAGCGGCTGTTGTCCGGCGAAACGGAGCCACTTATTATCGAACTTACCGGAAGAATGCACGAGGCGGCGAGGGCGCTGCAATTTGAGTGGGCCGCCCGGATACGGAATGCGATACGGGCGATTGAAGACCTTATTGGAGAGGACAGCGCCGTGGTTGATTTTGACCCCGAAGGCAGGGATTACATTGCCTGGGCTGCCGAAGGGGTGCTGGCAACGTTTACCGTTTTTTCCATGCGGGGCGGCAAAATGACCGGCAGGGAACTATACCGTACCCGTTCCGCCGCGGACGAAGGGGAGTCGCTGGAACTGTTTATCACCACCTATTACGACCCTACCCGTCCGCCGCCGCCCAAAATTTACCTCCAGCCTGAAACAAGCGGCGGCGCTGCGAATAGCAGCATTACGAGTAACGGCGTTACAAATAACGGCGCTGTTATAGGCAACGATTCACTGATGAACTGGTTCAAAACCCAATGGGGCCATGAACCTGAATTCATACAGCCGGAGGAAAAGCACCATACGGCAATTCTTGCTATGGCACGGCAAAATGCGTTAGAAGACATTCGTAAACGGTTGAAGGAACGGGGCGCCGGTCCCGCTCTTGATGAATTGGCGCGCGCGTTAAATTTACCGGGCAGACCGGAACGAATCGAAGGGTTTGACATTGCCCAGCTTGACGGTAAACATCCGGTCGCGTCGCTGGTATCTTTTAAAAACGGTATTCCCGACAAAAAAAATTACCGTTATTTCAAACTCCGCAGTGTCATCGGCATTGTCGATGATTTTGCCGCCATGCGTGAAGCGGTACACCGGCGTTATTCCCGGCTTATCCGCGAAGGCACGGAAATCCCCGACCTGGTGTTAATTGACGGCGGCATCGGCCAGGTAAACGCCGCCAAGGGAGTCATGGACGAATTAGGCATGAACTGCGGCGTGGTTGGCCTTGCCAAGCGCGATGAGGAATTGTGGCTGCCCCATACCCAACAGCCGCTGATTCTATCCCGCCGTTCTGAAGCCCTGAAAGTGCTGCAATTTGTCCGCGATGAAACCCACCGTTTTGCCACCGGCCTGAACCAGCGGCTGCGTTCAAAAGATTTGTTTTTTCCGGTATTGGAATCGGTGGACGGTATCGGGAAACACCGGGCGGCGGCCATTATGAAAGCCTACGAAAATATTGAGAACATCGCCGCAGTTGACCCCGCCGAACTTGCCGAGCGCTGCCGTGTAGGCCAATCCGCGGCAAAAGCCGTCCGCGCCGCCGCGCGGCTTGCCCTTGAAAACCGCAATAGTCGCCAACAACAGTTCACGGCAGGGCGCGGCAGACGGTCAGGTACAAATCTTGCCGAATCGCTGGCGGCGGAAGCGGCGGAGACGGAGTATGAGGGGGAATAACAAGTGCGCCTTATTTTTTGTCCAGAAGGTTTATCAGGTTTATTTCGAGCGCCTTTGCGAGCTTTATAATAACATCAATTGAAGGTATAACTCTTTTACTCTCAATGTAGTACAAATGGCTATGAGAAATTTCTACCATATTGGCAAGATTTAAAAGAGAAATTTTCTTTGAAATTCGGGTTTTTCGAAGATTTTCCAATATTTTCTTAGTTTCCGGTTCCATTTCCCTTGACTCTAAAATTAGAGTATGGTACTCTGTAGATACAACTCTATATTTAGAGTGCTATCTTATGGATCATGCAAATAAGGAGAAAACAATGAGAAACAAGAAATTCTGGCTGGGAATGTTGGTAGTGGCGCTGGTATTCGGAATGACGGTTGCCGGGTGTAAAAATGATGAGGAAACAAAAGACGACTCCCCTGCAACGGCAGAGGTGTCTGTTAAAGTGAGTGGAAGGTATTCATCTACAAGCAAACATGTTGATTACTGGGTAGTTTTAACCTTATCCGATGGTGATGCCTATTGGAAGGGTGATTTTGATAAAACTACAGTTAATCAGTGGGTTACAGTGGCAGGTCTCCCATCGGGAACTGTTTATAATGGTGCATTAAATGGCGCTAATAAAAACCTATCCATAATGTATTATATTAATGGCCTTGAATCCAAACCAACTGCGCTTTTTACAGCAACCTTGAATACTGGTCAGCTTGATTCAATGCGTAGCCATACCAACGTGTCCAATAGTCTTACTGCCGGTACTACATCAGCTACGCTTTCCGCATGGGAAGATTTCTGATCGTCAGTGGTATAAATGTAGGGGGACGACATCCTTGTCGTGGCGCTCCGTAACAGATTTTACGGCGTCTTTCAGCGTCTAAATTATCAGGCGCTGGATAAATGCAAGAAACGCATCATGTCGTTTAATGTTTGTAATTCAAGTTCAGCTATATAAACGCCAAAATCATCACGGTTATTTCTTTCCAGAATATTATAGTAATCTGTTCTTCTTAAAACCGGTATGGAAACCGGAAACAATGTATCCTGATACAAAAATGTGTTCATGACCAGACGGGATATTCTTCCGTTTCCGTCGGTAAAGGGATGTATATTGACCAATTGTCTGTGAGCTTCGGCGGCAAACAGAACGGGATGAAGATTATTCCGTTCTTTATTTGTCCATTCAATAAATTCCCGCATTTTCACGGGAACATTGTCCGCTTTGGGCAATACTTTTGCGCTCCCGCTGATTAACACTTCAATTTTTCTGTATTCACCGGGGCTGATGAAGCCGGGAATGTTTTGGCTGAATAATAAATGACAATATAAAATATCTTGTTCCGTAATGTCTCTTTTTTTGATCAGGGAAAACATATAATCGTATGCCTTACCATGCCCCTCTACTTCATAAAATTCCCTGAGAGGATGCCCCCCTATGGTTATTCCGTCTTCAAGAATAACTTTTGTTTCTTCCAGCGTGTGGGTATTACCTTCAATCGCATTGGAAGAATAGGTCGTTTCAATTTTAAAGAATTGGTTAATTTGCCGGAGGTATACGCCTTCAAATGGCCGTATATCATTTATCAGTTTTATTGTTTTATCAATTTCGTTTAATATATCCATCAAATTTATTTCCTGACTTTAAGGTAAATTATACTTTATATATTTGATTTATTCAAGCGCAGGGCGGCCCCGGATTATGGTGGGGATGGGCAGTATGCCTTGTTTCTATCAATGCAGTCCATCAACAATTTCCCGGGCAATCTCCTGAGAGCTTTTATCGTCCGCTTTGATTACCAGCGAGGCAAGATGCCGGTATGCCGCAGCCCGGCGTTCATGGAGGGAACGGTGGGTTTCTTCGGGATTTTCAGTTTTAAGAAAGGGGGGGAGTTCACCGGCTTTTCTGATGCGCTCCCAGGCGGTTTGCGCGGAAACATCGAGGAAAACGGAAATGGCCGCGGCATTTTTTTTCAGGAGGGGCAGCGCATCAGGGTTATCGACCAAGCCGCCGCCGGCAGCTATAACCAGCGGTGATGCGGATTGTGCCATTGCCGGTTCAAAAATGACCGCTAACGCTTCGGCTTCCGCTTTTTTGAAAACGTCCGGCCCTTCGATATACAGCGCACGGGGGCTTTTGCCGGTTCTTTGGGTAATGTAGTTATCCAAATCGACAAAACCACCGGAAAGAATCGCCGCCAATTCCTTGCCGGCGCTGGTTTTTCCCGAATGTTTTGGGCCCAAAAGGACAATGAATTGCATGGTTCTACTTTACCGTAAAAAATGATAGTATGCTATTGATGTACGGTTTTGGAGTTTTGATTATCCTGCTTTTTATTTCCTCGATTCCTGCCATTGCGGTATTTATATGGTTTCGCCTTGCGCGTTATCCATTTTCCCTGCCGCGATTTTCTTTTTCCCTGCTTGCCGGAACTGTAGCGTTTTTTCCCGCTCTTTTTCTCCAGAAAGTTTTTTCTGCCGAAAGCGAAATCTTGTACACTGCGGGGAAATGGGGCTTAATCGCTGAAATTTTTGTCCGCATTGCCTTTACCGAAGAATTCAGCCGCCTGATTGTACTGGTTATTCTGTTTTCTGCCATTCACCGGGTCAATTCCGCCAGACAGCGCGATCCGGGTTCAAGCGTCAATGTTTCCGCCGATACAATGGCAAGCGCCTCCGGGCTTATTGCCGGTCTGGGCTTTGCGATTCTTGAAAGCGCCGTTTATGGCGCATCAAATCCCGGCAACGCTCTGCTTCGCACCTTTACCGCCGCCCCATTGCACGGCGCATGCGGCTTTCGCGCCGGCTCCTCGATCACCATGTTTTCGGAACGCCCCATTCAAGCGATTTTCCGTTTTTTGTCTGCAGTTGTCATTCACGGCATCTACAACTTTATGCTCATAATCCCCGGTTTCTTTCCCTCGATTGCCGCCATTCTTATCGCCCTTTCCGCCCTGGCCACCTCCATTATGGCAATACGCAACGGTATGAAAGGCGAAAATATATGACGACCCCCGCCGCCGCTTGACACAATTTCATAAATTCAATATATTGATCACATTTCCGGGGGTGTAGCTCAGTTGGCTAGAGCGTTTGAATGGCATTCAAGAGGTCAGGGGTTCAATTCCCCTCACCTCCAGGAAAACTTTTACAAAACAAAAAAATTTACTTCGGTCATGAAAATTATCAATAACTGAAAAAATCGGGGAATTGAAACTTTTGCATACAATAAAATACCCCGCCGCAGAGCAACGGGGTATTAAACCCTCGCCACGAATAAATACCGGCTTTACAATCGTTCCGCCATCATTTTGACCGCTTGCACAATGGCGATATGTTCTTCTTTGTGAATTCTGTCCGCCAGTGAATCCGGCGTGTCGCCTTGCAGTACCGGAACCCGGCGCTGTAACAGTATGGGGCCGGTGTCGGTTCCCGCGTCGACCAGGTGTACCGTACAACCGGATTCTTGTTCTCCCGCGTCCAGCACGGCGCGGTGTACCTTTTCGCCGTACATTCCCTTGCCGCCGAATTGGGGAAGTAAGGCCGGGTGAAGATTGATCATTCTGCCGGAATACTGTTGAATAATTTCCCCTTTCAGAATCGAAAGAAAACCTGCCAGTACAATCAGATTAATCCGGTGAGTTTCGGCAAGCTGGAGAATGTGAGCGGAAAGTTTATGCCGCCGTTCTTCGCAGGAAATGGTTTTATCCGGTTCTATGGTAACAGTGGGAATTCCGGCGGTTTTTGCCCGCTCCAGCGCATAAATACCGGGGCGGTCAGAAACAACGAGGACAATTTTACCGGGGCCAAGTCCGCCTGTTTTTTCAGCGTCCAGCAGGGCTTGAAGATTCGTGCCGCCGCCGGAAACCAGCGCCATAATATTAATGTCCGGCAAAACGCAGCGCTCCTTTTACGGCATTTACATCAGCGGCTTTTTCTACTGTGCCGATTTCATAAGCGGGGAAATTCATGCTGTCCAGATGTTCTATCGTCTGACGGACATCAGCCGGGGCGATGGCCAGCACAAAACCAATTCCCATGTTAAAAGTATTAAACATTTGTTTTTTTAACGCGTTATCGGTTTTAAGCAGTTCCGCACCGGTTTTTTGCGCCGCCGGGCCGTAGCAGTCGGCGCCATGTATGGCGGCTCCATTTACGGCGGCGGCAATACGGGCAAAGATCGGCGGAATGGTCCAGCTTCCTTCTGTTATTACTGCGTCAAATGTGGGGGGCGTTACGGGGGGGGCTTCCCCCCCGTTGTGGGGGGTGCCGGAAGACCCGCTCTGCGGGGCTGGAGGCAGGGGGGAGACTTCCCCCCTTTTAAACATTCGGGGAATGTTTTCGTAAAAACCGCCGCCGGTGATATGCGCCATGCCGTGTATTTCGATTTTTTCCATTAAACTTAAAACGGGTTTGACATACAGGCGCGTTGGTTCCAGCAGGGCCATGCCGATGGGCATACCGCCGAAGTCTTCGTTAATGTCGGTTAACGTTTTGCGGATGAGGCTGAAACCGTTGGAGTGGGGGCCGGATGAGGCGATGCCGATGAGGGTGTCGCCCGCGCGGATTTGTGCGCCGTCTACGATTTTTGCGCGGTCAACGATGCCCACGGAAAAACCGGCGATGTCATATTTGCCGGCATCGTAAAAGCCGGGCATTTCTGCGGTTTCGCCGCCGAGGAGTACGCTGCCCGTTTCCCGACAGCCAATGGCGACGCCTTTGACGATTTCCGCGGCGACATCGGCGTCGAGTTTTCCGCAAGCGAGGTAGTCGAGGAAAAACAAAGGCCGCGCCCCGTGGCAGAGTATGTCGTTGACGCACATGGCAACGCAGTCGATGCCTACGGTGTCGTATTTTTTCATTTTGAAGGCGATGTCGAGTTTGGTTCCCACGCCGTCGGTGCCTGACACCAGAACGGGTTCTTTCATGCCCGCAAAAAATTCTTTTAACGAATACATTCCGGCGAAACTGCCGATGCCGTTCAGTACCGCGCCGGCGGATTTGCCGTTTATGGTTTGCGCGGAAAGTCCCCGGTATTTATCAACGGCCTTGTAGCCTTCTTCTATGTCAACGCCTGCCTGTTTGTAATTCATGAGGAAAGTATAGCAAGGGATGCGGCCTGGTAACAAGCGCTGTTACGGGGTTGTGATTATGCAAAAGCACAATTTAGCCGCCTTTGCGTTACCGGTACAGGATATTCTGGTTATAGACTGCTTTCCAAAATCTATAAAGAGCGCTACAATACATAAAGTTTCCCATTGGAGTAATACGTGAAACATTCAAAAAAAGCAGAAAAAAACCAACAGACACAGGATAAAGTGCGGTTCTCTATCGGAACCAAATTGATAACGATTATTTCGATTTTTGTTATTTTTTCTCTGGGTTCAATTACCGCCCTGGTATCATGGATGGTGCGCGAAGATTTAAAAATCGCCGCGGAAGATAATAACTTTGAAGCGAACAGAAGGGCGGCGCAAGAGGCTGAAGATGCGCTGGAAAATATGCGCGCCGTTTCCAGCCAGCTTATGTACACGATAAACATTCTGGAAGCGCAAAGCGGTTTGATACAAAAAGCGGCGGCGCTTCCGGCGGCGCAATCAGCGATACAATCGGCGGCTGATTTTTTCTTTACTCAAAATCCGCGCGCCGCCGCGTTTACTTATACGTTCAAAGGCACGCGAAACGTTTTGGTCAACAGGAATTACTTTCTTTCCCGCGATATAGACCCGTCTCGTGCGGAAATTTATTTTAATGATAATGAAACTTCCCTGTTACGCGCCGCCGGAGGGGAGACGGTACTGTTAAATGCCGCTCCCGTTTTTACAAGGCCGGTTCTTGCCCTGTTCTTCCCCTGGCAGGGTTCAGGCGGGGGCGTTTTAATCGCGTCTGAAAAATTAGTTGACAGTTTTGGTTCAGGGACAAACCAGTCCTTTCTGATAAATGACAAATGCGATATTTTAATACATTCCGATTTTGCGCTTTTACTGGACGGCGTAAATGCGGCGGACTTCGATTTTATCCGCAAAATACAGGAAGCCCCCGACCGCAGCAAGCAGGAACTGATATACGCCGATTTTAATTTTAGATCGGCCGCTTCGACCGCTTCGACAGGCTCAGCGGCCGTTCAATATTATACGGCGTTTACCAAGCTTGCCTACGGCGGCTGTATCGTAATTACCGGCATAGAACACGATAAAGTTTTCGAGGGTATCACCGCCACTACGCGGCGCAACATCTACCTTACCATTGCGGTTTTGTTCATCTCGGTAATGTTTATCTGGTTCTTTTCAAAAACAATTTCAACGCCGCTTAAAACATTGGCTCAGGCGGCAAAAAGCATCGAAGGCGGCCAGTTCGAACAGCAACTGCGGCTTAAAGGCCGTGATGAAATCGGATTGTTAGGCGCAAGTTTTCAGAAAATGTCAGGGGCATTGCGTATATTCGGCAGGTTCACCAACCGCGAAATCGCCGTAAAGGCCATGCGCGGTGAAATAAAACCGGGTGGCCTGCACAAGCACGCCACGATCTTTTTTTCCGATATACGCGGCTTTACCGCGCTGTCGGAAAATTTTACCAAAGCGTTCGGGAATGAAGCTTCGGATAAAATCGTCTTCTGGCTCAATAACTACCTTACCAGCATGGTCGAGTGCGTGGAAAAAACAGGCGGCGCGGTAGATAAATTCATCGGGGACGCGGTAATGGCGCATTGGGGTACGGCTTACACTGCGGGCAGCCCCAGGAAAGACGCTTTTAACTGCATCAAGGCGGCTCTTATGATGCGCCACGCGCTGATGGCATTAAACAAGAATCGCACGGCTAACGATCCTGGCAACCCGCCCATCAGAATCGGCTGCGGGATTAATACGGGGATTGTTACCGCCGGACAGATTGGAAGCGATCTTCGCATGGAGTACACGGTAATAGGCGACCCGGTAAATCTCGCTTCCCGTGTCGAAGCGCTGACCAAGCCGCTTGCG
>JAITCL010000042.1 GCA_031283105.1 Treponema sp. | reverse complement strand
TGGGGCTCGGAGCAAATGGCTGTGCTGCGGGAACAGCGCTCCTGGACTGTCGGAACGCCGGAAGTGCCGGGCGGTTACTATGTCAGCCGCCATTTAATCAACGCGGTGCGCCGCATATTGAACGAAGGCGAGGATACGCGGGAAACCATGCTGGATTACAGCATAACGATAAATGACGAGCTGTTGAAAAAACGCAAGGAATTCGGTTTGGAGTAGGGGAGTGGTATGAGTTTAGCGCGGTATACGGCAAAAAAGAAAGCGTTCTTTTCACATCTGATAAAGGAAATAATAAACAGCCGCGTGTGCTATATTTTCCTTGCCCCATACGCGATAGTCTTTTCCCTGTTCTTTATAGCTCCGCTGGTGGTTTCGGTATTTTACAGTTTTACCTATTTTAATATCCTTGAGCCGCCCAGATTTATCGGCCTTCGCAATTATATCAATCTTTTATTGGGCGATGACGTGTTTCTCAAGGCGATGAAGAATACCTTTATTATGGCGGCGATAACCGGTCCCATAGGCTATATTTTTTCTTTCCTGTTCGCGTGGTTTATCAATGAACTGCCCCGTTATATCCGCGCATTAGTAACGCTTATTTTTTACGCTCCGTCAATTTCCGGCGCGGTGTATATGATCTGGGCGATCATTTTCTCCGGCGACGCCTACGGCTACATCAACGGGCTGTTGTTGAATCTGGGTATTCTGGATAAGCCTGTACTCTGGCTTACGGATCCCAAGTATATGATGCCTGTCGTGTTGATTGTCATTTTATGGATGAGTTTTGGGACGGGGTTTTTGGCTTTTATAGCCGGCTTGAGCACCATTGACGTAACTCTCTACGAAGCGGGCCTGGTGGACGGGATAAAGAACCGCTGGCAGGAACTTTGGTACATTACGCTGCCCAATATGAAGGGAATGTTGATGTTCGGCGCGGTCATGGCGATTACCCAGTCTTTCGGCGTCGCCGATGTCACCGTAGCCCTGGCGGGATTCCCCAGTACCGATTACGCGGTGCATACCGTGGTGAATCATCTGGTTGATTATGGTTCAATTCGCTTTGAAATGGGTTATGCGTCAGCGATTGCGACCCTGCTGTTTTTAACCATGATTCTCTGTAATACGCTGGTACAAAAATTCCTGCGCCGCGTGGGGACGTGAGGGTAGTATGGCGAAAAAAAAGAAAAAACTGACCGGCGGCAGAAGGCTGAACCGTTCCTATGGCGGGGACGCTTTTATTTTCTTCATTCTGACGATCTTCGGCCTGTTCTTTGCCTACCCGCTGGTGTACGCGATTAATAACGCCTTCAAACCGCTGAACGAAATTTTCCTGTTTCCGCCCAAATTGTGGGTGCGCCAGCCCACGATGAATAATTTTCAGGATCTGTTTATTATTATGAGCAAATCCTGGGTTACCTTTTCCCGCTATATTTTTAACACCGTGCTGATCACCGCCGTGGGAACGGGCGGTCTCATTATCGTGGCTTCGATGGGGGCCTTTGTGGTATCCAAATACCGCTTTCCCGGCGCGAAACTGTTTTTTAACGTGGTCATTGTCACCCTGATGTTCTCCGGTTATGTTACGGCGATTCCCAACTATTTGGTGATGACCAAACTCGGCTGGGTGGACACCTACCTTTCCATTATAGTGCCGGCATTCGCCATGCCGATGGGTTTCTTTCTGCTCAAGCAATTTATTGACACCATTCCCAACACGCTCCTTGAAGCGGCAAAGGTTGACGGCGCGAAAGAGTGGCGCATTTTTGTGTGGATAATCCTTCCTATGGTCAAACCCGCGTGGCTGACCGTGATGATTTTTTCCGTACAGAGTCTGTGGAACGCCCGCGCTTCCAATTTTATTTATTCGGAGCAGCTTAAAACCCTGCCCTACGCGCTTTCACAGATTATTTCAGGCGGCATAGCCCGTGCCGGAGTGGGGGCGGCGGTAACGCTCTTTGTCATGATTGTGCCGCTGGTAATGTTCATTTTCGCGCAGAGTAATATTCTGCAAACAATGGCCAGCTCAGGGATTAAGGAATGAAAAACGGTAACTATAACAGAAATGTATGTACGAAGATAATTCCGGGGGTTTGTGTACGGAAACCTGCCCCCTCGCCCCATGGAATAAATGTGGCTCGGGGGTCATTTTCCGTACACAGCCCCCTGTTACTGTTTTTCCGACATACATTTCTGAATAGATACAGTCTTTCATCAACCATGGTTATTCTCTTTTCTTTTTTTTCTTTTTCCTTTTCTATTTCCCCGCTGTCCGCCTCTCCCACCAATTACACCTACAATTATGATTTTTGGTTTGAACAGGTTTCTTCTCCCGACGCGTATTATGTGAACGCGTATATTCTGGGTACGAGTTTGGGCATCGGCAGTTTCCGCGATCCCCAGGGGCTGTTTGTTTGTGATAACCGCGTATACATTTGCGATTCGGGCAACAGCCGGATAATTCTGCTGGCCTGGGAAAACGGGGAACACCGGCTGGTATCGGTGGTGAATTCGGTGGTGATTAACGGCGCGGAAAGTTCCTTTAATTACCCTATGGATATTTTTGAAAGCAGGGACGGCTTTTTATACATTGCCGATACCAACAACCACCGCATACTCAAACTGGATAAAAACTGGAATTATATCGCTTCCGTATTGAAGCCCGATGATGAAAGCATCGACGAACACGCGGAATTTTTGCCGCTGAAACTCACCGTTGATTTTGCGGGCCGCCTCTTTGTACAGGCCCGGAATGTCAACAAGGGCCTCATGGAATTTGACAGCCGGGGACTATTTGCCGGTTACATGGGGGCGAACAAGGTACAGGTTAATATCATTGATTATATTTGGAAAGTTCTCGCTACCCAGGCGCAAAAAGAGCGGATGGAATTATTTATCCCCACTGAATACAGCAACCTCTGCCTTGACCGGGACGGTTTTATTTATGTCACCAACTCGAGCGGACAGGCGGATCCGGTACGGCGGCTGAACGCTATGGGGCAGGATATTTTGATTCGGAACGGCTATGAAGACCCGGTCGGCGATTTGGCGTACGGCAGCGCGGGGGGCGTGGTTGGCCCGTCGCGGTTTGTTGACGTAGCGGCTATGGATAACGATTCCTATGCCTGCTTTGACCGTGTGCGGGGGCGGATTTTTGTGTACGATTTTCAGGGGAATCTGCTGTACGCCTTTGGCGGACTGGGCAACCGGGAAGGCTGTTTTTTGCAGCCAACAGCCCTTGCCCAAATGGGACATTCCCTGTATGCGCTGGATTCCCGCGCCGCCGCCCTGACCCGCTTTGACATGACCGGTTACGGGGAAAAGATAAACAGGGCGCTGGACGAATACCAGGCTGGCCGTTATGAATCTTCCGCGCAGGTGTGGGAAGAAGTGCTGAAGATGAACGGCAATTATGACCTTGCCTATATCGGCATAGGCCGGGCGGCGCTGCGGCAGCGCGAATACCAGAAGGCGATGAAGTACTACAAACTCAAACATTTCCGCGAAGGTTACGGCAAGGCTTTTCAGTTATACCGCAAGCAATTCATGGAAGAGAACCTCTGGAAAATGCTGCTGATTCTGGGGTTTATTGTATTGGCGCCGCCGCTGGTCAAAACCGCCGCGAGAATCGTCAGGGAGGTGAAGGAAGCATGAAATACCTGCCGGACAAAACATGGTGGCGGCATCTGGGAAAAACCTTAAAATATTCACTGTATACCGCCGCTCATCCCCTTGACGGTTTTTGGGATTTAACCCACGAGAAACGCGGTTCACTGGCGGCGGCGAATGTCATTGTCGCCCTGGCGGTGCTGGTTGAAATAATGCGCCTAACGCTGACCAGTTTCCAGTTTGTTACGATTAACATGGAGTATTTTAACGCGGTCATTGTCATGATGAGCATACTTCTGCCGATTTTCCTGTGGGTCGTGGCGAACTGGAGCCTGACCACCCTGATGGACGGCAAGGGGCGGATGCTTGATATTTACATGGCGATCGCCTATGCCCTGGCCCCCTCGGTAATCATCAACGCCGTTATGATTGTCCTCAGCCGTCTTATCACCTTTGATGAAGGGGCGGTTTACTGGGTGCTGGCGGGCTTTTCCACGTTATGGACGGGCATACTGATTATTGCCGGCATGATGATGATACATGATTACAGCATGACCAAGACCGTGTTTTCCAGTCTGCTTACCATTGTCGGCATGGGGGTGATGGTATTTATTTTTGTGGTTTTTTTCAGCCTTATCAGCGACGCGGCGGCGTATTTTGTATCGCTGTATAAGGAAATACTGTTCAGGGTGCTATAGGAGTTAGGAGTAACGGTGAAGAAATTTGTCGGGATTTTTACAGTTTTTTTCACGCTCCTGGCCATGCTCTCCTGCGGCAAACAGGCGTCAAAAGCGCGGACTGTTGTTCTTTATGAATATGACGGCAGTACGGAAGACTGTATACTGGAAAATGAATTTCTGGAATTCCGCTTCCTGCCGCAGACCGCGGAAATAATTCTTACCGACAAGGCAAGCGGCGTACAATGGCGTTCCAATCCGCAAAATGCCGCAAATGACCCGCTGGCTGACCAGGTGACCAAAGATTTTCTGGGCTCCCAGTTTTCGCTGGAATACGCCGATGTCGCCGGCGTCGGCATGACTTTGTTTTCAAGCATCAACAGCGTGGCGCTCGGCGTTTATGACTATGAACTGGCGGACAACAGCCTTGAAGTGCGTTATTCAATCGGCGACATTGCCCGCAGTTTTATTATTCCCCCGGCGGCACCGGAACAAAGAATGTTAACGTTTTTGGAAAAAATGGAAGAAGAAGACCGGCGCAAGGTTGAAGCCAGTTACCGTCTCTACGACATCAACAATTTGCGTTCAAACGATGACAAAAGCCGGCTTTTGGCGAGTTATCCCGACCTGAGCCGGACAAAATTGTATGTGCTGCGCGATAACGCCCAGGAATATATGAAAGAAATGATGCAGGATTATTTCGCGCAGGCCGGTTACACCTACGATGACTTTTATGAAGATTCTTCCATGTATACGGTCTCCGGCGGCGATGACAAACCGGCGTTTAACATAACGCTGCGTTATACGCTTGACGGAAAATCACTGCTGCTCAATGTGCCTTTTGACAGAATAGCGTACCGTTCCGCGTATCCCATAACCCGGTTGAGCCTGTTGCCGTATATGGGGGCGGGAGGATTCAGCGACGAAGGTTACCTGCTGGTGCCGGACGGCAGCGGTGCGCTGATATACTTTAACAACGGCAGGCAGAATCAAATACCGTACAACAACAATGTGTACGGCTGGGACGAGGCGATGCCCCGCGACGCGATAGTCAATGACAACAAGGCCCCCTTCCCGGCATTTGGCGTACAGAAGAACGGGAACGCTTTGTTATGCGTCATTGAAGAGGGCGCTTCCTATGGCAGTGTGCGCGCCGACGTATCGGGCAGGAACAGTTCGTGGAACAATGTGTACCCCCGCTTTAATATAGTTCACGGCGCAATAATAGACATTTCAGGCCGTTCCGACCGGGAAGTATACCTGTACGAAAAAAGTCCGCCCTCAGGCGAAAATATTACCCTGCGCTATACCCCCTGCGCTTCAGACGGCTATACGGGCATGGCGAAAGAATACCGTTCATGGCTTACGCGCACGTATCCGTCTCTGGGTATGCACAAAGAAAACGGCGTACCCATCGCCATAGAGATTCCCGGCGCGGTGAACAAGACGCGGCACCGGCTCGGCATACCTTTTGATCTGCCCCTTAAACTGACGTCCTATAAAGAATCCGCAGACATGGTGGACGACTTTGCCGGGTGGGGCTGGAAAAACGTGCGGATAAAACTTTCAGGCTGGTTTAACCGCAGCGTCGATCATTCGGTGCCGAATAAAATTAAATTGATAGGCGAACTGGGCAGTAAAAAGGATTTTAAGAATCTGGTTTCCGCCGCGGAAAAAAACGGCTACGCGGTTTTTCCCGAAGTTGACTTCCTCTATATGAGGGATGTCAAACCCTTTGGCGGATTCAGCCTGTACCGCGACGCGGCGCGTTATGTAAACCGCAAGCGGATAGAAAAATACCCCTACAGTTTTGTCTGGTTCGGCGAGCGCATCCGCTGGGGCAAACTCAGTTACCTTGCCCGCCCCGCCTACATGATGTCCCTGATAGACAATTTTACCCGCAATGCCGCCGGACTGAATGTGCGTAACCTTGCCTTTAGAAGCATGGGCGCAAAACTTTCCGGCGATTACCATGAAAAGCGGCTGGTCAGCCGTGAGGCTTCAATGAAAATGCGGCAGGAAAAACTGGCGGAATTAAGCGGCAATGGAACCGGCGTTCTGTTGAATACCGGTTACGCCTACGCCGCGCCCTGGGCGGATTTTATTACCGACATGGCCATTGACGACCAAAGTTTCGGGATTACCGACGTTTCGGTTCCGTTTTACCCGATGACGCTGCACGGCCTTGTTCCCTATACCGGGCCGGCGATAAACCTTGCCGAAGATTACACCAAAAACCTGCTGAAAACCATTGAAAGCGGGGCGGGGCTGTACTTCAGTTTTATGGCCGAAGAAACTGCCGTGCTGCAGGAAACAAAATTCCGGCAGTTTTACGCCAACGAGTACGACAAATGGGCGCCGGACGCCAACGCCCTGTACCAAAAATTTTCCACCGATTTTGCCGGCCTGTACGGTCAGGCGATTACCGGCCATGTCATTCTGTCGGCGGGACTGACGCTGACCGAATACGAAGACGGAACCCGTGTGATAGTAAACGATAACAGCGGCGCCGCTGATTATGACGGCGTTGTTATCAACGCGCGCGGTTACGCGGTACTGCGGAGGGGTAACTAATGTATTTTATCAAAAAGAACGACAAATATTCCCTGACGCTGGAAGGCAAAAACGCCGTCACCGGGTATCTGTTTATTCTGCCTTTCCTTATCGGCCTGTTGGCGTTTATGTTTTTGCCCATTCTGGAATCTCTGCGCATGGTATTCAGCGATGTTAATATCGACCTGGTTAAAAACGGATTCACCATGGATTTTTCCGGCAGGGATAACTTAAAACGCGTTCTGATGATTGACGCGGAATTTAACCGGCTGCTTGCCGAGGAAATCGGGCGTATGCTGCTGATAGTCCCCGCGGTGATTATTTTCAGCCTGTTTGTCGCGCTGCTCCTCAACCAGGAATTTAAAGCGCGGGGCATTGTGCGGGCGATTTTCTTTCTGCCGGTAATTCTTTCTTCCGGCATTATGATCGGGCTTGAAACCAACAATACCCTTTTGAGCAGCATGGCGGAAATAATTAAAAGGGGCAATTTGATGAAGTCATCGATTACCGGCGTGCTTGAGGATATTCTTGTTTCTGAAGGAGCGGCAAGCGACTTTATGGCGTATATCTTCCGTATCATAAATCAAATTTACGATATAGCGATGGCTTCCGGCATTCAAATAATTATTTTCCTTTCCGCCCTGCAAACGATTCCGCCCAGTATGTTTGAGGCGGCCAAAATTGAGGGGGCGACCGGTTGGGAGTGTTTCTGGAAAATTACGTTCCCCATGGTCAGCCCCCTGATACTGGTTAATGTTGTCTACAGCGTGGTGGATTATTTTATCAGAACCGATAACCGCGTCATGGAAAAAATAAGGGTAACCATGATGCAGCGCATGGAATATGGTTTTTCTACCGCTATGGCCTGGGTATATTTTCTTGCCGTTATTGCGATCATTGGCATTGCGATGGCGTTGATTTCCAGAAAGGTGTACTACTATGAATAACCATGAAAAAACCGGGGATTGGGGCAGTATATCCCGCTCATACCATCTTCAAAAAACTGTTTTTGACATAACGTATAAAATCTGCCGCGCGGTGCTGCTCTTTGGCCTGTGTTTTCTTATCGTGCAGCCGCTATTGGACAAACTCAGCGTCAGCTTTATGGAACAGCAGGATTTGTACGACAGTACGGTGGTAAGCATCCCCCGTCATTTTACGCTGGGGAATTACAGGCTGGCGGGCGAACTGCTTGACTTTTGGCCTGCGCTGCTGCAAACCATGATTATTATACTGGTCAGCTCGCTTTTACAGGTTTCCGCCTGCACTCTGGCGGGCTACGGTTTTGCCCGTTATAAATTTCCGCTGAAAAATTTCTGGTTTATGTGCGTTATGCTGATTATTGTCGTGCCGCCCCAGACCATTATGGCTTCGCTTTACCTTAACTTTCGTTTTTTTGACATAGCCGGCCTGCTGCGGCTGATAACGGGCGAGCCGCTTAATCTGCTGGACAGCGCCGCCTGTTATTGGCTGCTTTCCGCTACGGGCATGGGCCTGAAAAGCGGGTTGTATATTTTTATGCTCAGGCAGTATTTCCGGGGTATGCCCAAAGAGCTTGAGGAAGCGGCATGGGTGGACGGCTGCGGCAGGTTCAAAACCTTTATCAGGATAATGCTTCCCGACGCGACGCCCATGCTCACTTCCTGTTTGTTGTTTTCCTTTGTATGGCAGTGGACGGATTCTTTCTACTCGACATTATTTTTAAGTAACTATAAAATGTTATCAGTGGGTTTAAGCGGGATTGCCGACAAGCTGGGCGCATGGTGGGCGTCGATGAACAGCAGCGCGGGCGCTACTTATACGGCGGCGCCGATGGGGTATACCCAGGCGATAATCGCTACCGGTATGCTGGTCTGCCTTGCCCCGTTGATTATACTGTATCTGGTGGCGCAAAAGGCCTTTGTTGAGTCGTTGAGCCAGACGGGTATTAAGATGTAGGTTTCAATGCGGATGCCGCCCTGCGGCAGACCGCTTGAGATAAATTATTTTTCAGGAGGCATATAATGCTGAAAAGGACAATGATTATGGCGCTGGTCGTGCTGGCGCTCATTACGGCGTTCCCCGTATGGGGTCAAAGCAAGGCGAATGTAAAGGGCATGGAAATTATTATTGGCAACTGGTGGGTGGATTATGACGTCAAAGGTTATAAACCGAAGAATGAATTACAGGAAAAAATACTTGCCCAGCGCGCAAAACTGCTGGCGGAGAACGGCGTCGTCATCAGGGAAAAACAAATTACCGACTGGAACGGAATGCAGCAGAAAGCGGTTATATCCACCATGTCCGGAAAGCCTGACGCTCATGTTTTTATTTTGCAGCCGAACTGGGCTATGGCGATGAGGGCGCGCGGCCTGCTTGCCCCGTTAAACACCAGCAAGGTCGTTAATATCAAAAATCCGCAGCCTATTGGCAAGGGGTATAAGCCGGTAGAATTTAATCAGCCCACGATTGATTCCTTTACGTTTGACGGTAAAGCCTACGCCTTTTCGGTAGACGTTAATCTGAACAATTTTCAGGCATTGTTTTTTAACAAGCGGCTGTTCAGGGAAGCGGGCCTTGATCCCAACCTTCCCTACGATATGCAGAAAGCCGGAACATGGACATGGGCCGCCTTCCTTGATGTTTGTAAAAAGCTGACGCGGGATACAAACAACGACGGCATTATGGATACCTACGCTATGACCAGAGACCTTTCTACGGAAATACTGGACGCGATAATTTCCAGCAACGGCGCCACCTATGTAGACAAAGACCCCAAGACCGGAAAATTTGTTAATGCTACTAACAGGCCGGAATTTCTGGAAGCGCTGCAGTATGCCATCAGGCTGAATACCGAGGGCGTTTTGAAACCCAGGCCGGAGAACAGCAACTGGGATTGGTTCAAATCCGAATTCATTGACGGAAAAGTGGCGATGCGGATTGATGAATCGTATATCGCCAACAGTGATTCTGTTCAACTGGATAAAATGAAAGATGACTGGGGCATGGTGCTGTTTCCCAAAGGGCCTAAATCCTCTACCTATCGCGTGTATAGCCGTGACAACCTGATGGTCATTCCCGCCACATACAAACAGGCGGATATTGATAAAATTTTATACGCGGTGGCGCTGTGGTATACTCCGGTTGATGACGACTGGAAATCGGGACAATACAACTTTTTCCGTGATCCCCGCGCCGTTGATGAAACCCTGGTGCTTGTCCGCGACCCCAAAATCGCCATGATAAAATACTTTGCCTATATCAACGGTCTGGAACGCGGCGACATTGCCTGGAATATGTGGTACCACGAAGGGGAACCCGCCCAGCTTATAGAATCGGTTTCCCAGGATTGGAATGCCAAAATAAACGAAGCCAACAGGTAATGTGCTGATAAAGAAATTAACCACGGAATTGCACGGAGATGAATTAAGATTTTGTCTTTCTTCTCCGTGTACTCCGTGGTAAAATTCTTTGTGTGTAAAATTCTTTGTGAGGAAAAAATATGAATAGCCTTATCGTGAACGGAAACAGCCTGCCGAATATTCCCTGGGAAGACAGGCCGGCGTCAAGCAATCCTGAAAGGGAACTGATGTGGCGGTATTCGGGCAACCCGATTATACCCCGGAATTTAACCACCCATTCAAACAGTATTTTTAACAGCGCGGTTGTCCCGTTCAAGGGGGCCTTTGCCGGCGTGTTCCGCTGCGATGATACCGCGCGTCACATGGACATTCACGCGGGCAGGAGCAGGGACGGCATCAACTGGGAAATCGGGGACAAGCCGATTCAATTTATCAAAACCGATCCCGCATTGCCCGATTCCGATTACAAGTACGATCCCCGTGTCATTTTTATCGAAGACCGGTATTACATAATCTGGTGTAACGGTTATCATGGCCCTAACCTGGGCATTGGCTATACCTATGATTTTGAAAAATTCCATCAAATGGAAAACGCTTTAATGCCCTATAACCGCAACGGAGCGCTCTTTCCGCGTAAAATCGGAAAAAATTACGCCATGTTCAGCCGCCCCAGCGATTCGGGGCATACGCCGTTTGGCGACATTTTTTATTCGGAAAGCCCCGACCTTATATACTGGGGAAAGCACCGCCACGTTATGGCTCCATCCGGCGGCTGGCAAAGCACCAAAGTTGGCGCTGGCCCCTGTCCAATCGAAACAAGCGAAGGCTGGCTGCTGTTCTATCACGGAGTATTAACAAGCTGCAACGGTTTTGTATACTCCTTTAGCGCGGCGCTGCTTGACATTGACCAGCCCTGGAAAGTAATCGCCCGCGCAAACCCGTATATTATTTGTCCCAAAGAAATTTATGAGCTTGCCGGCGACGTACCCAATGTCACCTTTCCCTGCGCGGCGCTGATTGACCAGGATACGAATAAAATCGCCATTTACTACGGCTGCGCCGACACGGTAACCGGCCTGGTCTTCGGCAAGGTTGATGAAATCGTTGACTGGATAAAAAAGAACCGGATGTAGCATGGTACGGCTGATATTGCAGACAGACCCGATTTTCAGCGATAACATGGTGTTGCAGCGCGGAAAACCGGTCAGAATCTGGGGATGGACAGGGGATGAAGGCGGCACGGTTCGCGTCCGTTGGGAATGCGGGGAACACAGCGTCTGCGCGTCAACCGTTGTGTATCGCGGCGAATGGAGCCTGATGCTGCCGCCGCTGGCCGCCGGTTTAAGCGGCGAGTTAGTCATCAGTGATGAAAGGGACGAGATACGTTTTCGCAATGTAATAACCGGCGACGTATGGTTTGCCGGCGGTCAGAGCAACATGGAAATGGAACTGATAAATTGCGCAAACGGCCCCGCCGAACTTGCCGCCTGCGCAAATTCCAACATACGTTTTTATCAGGTGGTTAAACGCGCCGTTGTAGACGATGATTATTTCCGCGAAGAGCGGCAGACGCAATGGCAAATCTGCGCCCCGGAAACCGCCGCCATGTTGAGCGCGGCGGCTTATTTCTTTGCCTGTAAAATTAACGCCGATCTGAACGTTCCCATCGGCATTATCAACTGTTCCTGGGGCGGCGCTTCAATCAGTACGTGGATGAGCAGGGAACAGCTTGAGCTTAGCAGCGCCGGGCGGCGTTTTATTGATGATTACGCCGCGAAAGTCGGCAATAAAACCGACGCCCAATACAATGCCGAAATGGAAGTTTATTTTTCCCAATGGCGGGAATGGGATGCCCGTATACGCGCACGGCAGAAAGAAGAACCTGACGTAAGCTGGGAAACGCTGAACAGGGAATGCGGCCAATGCCCCTGGCCCCAACCCGCGGGGAATACCAGCCCCTACCGCCCAACCAATTTGCATACCGCGCGGATACGCCGCGTTGCGCCTTTTACGCTGAAAGGTTTTCTGTATTACCAGGGCGAGGAAGACGACCTACGCGCCGGCGATTACCGCGAGATGATGTACTACCTTGTCCGGCAGTGGCGCGGCGATTGGGCCGATGACAGCCTTCCCTTTTTGTTTGTACAACTGCCGATGTACGCTTCCCGCGAAGAAATGGAATCGGGGAATCCGCCCCGGCACTGGTGCCTTATGCGGGAAAGCCAGTATCTCGCGTCACTCGACATTGCCCACAGCGGCCTGGCGGTTATCATCGACTGCGGCGAGTATGACAATATTCACCCGCTGGACAAACAGACGGTCGGTTTCCGTCTGGCATTACAGGCCCTGCGCAAAGTTTACGGTCAAACTGAAATTGAAGCCGACGGCCCGGTATTTTCATGGGCTGAAATGACTGAAGACGGCGGCAGTCTGCGCCTGCATTTTGATCATGCGGAAAGCGGTCTTGAATTCCGCGGCGAAGCCAACGGATTTGAAATTGCCGGCGCAAAAGGCCCCTATTATGCCGCGCAAGCCCGCATTGACGGCAATAACGTTATTATCTCTTCGGATAAAATCGCCCATCCCTGCCGCGCCCGCTATGCCTGGACCAAATTCGGCCCCACGCCCCTTTATGCCCGTAACGGCCTGCCCGCCATGCCGTTTCGCACCCATACTGATGAGTCCGTGTAACGCAAGGGTGGCAGCGTTTAGTTTTTATTAAGTTACCACATAAAATAACAATCCGCTCGAGAAGGCAGCGCGGGGCGGCAAAAAACCGGGAGAATCTGCCTACAGAGCCCCCAGCACTTAAATTACTAGCACATCGTAATACTTATGAAATCATGTCGTATTTAAGTGCTGGGCATTACTGTACACCTGGTTTTTGCTTTTACTCCCTGGTCTCTTCCGGCAGAGAATTCCCGGAAATTTTTTTGCCGCCCCGCCTGCCTCTCTCGGGCGGCTTATGCTGATATAGTACCTATTATCACAGTAAATGCTGTTACCCTAAATGGTAGAGGACAGCCGGAGGGGGTGGGCGGGTAGCGGAAACATTTGGAATTCCCCGCCGGAGGAGACCAGCGGGTAATAGTAACAAGTGAGGACAATAAAAGCCCAGCACCTACATACCACAATTATTACATAGTATAACGGATTCGCATGGTTAATGGAGGTGCTGGGAGGCTCCGTAGGCGGGTTCTACAAGCGTTTCCGCTCGCCCGCAGCGCCCCCTCCGACTGATTTATACAAGAGTAAACGCTGCCGCCCTGCCGCCTATATATCTTTTTTTTACTCCAGCATATAATATAAATAATGTTGTTCGATTTTCTGTTCGCCCTTAAGCGGATAAAAGTTTTCGCGCTCATCGGGGAAAGCGGCACGGGCAAAAGTTTTCGGGCCAAGCTGGTGGCGCAAAAATACGGCATTGAATACATTATTGACGACGGGCTGTTAATCAGAGAAAACCGGATACTGGCGGGCCATTCGGCAAAAAAAGAAAAAACATTTCTGGCGGCGGTAAAAGTAGCCCTGTTTGATGATAAGGCCCACCGTGATGAAATTGCCCGCAAGTTTCAGAGCGAAAAGATAAAAAAAATTCTGGTGCTGGGCACGTCGGAAAAAATGGTCAAAAAAATCGCCGCGCGGCTGCAATTGCCGCCGCCGTCAAAACTCATAAAAATTGAGGACATTGTCAGTCAGGATGATATAGACAAGGCGATAAGAACCCGCCGCATCGAGGGCAAGCACGTTATACCGGTGCCATCCATCGAGGTAAAACGAAGTTATCCCCATATTTTTCATGACGCGATACAGATTTTTATGCGGCGCGGTTCTATGGCGGGTATCGGCCCCACGCCCAAGGTACTGGAAAAATCTGTGGTCAGGCCGGAATATTCCCGGCGGGGCAAGGTTATTATTTCAGAGGCTGCCCTGAGTCAAATGGTTATTCACTGCGTCGATGAATACAACCAGAATATACGGATAAAAAAAATCCTTGTGCGCGACAAGGAAATGGGGTATCGTCTCGTGATCACCATTGACGTGCCTTACGGCATCCAGTTGGGCGGGAACATTCATGAATTGCAGACCTATATCATTGACAACATTGAACGTTACACGGGAATTTTAATTGAAGAAGTTAACATTATTATTGACAAAATAATTCAATAAGAGGGAGGGAAACCATGAACGACATTCAGGTGCATTGTGAACATGAAACGATAAACTGCCCCTACGGGACGACAGCCGATACCCTGCTTGGACGTTTGGGTATTGGTGAAGAAGCGGTTGCGTTGAAGGTGAATAATGAAATTCGCCCCCTTAAAACCAGACTGGCGGTTAACTCTGTGCTGGAACCGGTGCCGCTGCAATCGCCGGAAGGGGCAATGATTTACCGCCGCTCGCTTGCCTTTCTGCTTGCCGTTGCCGCCCGCAAACTCTTTCCCGGCAACAGCCTCTATGTCGGCCATTCGCTGGGCAACAGTTACTATTATACGATTAACGCGGGGGAACCGCTTAAAGAACAGGAAATCGCCGCGTTACAAAAAGAAATGGAAGCCCTGGCGCGGGAAGACCTCCCCATCACCTTTAAGTACCTCGCCTATGAAGAAGCCCTTGAGGTGTTTACCAAAAACCGGCAGAGGGATACGGTACTGCTCATGGAACAGCGCAGCACGTCGCGGATCAAGGTGCATGAATGTAAAAATTTTCTTGACATTTACGTTGAGCCGCTGGTACCGCGTACCGGCTTGCTTTCTTCTTTTGAACTTATGCCCTATCAGGAAGGCTTTCTGCTGAGGTTTCCCGCCATCGGCAAGGGAATGGAGCTTGGCCCCTTTGAAGATGAGCCGAAAATTTTTGACGTGTATAACGAGTATAAAAAATGGGGACGCATGGTAGGGGTGCGGGTGGTGGGCGATCTGAACGCTTTGGTGGCAAGCCGGACTATCAGCGACTACATCAGAATCGCCGAGGCGCACCAGAGCCGGAAAATGGCGGAGATAGCGGAGCGCATATACGGACAGCGGGACAGCATTAAAACGGTGATGCTGGCCGGCCCTTCCAGCTCCGGCAAAACCACCAGCGCGAAACGGCTTTCTATTGAGCTTATGGTGCTGGGGATTAAGCCCGTTGCCGTCAGCCTGGACGATTATTTTTTGGGGAAAGAACGTACTCCCAAAGATGAAAAAGGCGATCCCAACTATGAATGTCTTGAGGCTTTGGACGTTCCCCTTTTAAACAAGCATTTACAGGCCCTGTACCGCGGCGAAGAAATCAGGCTGCCCGTTTATGATTTCAAAACCGCCAGCCGCAGGGAAGGCGGGGGAAAAGCGATTCATCTTGATGACCGTACGGTGCTGATTGTTGAAGGCATTCATGCCCTGAACGAAGCCCTGACCCCGGACATTGCGCGTAACACGCGGTTCAAATTATACGTTTCCGCCCTGACCCAGCTTAATCTGGACGACCACAACCGCATCCCCACCAGCGACAACCGGCTGCTGCGGCGCATGGTGCGCGACTACCAATTCCGCGCGAAGGACGCCGCCGGCACAATCAAAATGTGGCCCACCGTACAGGCGGGGGAACGCAAGCATATCTTTCCTTTTCAGAACTCCGCCGACGCGGCCTTTAACTCCGCCCTTGACTACGAACTTTCGGTGCTGAAATATTACGCCGACCCCCTTTTACGGGCGGTAAAGCCCGGCCAGCGCGAATACGCCGAAGCGTCCCGCCTGCTGTCCTTTCTGGAAAATTTCGCCCCCATACCGCCCCAATATGTGCCGGGCACCAGCATACTGCGGGAATTTATTGGCGACAGTGAGTTTAAGTATTAGAGAGTAGGGAATGGGGGACACGGAGGGAGGGGCATGGGGCTTTAAGACGGTGCAATTTTAGGTATTAAGTCAGGTACTTCTTGGAAATTTTGTTCAAAAAATGCCCGAATGTAACAGAAATATCATTTACAACGCTCTTAACTGCTTCTTTTACTTCATCATTTGGTGTATTTTCAGGCTTAAACAACTCATAAACCTCAATTTCAAAGCAATTTGCCAGTTTTACCAGTGTTAATGAAGATACCCAGCTCTTTCCTGTCTCAATATCAGCTAAAAAATTGGTAGAAATGCCAATTTTTTCTGCAAGAACTACCTGTGACCAACTCCTCAGGTTCCGGTAATGCTTTATATTAGAGCTTAAAATTCGCCTTAAATCGGCTTCTTCCATGCACTAAGATTTAAGTCATTTACTTGACAAATATTCAAATGGATATTAGTATATGCTTACACATGTTATTATTTGGTTATAAATTTCATTGGATTGCTGGAAATCAGTATTTATTACCGAAAATTAAGTACTCTTTATAAAAATCTCCATGTAAAAGGGGAAAGTGTTATGGGTAAGAAAAATAAAGTCAATAATGGAAAATTGAAAAATAAAATATTTTTCATGGGAGCAATTGTTTTTTGTCTGTTTTTATTTTCATGCGTTTCTTCTCACCCAAAATATTCAAAAGAAAGAGACTTAATGGGACCATTACTTCAAACTGAATTTAAAAATATTATTGAATCGGCGCCTGATGGTTCAAGAATAGGTATAGATTGGTGTTTTGATTTACGTTTTGAGGAAGGGACAGTATCGAATATTTCAGATTGGGTACAGAGGCAGATCGAAAAACTTTTAGTTGATTCAAAAAAATTTGTTGTTGTAACAAGGAGATATTTGAAAGATATTCAGAGAGAACAGGAGTTACAATTATCCGCACGTTTTGATGAAAAAACAGCCATTTCGTATTGCCAAAATCTGGGTTTGTCTTATTTTGTAAAGCCTGAAATAACAAATGCCGGTGCATTAAGTATACAGGTAATTGATGCGGAAAAGGGCCAGGTGTTTTATGTAAATATTGTTGATTTTTATTAGGATTGGAATATGAAAAAGATTATAATTGGTGCAATTGTTGTATTTATTATTGGTTATTTATTCGGACGTTCTGGAGAAAAAATTGTCTATCGAACCGAGACAGAATATGTAATAGATACTAACAGCGTTCCAAAGTCTACACTAACCGCAGAAGTCACAAAAGCAAAAAAAGACGGGTATGATTATGGTTATACTGAAGGACGCAAAACAGGACGTGATGAAGGATATAAATCTGGTTATACACAAGGAACCGAATATGGAAAAAGCCTCATACTTGACCAAATTGATTTACGGGTTAAGGAGGGGGAAAAAAAAGATAAGGTTGTTCCTTTGTTTAAGGTTAAGCAATAAAGAGTTATAAATAAATAAAGTGGGTCGCGTTTGGTGACCGGTACTGGAATCGCGTAGTTCCGTTTGTCGAAATTGTACGCTCTCAATCGGGCCCGTAGGGTGTCGAACCAGAGATTCGCGGTTCCTCTCTTCGTTAGTTAATTTCCTGCGCCTTTAGTATTCTCACAGTATCTCTCCGCGAATAGATTACTCGGTGAATTTCAATTTTTTCATTTTCTACTGCATAAAAAAGGGAATAATTGTTAATGTGTAAAACCCTGTAATCATATTTCAGTTTTTCAGATGAAGTATATAAACGGCAACGGAACGGATTTTCCGCTATTTTGACAACTTCTTTGTCAATTTTTGAAATAAAATTTTCCGCTGCCTGGGGAGATTCCAGCGTGTGGGCGATGTATCGTACAATATCTTTCAAATCATTCAGCGCCAGGGGAAGATAATGGGTTTTATACATCAAGACAGACCTTTCCGCCGGGATTTTTTTTCTGATATGATATTTCGCAGCTCAGTCATTACTTCGTCATGGGTATACCGTTTTTTTACCGATGCGGCCTGATATTCCGCTTCTTTTAGTTTAAGATAAATTTCAGATTCAAAAAGATTCTGTTCGTATGCTTCCAGACTCATCACAACCATATCCCCCCGGCCGTTTTTGGTTAAAAAAACCGGGGCGTCGGATTCATGTACGGATCGTGAAATATCAGTGAATTTATTTCTGAGATCGGAAACAGGACGAATATTGGGTATTGCCGGCATCAGAATCCTCCTGAGGGTTTTATCATAATTATAGCACATATTGTGCTCAATGGCAATACCCCGATGTCCAGGAGCTGTCCAAAAAGAATTTTTACCACGGAGTACACGGAGGAAGAAACAATGAGCAATGAATAATGAGCAATGAGCGAGGTTAGAAAGCGAAGCATAGAGCTATCACGCAATGTTCTCGAACAAAAACCACTTCCCTTCCTCTTTGTGCCTTCTCTTCCTTCGTGTCTTTGTGAGAATCTTTGGGAATAAAGTTATAAAGTACTATTCCCTATTTCGCCCGCCACATATCATCTAACTCGCGGGTTTCGGCGGCAAAAAATTCCTTGCGGTATTCGACTTCCCGTTTTTCTTTCAGTTTCTCCATGACTTTAAGTTCGCGGGATGCTTCAAGATACTGGTTACGCTTTTCTTCAACAACCATTTCAGCGCGGGCGGCATCTTCCATCAGGCGTTCCGCCTCCTGTTCCAGGCGGAGGATGTACGTGTCCCAGGCCAGCATGGAAGCGGCGGCCGTGCCGGCGTCGATTACGTTGGCGGTAATGTCACCGCCTGAGTCAGCGTCTGTCAATCCCGTAAAACGCTGCTGAACCGCCTGAGTGCGGATAAGGGCATTTTGTTTAATGTTATTTTCAATCGCGGTCAGGATGCTGATGGCCCGTCCCAGTTCGTTTTTCGCTTCCTCTTCACGGTACTGTCTGAGTTCCAGCACCTTCTCAAGATTAAACCTGAACCGCTTCACTGATTGGAATCACCTTCGGCGGGATTTAGTGCATCGGCATCCGGCAGGCCGCGCCCGGCAAAAAGCGAGGCGACGCTGTTTTGGGCCTGAATATAACCGGCATCGGCTGCGGAAGGTGGAGTTTTAGCGGCTGTTTTGGGCTTCCTTTCCCCGCCGGAAACCGCAGAAGGCTGCGCCCCCGTTTCTTCAAGCGGTATGGGAATGCCGGAAATTTCTTCCATTATGGACAATGTCGCTTCCAGCGGCGAAGCCTCATCAACCGCCTGAATCAAAAATTCTTCGATGGGCTGATGTTTGGCGATAGCGTCATCAATGGCGGGATTCGAACCGGCGTGATACGCCCCCACATTGATAAGGTCTTCCACTTCGGCATAAGCCGCCATGCTGCGGCGCAGGGAAGCGGCGGCCTTGTTATGCGATGGCCCCGACACCGCGGGGGCAAGGCGGGAAATGCTTTGCAGCACGTCAATGGCGGGGTAGTGGTAAGCCTGGGCGAGGCGGCGGGAAAGCACAATGTGGCCGTCAAGGATTCCCCGCACGGTGTCCGCCACCGGTTCGTCCATGTCATCGCCGTCAACCAGAATCGTGTAAAAGCCGGTGATACTCCCCACGTCGGAAGTGCCGGAACGTTCCAGCAATTTGGGCATGGAATCAAACATACTGGGGGTATAGCCCCTGGTTGCGGGCGGCTCGCCCGACGCAAGACCGATCTCCCGCATGGCGCGGGCAAAACGGGTTACCGAATCGAATAACAGCATAACGTCCAGCCCCTGGTCGCGGAAAAATTCAGCGACGGCGGTTGCTACATAGGCCCCCCGCAAACGTGCCAGGGGCGGCGAATTGGAAGGAGTTACGATTAACACACTGTGGGCAAGCCCTTCCGGCCCCAGATCGTTATCAATAAAATCATTGACCTCGCGTCCCCGCTCGCCGATAAGGGCGACCACGTTAACATCGGCATTGGTGTTACGCGCAATCATTCCCAGCAGGGTGGATTTGCCCACGCCGGAACCGGCAAAAATGCCCAGCCGCTGTCCACGGCCCACGGCCAAAAGGCCGTCAATGGCCCGCACCCCGGTAGTAATATGTTCATTCACGCGCCGCCGTTTGAGGGGGTCAGGGGGATTTGCCAGTGCGGGATACATAACAGGGGATTCTATTTCGCCTTTGCCGTCAACCGGATTCCCCAAAGCGCCCAGCACCCGTCCCAAAAGTTTGGTCGAGACCGGCACTTCAAGGCGGCTGCCCCGCGCAATGACACGGTTGCCGACTTCAAGCCCGCCGGTTTCCTCAAAAGCCATAAGCTGCACAATTTCGTCTCTTAATCCGACAACCTCGGCGGAAATCGTTCCCTGTCCTTTGGGAACCTCAATGGTACACATTTCGCCAATGATGGCCTGGGGCCCCCTGCTTTCGATGAGGAGTCCCTGAACTTTGGTTATCCTGCCGGTACATTTTATCGGATCGGTGCGTTCGGCGGTTTCAAGGTATTTTTCAAAAACAGCGGTTTCCACATCCCCCCCTATTTATCATTATACGGCGTCAAATAATGAAAGTCAATTATCATGGCAACAGCGTATAATTGAGTAAACCAGCCGGAGGGGGCGTGCCCCCTATGGTGAGACTGTAGGTACTGTAAGATGTATGCCCAATAAAGTAATTTGGGGGCTTTTAGAGCAAACCTTATAGGCAGCCGCACAAGCCGTTTCCGCAGGAAATGGCTTGTGCGGTGCTTGTTAGAATTGCCCCCCCAAGTAAATTTTTTAGGCATACATCCCAATCACTTCGACAAGCTCAGTGATTGGGCGCTTCGTAGCGCTCCCTCCGGCTGGTTTGTACGGTCAAAAATAAATACTGTTGCTCTGTAATGCCCTTTTCTCTTATACTGTCCCTAATGGAAAACCGCCCGCCGCAGTTCACCGTGTCGCAGTTGACCGAGCTTATCCGCAGCCGCCTTGAGGAAGATTTTGCCGCCGTGGTGGTGGAAGGCGAGTTGTCCAACTGCCGGCCCGCGTCATCGGGGCATTTGTACTTTTCGCTGAAAGACGCGGGGGCAAAAATAGACGCGGTGATGTTCAAAAACCGCTTGCGTTCATTGACCTTTGAGCCGAAAGACGGAATGTTGCTGCGGGTGCGGGGAAGCCTTTCGGTGTACGCGCCGCGGGGCAGTTATTCGATTGTCTGCGAAGAAATGGAGCTTGCCGGCAGCGGCGACATACTCGCCATGCTGGAGGAGCGCAAGCGGCGGTTGGCCGCCCAGGGGCTGTTTGACGAAAGCCGGAAAAAATCGCTGCCCCGCTTTCCGTCAACCATCGGGGTGGTCAGTTCGCCGACCGGCGCGGCGGTGCGGGATATTGTCAATGTGCTGGAACGGCGGGCCGCCGGCGTACGGGTGGTTATTCTGCCCGCGCCGGTGCAAGGGAGCGGGGCGGCGCAGATTATCGCGCGGCGTATAGAACAGGCCAATCAGTGGAAGCTGGCCGACGTATTAATCGTGGGAAGGGGAGGGGGGTCGCTGGAGGATTTGCTGCCCTTTTCCGAAGAAATTGTGGTGCGGGCGGTTGCCGCGTCGGCGATTCCGGTGGTTAGCGCCGTGGGACATGAAATTGACTGGGCGTTATGCGATTTTGCCGCTGACGTGCGCGCCCCCACTCCATCGGCGGCGGCGGAGTTGGCAAGCGGGGAACGGACGGTTATTCTGGAAATTATCCGCGGCATGGCGGAAGATTTTGCCGATGTTATGCGTAATCGTATTGAAAAGGCGCGGCTCCTTTTGCGTCCTTTCAGGGTAGAAGACCTTGAATACCGTTTTCGCGCCATATTGCAGCCCCGCCTGATACGCCTTGACGACGCGAAGGACGCGCTGATTAACAACCTTTCTGTTTTTGTCGCGGGACGGCGCAGGCGGCTGGAATTGGCGCTTGCCGTTCTTGAAGCGGGCAGTCCTCTGGCGGTTATGGAACGGGGTTTTTCCGTGGTGACCAATACGCGAACCGGAATGATTGTCAGACATTCAGGCGATGCCCGTCCCGGCGACCGCTTGAAGATACGTCCGCTTAAAGGGACAATTACCGCAGTTACGGAGGAATGTTATGGCGAAAACAGGCAGTAAAGGCGGTAGCAAGACTACTGTTGGCAGTAAAGCCGCCGCCGGAAATAAACCCGCCTCAATGAAAAATTTTGAAGAGCGGCTGGACAGGCTGGAGGTTCTCGGCGAGCAGATTCGCAAGACCGATATTCCCCTTGATGAGGCGTTGAAGGCGTTTGAAGAAGGGATACGGCTGGCACGAACCCTGGAAAAAGATTTGGAAAAAATTGACAGCCGTATTGAAATATTGATGAACAGCGCCGAAGCGCCGGGAGAAGAATCGCCCGAACTGGAATTATTTGAAACGGAGGGTTAACTGTAATGGAGAATGCCGCTGTCACTACTGTTCCGAATGTTGCTTCCGGCAGTATACAGATACTGCCGCCGGAAGAAGCCCGGCGTATCGCCGCGGGGGAAGTGATTGACCGGCCTGCCGCGCTGATTCGTGAATTTCTTGACAACGCCATTGACTCAGGCGCTACGGATATTGAAGTTTCCATTGAGGAAGGCGGCGTCAAAAAAGTTGAAGTTGCCGATGACGGCAGCGGCATGAATCGTGACGATCTTCAACTATGCTGGCTTGCCCACGCAACCAGCAAAATACGTTCCCTTGATGACCTCAGTACTTCCCAAACACTCGGTTTCAGGGGCGAAGCGCTGGCGGCGGCGGCGGCGGTCGCGCAGTTGGAAATTGTTAGTAGTATTAACAATAATGAAGCGTGGCGTTTTATCGTCGGTCCCGGTGAAAGCCGCCCTCCGTATATGGAACCGGCCAACAGAACCAGAGGCAGCACCGTTCGCGCCTTTAATCTGTACGATACCATTCCCGCCCGCAAACGTTTTCTCAAGCGCGAGGGCAGCGAAGCGGCGCTGTGCCGCCAGATATTTATTGAAAAGGCCCTTGCTTTTCCCGAAATCACCTTTCGTTTTACCCAGGACGGGCGGCCAAAAATTTTTCTTCCCGCCGCCGCTTCAAAAAAAGAACGCTTTGCCGCCGCCCTTCTGGATAACAGTGAAAAAATTTTTCTCCACCAGATTCATGTTAGTGGCAATGGCTTTACCGCGGAAGTGGTAATCGGCGGCCCGGAACTGTTTCGCGCCGACCGGCGGATGTTGTATGTTTTTGCCAACGGCAGGCGCATACAGGATTATTCCCTTATGACGGCTTTGGAATACGGTACGCAGGGATGGTTTCCCAACGGCGTTCATCCTCTGGGCGCCGTGTATGTGGACATTGACCCGGCTCTGGCGGATTTTAACATTCATCCCGCTAAACGGGAGGCTCGTTTTCAAGACCCCGGCGCTCTTCATCACGCGATAAGCGCCGGTTTGCGGGACTTTTGCCGCCGCTTGAATCTGAAAGCCGGAACGCAAACGGAGACGGAACACCGTATGCCGCTGGCGCTGGAGGCGCTGGGGAACGGAGTTCCTGGGGATGATTCTTTTGAATATCAGAGACCGGCTTTTGCGCCTAACCGGGGCGGCAGTATGTTATACGACATTGCTTCCATTGCCGCCGCTTCCCATGCCGCCGAAGAATCCCCCATTTACGGCGAGCCGCGTTTTGCGGGAAGGGTTTTCGAAGTTTTTCTGTTAATCGAATGGGGCGGCAAACTTTTCATTATTGATCAACACGCCGCCCATGAACGTATTCTGTATAACCGTTTTCTCGCTGCCCCCATCCCCCAACAGGAATTGTTGATACCCATTTTTTTCAACACCGAAACCGCGGAAGATGCCAATTTTCTTGCGGTGAAAAAAGACGAACTGGCAAAATTAGCCATTGTCATTGAAAAGGACGGAGACGGCTGGCGGATTGACGCGCTGCCGGAAGGCTGGCAGTTAAGCGACACCGACACCGTGCGGGAAATTCTTGCCCTGCGCGACGCCCGCGAAAACATTGCCGAACGCTGGGCTGCCACCCTCTGCTGCCACCGGGCGGTGCGGGACGGTGACTACCTTGACGACGCGACGGCCTTTGCCCTGGCGCAAGAAGCCCTTGCCCTGCCCGACCCGCACTGCCCCCACGGCCGCCCGATATGGACTGAAATCAGCCGCGAAGCGCTCTACCGCGCCGTGCGGCGTACTTAAGTGGTCACTTCGACCCTTCGACAGGCTCAGGGAGCAACTTCAATCCGGTCACTGAGCTTGTCGAAGTGACCAAAAAAAATAAAAAAATTTCCCAAACCACTAATGCTTTTTACCACTTTCTACCCTATATAATGTATGAAAACTCAAGATAAGCTGCTTGAGCACCCATTGCTCCGGCAGCGTCACAACCCGCTCAATGATTATTTGTTTTACAAAATCATGGGCGAAAAAGGCGATGAAATCCAATTACTCGGCTTCCTCAACGCTGTCCTCGGGAAAACCGGGGCGGACTGCTTCACTTCCTATGTATCTTTTCGATAGAATCACCCATTCCTTTCATCTTGCGGGCAATTTCCAGGGTGCTTTCCTGACGGCCTTCTGCCATGCCTTGTTTTATGCCTTTTCTCATACCCTTTGCCATACCCTT
>JAITCL010000157.1 GCA_031283105.1 Treponema sp. | reverse complement strand
ATTCGTTCAATCATATCGGGCGAAGGGAACTTTTTGCCTACTTCAATTTCCGCAATATATGCTTGGGTAGATTCGCATAATTCAGCGAGTTTTGCCTGCGATATTTTGCTTGTTTTTCGCAAATCTTTAAGATTTATGATGAAAAGCTCTTGAAAAGTCATTTTCCCCTTCAAAATGCTATTTTTTGGCTGATTATATGCTAATTGAATATAAAATCACTTGACAACATTCAATAAGCAGGTCATTCATGAAAATATATACATACAGCATGTTATTGCTTGTATGAATTTTAGCAGTTTAAGGAGTTTTCTATGAAAAACAAAAGCAAAGCACCTTTGGTACGCTTGTTCGGGAACCTCAACCGAGCGCGAAGCGCGAAGGTTCCCCTCTTGATTATCGCCCTCGTAGCGGCAATCGGGTTTTCAATGGCAGCCTGTGGCGGCGGTGGAGGCAGTGGTAGCGGCGGGACATTTACTCTGACCGGTATTCCCGCAGAGTATAATGGAAAATATGCGCTATACAGGGGATACATCGAGTTAGCTGACTCTACCAGTGTTCTTCACTTTGGATGTGAAAACCCAGACGTTGGAATTACGGGTTCCAAAATGTCTCGCATTTCAAATGGGAGCGTAAGTATGCCTATGAGGGTGTTAGATGTAAGCAAATTTGAATGGCAAAGATATTCCGGCAATGATACCATAAACGGTCCTTACTCTGAAGTTTTGATAAGCGATACTCAAACACTTAGTAGCTACAATAGCGTATTAGCCTGGTTAGAGTTTAACTCAGTTACCTTTTCAAACGGCAGCGCCACCAAATCATGGAGCGCGGCGGATAGAATAGATGATTAGTAATACGCCATGGCGTACAAGAGAACAGTGCAACGGTGTCCTAAGAACGCAGTAGGCACGGATTAGGCCGAGTGTCAGTCACTCATTATGACTGGCACTCAAAAAACAACACTTTCCTAGAAAGTGAAAATCAAAGAGAGGAGCAATAATCATAAGAACCAAAAAAACCACCCCCAAAAAGGCCGCGCCGAGCGTCTGGCACGAATCGAAATAACGTTTGTTAACAACAAAAGACCAGAAGACCGTAGAAAACAAGGAGTAAACCATGCAAAAGAACAGATACTTGGAAACATTTATCATTACCACTTTTTGATACCGCTTATTTATTTCCCTTGTAAGCGCCTTTTTTTCTGCATAGATAGCTCCATTTATTTTTCCGAACCCTCTTTCGGAAAAGCATATTTGGGTTAAATCTTATTTGAGGCAATTCGTGGGGTAGCGCCTACTCCTGACTATATGATATAATAATAATTAATGAAATATATGAACTTGAAACTGAAAGAGGGGCGTTTTAATACCAATGAAAGAATTTATTGATTTTATAGGTAAATTCAAAATTAAAAATATCATTCTTTTTTGTATATTTGTATTACCATATATTTTTTGGATAATCTGGTTTATTGGTAAAAATATTTTAACGCTGACTGCACTAATTGCAAAAAAGATAAGTGAAAATAAGCGTGAGATAAAGGTTTTTGCCGGAAAAATGAAACATTACGTTTGGAGCTTCTACAAGAATATTTATATTGCTCTTTTAGTTCCTTTTATCATCTTTTGTGTCAAATGGAATAATTTTGACAAATATGTCTCTGAAATCATTATTGTTGCTGGTTTGATTAGCATACCAATTATTATTTATCTCGCTTCAATGATTAGAAGGGTGTTTTTAAATTTATTGGAAGGGATTACTGGCAAGTCGAATGTATATGCCGGTAATATGGGTAAATATCCTCATATGAGGAGATCTAGCCGGAAAGTATGGGCAAATATTTTAACGCTATTAATGATGCCAATTTTTGGACTCCTTATTGTTTTACTCATAATATTCAGTCCTTTTATCATTGCAGGAATCTATGTAGAATGGATTAAGCAATTTGTCCAAATGCTAAAGCAGGGGAACAACGTAAAGCATGCGAAAGGCAAACAAAAAAAACAGCTTATTCTCTACAAGTATATGCCTTCGGACGGGTATTTTAGTACCGAACATAAAGACTCTAAACGTAAAAATTACATTGAGGGGAAGCTGTACTTTTCAAACAGAGAGGAATTGAATGATCCGGCGGAAAATATACCATTGATAAATCATACGGTTTCCAGAACATCAGAGGAGCTTTCAGCCTCCAAAAGAAACGATGACGGCATTGATCCATTAGATTTGTTTAAGATATGCTCCATGACAAGTAATCCGAATAATTTCGTCATGTGGGCAAATTACGCAAAAAATCATACCGGTATTTGTATTGAAATTGCCATTGATACTGATATTCTAAATGAAGATGAAGAAAAAATTATATGTGAAAAAGTAATTTATGCTAAGTCTCTTCCTGTTATTAAAGATTTTGTATATCCGTATGATCTTGAGAAAGATGATATTACATGGGACGATATACGAAAACTGATCTTTTATAAGTTGGATCATTGGAAATGCGAAGATGAATGGCGGCTGGTTAAAATAACCAATAAAAGCGATATGTGGCGGATAGGAAAAGTTACAAGAATATTATGCGGATATAAATGTACGTCAGATTATGTCGAGAAGCTTAAAAAAGAAGTACCAGTTCCTGTAGAGCAAATAACTTATGAACGCTCTGATATAAATGGCGTTAATTTATATGTGCCAGGCAGCGACCCTGATGCCTATGGAAGTTTTTCAAATGATGAATGGGAATATCATGTTGGAGATGAAGGTATTAAAATTCTTGCGTATATAGGGAAAAAACATGATATTGAAATACCGGTAGCTATAAGAGGGAAACCAGTTATCACTATCGGTGAGCATGCCTTTCGGGAACGTATCTATTTAGGTTCTGTAACTATTCCCGATGGAGTTTCCTGCATTGAGGCTTTCGCTTTTTACAACTGTTTTATGCTAAGTACGATATTCTTCGGGAAGGGTGTTAAAACTATCGGGAAAGAAGCCTTTGCTTTATGTTACAGTCTGACTTCAGTGGTTTTACCTGAAAATATTTCTTACATCGGGAAGGGCGCTTTTCGCGGTTGTTATCAACTAAGCACTGTAACTATGCCTGAAAATGTCAAATGCGGCTCTGGCGCCTTTGCCGGTTGTTCCAGCCAGATGTCTCTGCAAAAAAGCTTTTCCCCAGTGTAGCGCATGGGTGACAGGCACTGTTTTTGGGGTGTGTCATTTTAACTCACTGGGTCAAAATGACACACTTTCGGGCAAATTCACCCCAAATTCGGGGTTTTTAACCTTCAACGTCCGACCTTAAACCCTGCCCAGTTATGCACCGCATAGCGGTGTAGATGAGCTTAATCTACACGTTGTATATTATTAATTATACTGGTAATATAAGGGCAAGGGATACTTCGTGTAACAGGACGATAACGGCGACATGGCGTGCCCCCCAGTAAATGTTTTAATTAGAAAAAAGTTGATAGGGGGCACAGACAAATGACGGAGAAGAGCTTTTTTGCCGGGTTTGGCGGCCAGGGGATAGTATCCCTGGGGCAAATTTGGGTGTATTGCGCCATGCAGGAGGGCAAAAACGTCACATTTTTTCCCTTTTACGGGGCGGAAAAGCGCGGCGGCATAGCCCGTGCCGGCGTTGTCGTGTCCGATGAAGAAATTGCCAGCCCTTTGGTCACCAAACCGGACTCGGCGCTGGTGATGAACAGCGATTCCCTGCCTTTGTGTGAGGAAATTCTCAAGGAAAACGGGCTTTTAGTGGTGAATTCCAGCCTCGTTAAGGAAAACCCTCATCGAACTAACCTAAAAATGGTCAAACTTGAGGCAACCGGCATTGCGGAAGGTATTGGAAATGTCCGTTTTGCCAATATGGTGGCATTGGGGGCAATGGCAAAGCTGACCGGTGCGTTTTCTCTGGGTCATATTGAAGAAATCTTGCGGAAATTCTTTTCCCCGGACAAACATCACTTTATCCCGATGAATGTGCAGGCGATAGAATCCGGCTATAAGGCGGTTGAGAATATTTAACGTTTCGGTAAAAATTTTCTCAAGTAAATTTTTTTCCTACCGACAATGAAAGGGGGTTTTAAATTCCCAAAATTGCGGAGGGGAGGCTATTGTGGCATATAACAATGCGTTATCGACGTACAAGGAAACCAGAATTAAAACGGCAAGCCAGGGGCAGCTTATTATTATGCTCTACGGCGAGGCGGTACGGCAGCTCGATCTGGCGCTGGATTTGCTGGAAGTAAGTGGTTCCGGGAAAAAAGACCCGGGCAGAATCGAAAAAATCAGCAAAGCGGTGGTTAAAACCCAGGAAATTGTCGCTGAGTTAATGGTTTCGCTGGATTTTGAGCAGGGCGGCGACATAGCCAAAAATCTTTTTGCTCTGTATACATGGTTCAACCGTGAACTGATGGAAGCCAATATCAATCAGGATAAACAACGAATCTCCAGTGTGCGGTATCTTATTGATGAACTACGCGGCGCATGGCAGAGAATTGTAGTAACCAATGCCGCAGAAACGGCAAACCGTGAAGTGGTGGGGCTTAATATTGCCGGATAGCGGCAAAAACCAGCGCCAAATACAGGAGGGGATATGGCGGCAGCAAAAACAAATACACAGGTGAATACTGCGCCCGCGGCGATAAGCGCGGAAGAACTTGCCCAGCGGGTAGCTATTGTCCGGCGGTTCAGAGAATTGCTTATTCAGCAGCGTGAACGTTTTCATAATTATCTGGCCGTTCTGGAAAAGCAACAAACGATTATCAAAACCGGAAGCGCGGAAGAACTGCTTGCCCAGGTTGAACTGGAAGAACAAATAGTCGCCGATATTTTTTCCATACAGAAAGTTATTGACCCGCTGGAAGGTATGTATCGGACAGCCGTTCCTTTTGCGCCCGCCGATGATGTTCCCGCCCTGAAAGTTGCGCTGGAAAATCTGAAAACCCGCGCCATAAGCCAATTTGCCTACAACAAGGATTTGCTTTCTTCGCGCATGGCGGAACTTCGTACTGAAATCACCGAACTTAAAAACAATCCGTTTGTGGGGGCAACGCGCTCGCTATATCAAAATTCCGTTACTGCTTCATTGGTGGACATAGAAGGATAAAATGGAAAATGTATTAACTTTACTGAGGGACTCAGGCGCCATGCTTGAGGGTCATTTTCTTTTAAGCTCAGGCCGTCATTCAGACCGGTATTTTCAATGCGCAAAATTATTGCAGTACCCGGACAGGGCGGCGGCGGCGCTTGCCGGTGTGGCGGAAAAAATCAAATCGGACATACAGGCCGGAAAGTTAAAAATTGACGTTGTTGTCGGCCCTGCCCTGGGGGGGATTATTGTCGCCTACGAATTGGGCAGACAGTTGGGGCTTCCCGCTTTTTTTACCGAGCGTGATGATACGGGAACAATGGTTCTGCGCCGGGGCTTTGAAGTGCAGCCGGGGCACACAATTCTGATTACCGAAGATGTGGTCACTACCGGAAAATCTTACGGCGAATGTGCCGCCGCTCTTGAAAATGTAGGGGCAAAAATTACCGCCCTTGCCTGTCTGGTGGATAGACGGCAAACAGGCATTGAGATTCCCTGGCCGTTTTATCCCGCCTGTGCCGTAAATGCCGCAAACTGGGAAGCCGATTCCTGTGAATTATGTAAAAAGGGAATACCCGTTATAAAGCCTGGCTCGCGGAAAGTGTAGTACAATTCTCAATATGAAGACATCACCGCTCTTTACTATCATTTTCGAAGACGAAAACATCGTCGCCGTTAACAAGGCTTCCGGCATTTCGGTGGGCGGCGACCGCTGGGATGAATCTCAAGAGCGGCTGGACAGGCTCGTCGCTCAAGCGGCGGCCTTGCCGGCGGCAGCAAAAATTTTTATCGTTCATCGCATTGACCGTGAAACATCGGGGCTGGTGGTTTTTGCAAAGAATGAGGTTACCCACCGCGAACTTTCGCTTGCCTTTGAAGGGCGGGATGTTAAAAAAAGATATATTGCCATTGTTCACGGGCGGCCTTCGTGGCAGGAAACGGCTTGCGATTTGCCTCTGGTTCCCAATGGCAACAAACAGCATCAAACCATTATTGACAAATATCAGGGGAAAAAATCCCTGACCCACTTCAAACTTTTGGGCAGCGCGGGCAATTTGAGCGTTCTTGAATCTCTCCCCGAAACCGGCAGAACCCACCAGATACGGGTTCATGCGGCGGCGCTGGGCTTTCCTGTTGTGTGCGATTTATTGTATGGCAAAGATAAACCGGTGCTGTTATCCGCCATCAAAAAAAACTGGCGCGGCGATTTATTGGAAGAAAAACCCCTGCTGGCGCGGCTTGGCCTCCATGCCGCGGAACTTTCTTTGCCTTCACAAACCCTGTGCGCCCCCCTGCCGCGGGACATGGCCGCTCTTATAAAGCAGATGGAGAAATGCGGCCTCGGCAAATTTGGTGACTGACATTGAGCGTGGCCAGTTCCTACTATTGACAGGATAATTATATTATAATTATGGAGGGCAATAAAATGAGAAAGGAATACGATTTTACCAACGCAAAACCGAATCCGTATATAAAAAATCTGTATTTGACAGACTGTGCGGTACATTCAAAAAACATAAACATAGCATGGAAATAGCGCATCCCACAAATATCACCTAACAAAGCAACAGGTAACAAATTTTTTACGCTTTGTTACCTGTTATTTTTGCTCAACAACGTCAGGCACAATGCGTGACCCCATATCCAGCTTGCAATTACGCATAACGACACTACGCAAATTCAGTGCCTGTCACCTTTTTGTTACGGCGAAACAGTGCCTTGATCCCAAGACCTTGTGGCGCTGCCTTTTTTAAAGGTAACATTGGCAAACACAATTTCGACTATCGCGTCTGGGGACGTTGATGAAAGGATTTTGTTATCGAATATTGGAATATGAACACCATCAGCAGTGTCATTGCCGGAATATTTTTCGACATTTCCACTTTCGTCCACCTTCCACATAGGTAAACTTACCTTTCCGTTGGAAATAGGGCTTAAAGTATTAGTTTGTGCTGTATAGCTTTGACAGCCAAAAAGCCCCAAATTATCCGAGTAAACCACGCCGTCGAGGAGTGCATACTTTCCGTTGTACTTCGCCGGAATACCAGTCAGAGTAAATTTCCCGCCACTACCACCGCCGCCGCCATCGTCATCACCGCCGCAAGCGGTCATTGAAAACCCCATTACCGCTACAAGGGCGATAATGCCGAACAAGCGTACCAAAGGTACTTTGCTTTTGTTTTTCATACTAAACTCCTTACATTGATATATTTCCCCTTTAATTATACCCACTATCAGCTAGATAATGTCAATTGGTATTTCCAGCCACTATTAGCGTATTGTAGGGAAATTTTAATGGCTATTAGCATAAAAAATGACTTTGAAGCAAATCTTTATCCAAAATCTTAAGGAATTCCGTAAAAAGGAAGGTTTATCCCAGATGAAACTAGCCGATTATTGCGGTACGGCACATAGTTATATTGGGGAGATTGAGGTTGGGCGGAAGTTTCCCTCTATGGACTTGATAGAGAAAATAGCCACAATTTTAAGAATTGAACCCTATCTTTTTTTCAAAAGCAGGACAGGAAATAGTACTTTAAATGAAATTGAACAAGTAAACGTAAGAATGCCTCATTCCTCAAAGAAACAACTCCAAAAACAAGTTAAAGCCCATATTAAGAAGCAAGTTAACCAATCAACTGCCCAAATCTTGAGCGAAATTAACGATATTATTGAACAATATTGATTTTGGATAAATGCAAGCGATGACAGAAAACAGAAAAACAGTGCCTGTCACCTTTTTTTACTCGAAGAAATTATCGGCGAAATGGTACGGGAACGGATTGCCGCCGCAGTATAGGCTCATTTTACAATTTTTTACGTTACCCCCTGTTTACCGCGCGGGTATCGTAACCAGCGTGTCGTTCGTACCGCCGCCTTTTGTAATTGATAACAGACAAAACATAGCTTTAAAAACTGTCTTTCCAGCCGGAAATACCACAAAATATACGGAGGAAGAAAATGAAAATTGCCCTTGATGCTTTTGAACAATCCATTGAAGACAATGCTGAACAATTTATACCCCTTTCTGATACAGAGAAAGATGAGGTCGAAACCATTATTAACGCGGCAAACAAAACAAAAAATATCAATATCCGCATCTCGGCATACGACATTGAAAAAGTCAAACAACTGTCTACAGAAGAAGGTATTCCTTATCAAACACTTAT
>JAITCL010000084.1 GCA_031283105.1 Treponema sp. | reverse complement strand
GGTTTATGGCGCAAGCTTTGACCAATGGAATGATTTTTTTGCTCTTGATAAATATATTCCAGATTTTTTGAAGGACATGGATTTTAAATGGAACGGCAATAAGCAGACTTTCTCCTTTAACTGCGATAATATGTCCATCAGCGCAGACAAGCAGGTTTTTGACTGGAACAATAAATCCGAATTGCTACTAGGTCTTTCCTGGTATAAACAGAATAATGAAATGGAATTTGGCATCCGTAAGGTAACTCTGCACGGGGACAAAAGAGGAAAGGATAAAATCATTCTTTACCGGAATAATAAACCGGATCTGAAGCTTGGCGCAAGTATCATTGAAAACTGGAACGATCTGATATTGGGAAAATTTCCTTTTAATGAAAAACCTGTTATTTCATCAAAAGACAATACCGGTTTTATGGGCTCTATCATAAAAACCAGACAGCCCGATGCGGATGTATGTTTTTCCCTATACCTCGGAATGGATAATCCGCAAAGTGAAGAAAATCTTAACCGCAGGTTTAATGCTTTAAAGGAGAGGGTTTTCATTGAGAAGTAGGGAATTTCCTTACTTTTTGGACAGCCCCGTCTGCGCGGCGGGTTTTTCGGGTAACTCCAAACCGGGAATTGATGTAAACCCCCCATACCAGCCCTTGAACTTAATCCGCTGTTCAGGTAAGATACAAATATACACGGAGGCGCTATGACTATAATGGAAATGTTGGGGCAAAGCGGGGTTTTATCGATTCTTGGCATGGGAGTTGTGTTCGGGTTTTTGATAATCATGGTTATTACCATTACCCTCATCGGAAAACTTATAAACGCGTTGGGTCTTAACAAAGATTCAGGCGCGGCAAAAACCGCCGCCCCGGCGCATACGGGAAACAGCGCACAGGTAACCGCCGCCATTTCGGCTGCGGTCAGTGAATTTCGTAAAACAAACTAACTTTTAAGGAAGGAAAGAAATGCCGAAAGTAAAACTTACCGATTTGGTACTGCGGGACGCCCATCAGTCCCTTTTTGCTACCCGTATGGTAACGGCGGATATGCTGCCGATTTGCGACAAGCTGGATAAAGCGGGCTTTTTTGCCCTGGAAGCATGGGGAGGGGCCACGTTTGACTCCTGTATCCGCTTTTTGAATGAAGACCCCTGGGAGCGGCTGAAAAAACTGAAAAAAGCCCTGCCCAATACCAAAATTATGATGCTGCTGCGGGGCCAGAACCTGCTCGGCTACCGGCACTACGGCGATGACGTGGTTGCCAAATTTGTTGAATATGCCGCCAAAGACGGCGTTGACATCTTCCGCATTTTTGATGCGGTTAATGACCCCCGCAATTTCAAAACCGCCACCGAGGCGGCCAAAAAAACCGGCAAGCACATTCAGGCGACCATTTCCTATGCGGTAACGCCTTTCCATACCATTGAAAAATATGCCGAGTTTGCCAAACAACTGGTGGACATCGGCGCGGATTCTTTGTGTATCAAGGATATGGCCGGCCTTTTGAAACCCTACGAAGGTTATAATCTGGTGAAGGCGATTAAAAAAGTAACCAGCCTGCCCATTGAGATTCATACCCATGCCACAACCGGTATGTCGGTGGCGACCCTGACCAAGTGCGCCGAAGCGGGCGCGGATATTCTTGACACGGTTATTTCCTCGCTGGCAATGGGCACGAGCCACAGCCCCACCGAAACAATGGTAGAGATTTTTAAGGGAACGGAATACGACACCGGGCTGGATACCGGCCTGCTGCTGGAAATCGCCGCCTATTTCCGCGAAGTGCGGAAGAACTATAAAAAGTTTGAGTCGAGTTTCCTCGGCGCGGACACCCGCATTCTGGCAAGCCAGGTTCCCGGCGGAATGTTGAGCAATCTGGAAAGCCAGCTTAAAGAGCAGGGAGCCGCCAATAAAATTGATGACGTGTTGAAAGAAATCGCTGTAGTCCAGAAGGACGCAGGCTATCCGCCGCTGGTTACGCCGACCAGTCAGATTGTAGGAACGCAGGCGGTGTTCAACGTGCTGTTTGGCCGTTACAACCGACTTTCCGGCGAATTTCAGGATTTAATGGCGGGCAAGTATGGCACCTGCCCCGCGCCGAAAAATCCCGATGTGGTTAAAAAAGCCCTTGAAGCCCTTAAAATGGACAAGGAAATTACCCACCGTCCGGCGGATGATATTCCTCCCGAATACGGCAAGTTGGAAGACGAGACCAAAAAACTGTTGGGAACCGGCACGGTAACGCCCGAAGACGTACTGACCTACGCCATGTTCCCCAAAGTTGCCCCTAACTTTTTCAAAACACGCGGCGACGGCCCGGTGGTTTTCAAACCGGAAGCGGATGCTCCTTCGGCAGCCGGAGCTTCTGCCGGTTCGGTACAGGCGGGAAAGTACAACGTCAACGTGAACGGAACCAATTACGCGGTGGTGGTTTCTCCCGCCGGAACGGTAGCGGTTACCGCCGGCGGCACGGCAGCTCCTGCTAGCAGCGCGGCCCCTGTTGGCGGCGCTGTCTCCGGCGGCGTGGCGATACCCGCGCCGGTTGCCGGTACGATTCTTCGTTATGCGGTGAATGAAGGCGACGAAGTGCAAAAGGGCGCGACCGTTTTAATTATTGAATCCATGAAAATGGAACTGGAAATTAAGTCTACCGCAGCCGGAACAATTCACTTTTTGGTGCCGGCGGGGAGGCAGGTTGCCGCCCAGCAGCCGGTGGCGCAAATCGGCGGCAGCGCAGTCCCGGTGGTAGAAGCCGCGGCAGCCCCCACTGTAGCGGAAGCTCCGGCAGCGCCAGCGCCTTCCGGCGGCGGAAGCGCCACCTCCGGTGGCGTGATAATACCCGCGCCGGTCGCCGGTACGGTTCTCCGTTATGCGGTGAGTGAAGGCGAACAGGTCGCGCCGGGGACAACGGTTATTATTATTGAATCCATGAAAATGGAACTGGAAATAAAAGCTACCGCCGCGGGAAAGGTACATTTTCTGGTAACTGCGGGAACGCCGGTAGCCTCACAACAGCCCATAGCAGAAATTGCCTAACCACCAAATTAGGTGGCAGGGTTGGAGAAATAAAAAGGAAGGGAGAGTATGTTAAATAACAAGAAAGACCCGGCGTATATCACCAAAGTGTGCATGATTATCGTGCTGGGCGCATTGGTAGCTTCTTTGGCGGGTACCGCTTTCAGCCCGCGGGCGCAGGCCCAGACCGCCGCTTCGGATGATCTGCCGTCGTGGAGAAATTTGGAGGGCAAAATCCCCAACAGCGAAAATTTGCCCCGAATATCGCTGGGGAGTTTTATCAAAAAAATTGCCGAAACTACCGGCATTTACGCCTTTATCAACGATCGAATAGACAAGGAAACTACCATTATTGACGACGCTACCGGCACATATAAAACCACGAAGGTGGTAGGCTGGCAGGAACTGCTTATGGTGGCGGTGGGCTTTCTGATTGTGTACCTGGGGGCGGCCAAGGGCTTTGAACCCCTGCTCCTGATTCCCATCGGCTTCGGGACGATTTTTGTCAATATTCCCTTCGCGGGAATGGGCGACGCCCCCCACGGTTTTCTCCATATTATTTACGAAGGCGGGGTGGGGAATGAATTCTTCCCCCTGATTATTTTTATCGGCATTGGGGCCATGACCGACTTCGGCCCCCTGATTGCCAACCCCAAGACCGCGCTGCTCGGCGCGGCGGCCCAGTTCGGCGTATTCGGAACGATGTTTTTCATCAGCGTTGCCAACTATCTGCCCGGCGTTGCCTTCAATCTCAAAGAAGCCTGTGCCGCGGCAATCATCGGCGGCGCTGACGGCCCCACGACCATTTACATTGCCGCCAAACTTGCCCCCCACCTGCTCGCCACGGTAGCGGTAGCCGCCTATTCGTACATGGCGCTGGTGCCGATTATTCAGCCGCCCGTTATGAAACTCCTCACCTCCAAAGAAGAACGGCTGATTAAAATGAAGCAGCTCAGGCCGGTTTCGCAGCATGAAAAAACCATTTTCCCCATCGTGGTTTTTTTGCTTGCCCTGTGGCTCATCCCCGCGGCGGCCCCGCTCATCGGCTGTCTGATGTTCGGCAACTTCCTGCGGGAATGTAAGGTGGTTGACCGTCTTTCCGACACTTCCCAAAACGCCCTGATGAACATTGTGTCGATGTTTCTTTCGCTGGGTGTCGGCAGCCAGATGACCCCGGAAAAATTCCTTAACCCTTCATCCCTGATTATTGTGGTGATGGGCCTTATCGCCTTTATCATTGCCACCGCCTCCGGCGTTTTGGTTGCCAAACTTATGAACCTGTTCCTCAAAGAGAAAATCAACCCCCTGATTGGTTCCGCCGGAGTTTCCGCGGTGCCGATGGCCGCCCGTGTTTCCAACAAGGTCGGCCTGGAATATGATCCGGGGAATTTCCTTTTGATGCACGCTATGGGCCCCAATGTCGCCGGCGTTATCGGCACGGCCATTGCCGCAGGGGTTATGATAGCGGTCTACGGGGGTTGATTAATTCAATCCCAAGTCTTCACCACGGAGTGTTACACGGAGGAAGAGGAATTAAGATACTAACATCTTAAAACTCCGTGTTCTCCGTGTACTCCGTGGTTATATTTTTCTTAAATTAAAAGCATGATGACTGCACTGCCTGTGGCTATAAAAAAAGGGGCTGTCGTTTGACAGCCCCCGAAAGTCCAATTAATTACCTATTACTTTTCAAGGATAAACTCAACGCGGCGGTTTTTCCACCAGTTATTCTTGTCGGCAAATTCAACCAGAATTCGGTCGCTGCCTACGCCTACAGGGGTAAGCCGGCTGGCTTCAATTCCGTGGCTTGAAAGGTATCTTACCACGGCTCTTGCCCGTTCATCACTGAGGGGTTTCAGGCCTTTCACGCGGTTGGTACCATTTTCCTCACTGGCGCGGGCTCTGGTTCCCGGCGCGGTGGTCGGATTTGCGTGGCCTTCAACTTTTACCCGGTAAGTATCATACCTGTTAAGAACCTCGGCAATGCGCCGAAGGATTTTTTCGTTATTTTCCGCTACCGCGGGGGCAACGCCAACAATAAAATCCGCGGAGTTGGGGGCAAAGACAATGGATGGAACAATGACCCTCAAAATATCCTGTTCCCGTTTGACCAGTACGTCAACGGCAATGGTTCCCCGATAGATTCCACTATCATACTGATTGGTAACAATCAGCGCAAAATGGTAGTCGGAGGCTGACTGTACCAGCTCGCCCGATTGGCTGACCCCATCCCAGGTAAGTGATGCCGGCGGCTCTCCATCACCGCTCCATTCAGAGAATACCAAATAGGGCGGCTCCGGTTCGCGTATCTCAATACGCCAGGCGTGAACGGGAGAGGCGCTTTCTATCTTTATGGATACATTGAGAATATCATCAACACCGTCGCCGTCAGGACTGAAGGGCTGTGGTGAGAGAGACACCGATACTTCCGGCGGAGAGGTATCCGGCGGTTCTTCTTCCGGCTCCGGCTCAGGAGGCGGTGGCGGAGGAGGCGGGGGTGGCGGAGGAGGGGGGGGCGGCGGCGCTTCCTCTACAACAGGCGCCGTCGTCTTACAGGCCGTAATAATAGAAATAGTACAAAAAACGGCCAAAACTACCAAAGTCAGGGCAATAACTCTTTTCATAGGTAATCTCCTCTATCTCAATGTCTGACGTTATTATATCACGGTATGCTCTTTTTGTCCATAATTTGACCTGCCGAAAGTATTTTGTTTCCCCGTTCCAGGGCCACCAGGCCGGTACGGGCCAGTTCAAGGATGCCGTAGGGCCGCAGAAGGAGCAGGAGGCCGTTAAGCTTTTCCACGTTGCCGGTGGCCTCTACCGTGATGGTTTCGGGGGAAACGTCCACAACGCGGGCGCGGAAAATCCCGGCTATTTCCAAAACGGCGGGGCGGTTTTGTTCGTCCGCGCTGATTTTAACCAGCATTATTTCGCGGCGCAGACATGATCCGCCTTCCAGTTCCCGCACGGCGATTACATCGACCAGTTTGCCCAACTGCTTGATAATCTGCTCCAATACCTGTTCATTGGATTGCTGTTCGCCGCCCCCGATGGCAATGGTCATCCGCGAGATTGAAGGGTCGTCGGTTTCGCCTACCGTCAAACTGTCAATATTAAAGCCCCGGCGGCTAAACAGGCCGGACACCCTGCTCAAAGTCCCCGCCCGGTTTTCCACCAGCGCCGATACTATATGCTGACTCATACGATAACAGGGTAACAGACGGGGGAATTTTTATCTAGCGTAGGGTAAGCGGGTTTTTTCGGCTATAAAAGGAAATCAGTACATAAAAATAGCGCATGACACCCGGCGTAGCCAATCTCACCTAACGGCACTACGCGATTCCGGTGTCAGGTACCCTCCCATGTTTTTTATCTCACAGCGGCACAGCGGCACAAAGATTAGGGCGCAATTTACCAATTCCGCGCCATCCTCCGTGCCTTTGTGCCTCCGTGAGAGGTCTTTTGGGATCAATGTTTTGTAAAGTTTTAGCTGTTACAGCGTACTAGACGATTCCTGTATCAGGCGCCTTTGCGTTACACGGTCACTTCGACAAGGGGTGGTACCCTGAGTTTATCGAAGGGTACCCATATCTAGCGTACCCCCCGCCTAACGACACTACGCGATTCCGGATGCCCGGTACCCGGCGTATGTATGGATGGCGCAATAAATATTTACAAAAATATTATTTCATAAAATTATACCACATAGCATCACCAATAATATAAATATTTAATTTTTTTGTATCCGTATTATAAGAAATATATTGTTTTTCATAATAACCTTCAGATTCAGATAAAGGACGACCTGAAAGAGCAGAAGAAATACGTGATTCACAATTCCACCATCTAACTACATCTGATTTATCATCCCCCCTTATTCCTATATAGCTTATATTTCTGAGAATTCCTCCCCCAATTTCATACCCATTATCCTCATCACCTAAAAAATCATCACCCTTTGCCGTAAGTGTACCCGAATTACCACTAATTGTGATTATGGAACCAGTTTTATTATTACTCAAATCTACAAGATACCAGTCATCATTTATGATTCCTTTGTCAAATTTATCTTTTTCATCCTCTGGAGAATCACAACCATTAACAACAAGTCCTAGAGCCATAACACAAACCAATGTAACTAAAAAACCAAGTTTCTTTTTCATAAGAAACCTCCTTTAATTTATTTAAAATTCCATGCGGAATTTTATTCCTTATATACGTCTTTTTTTCCCTCATTTGATAAAATATTTCTAACGAAATACCCATTAGTGGTCTCCGTTTGCAGTTTCAGAAACCTTTTGGGCCAAACTAACGCCTTCCGCGTTTATGTTCCGGTTTCCCATTTCTTGAGCCATGCTATACACCAAATTGATAAACCCCTCTCTTAATGGTTCAGAGAGCTTGTTGTACTGTGACCACAACAGGGAAACCCATGCTTTGGGGGGTAGTTTTGTTAGATTTTGCATAAATACTATATATTTAGTGATATAACACTAAATATATAGTATTGTCAACTATATAAAAGCGATTTTCTGGAAATTCTTGTTATTTCACTATGATTTTGCTAAGCTATAAAGAATGTCAGACTTGGCCATACCAGCCATAAACGAAAGAATTCGGGAAATTCGGTCTGTTTTAGGGCTGTCTCAGGTCAAATTTTCCTCGATTATTGCCCTGTCAAACGGTTATATAGGCGGGGTAGAAACGGGGCATATTCCTGTCAATGACCGGCTGATTAAGCTGGTTTGTTCTTCATTTAATATTAGTGAATCATGGATCAGGCATGGCGAAGGGGAGATGTTTTTAGAACCCATGATTGAGGACAAGCGGTTCAATAATCTGGTTAATACGGTAAGGGCATTGCCGCCAAAATATCAGGAATTTCTGTTCGGGGTGCTGGATATGCTGATTAAATTAAAAGATAAGTAGTTAAGTAAGAATTAACCACGGGGTACACGGAGGAAGAGGACAGGGGTGGAATAGGCGGCACAGGGGGGCTGCGTAGTTGAGTTCCCCCATCTGTTTTGGCAGTCCCGCGCGGCCTTCTCAGGCGGCTTGTTGTTTTATGTGATAACTTGATACAAAACTAAATACTGTTGCCCCGGCGATTGCGGTTAGTGCGCTTGACAAACCCATTTCCGTTGATGATAATTAAAACTTCTGACGCTTTATTATGAAAAGTGCAAAAAAAACCATTAAACATTACAGGTGGTATCTGTTTATCATGCGGGTGTTTCGCGGCATCGCCATTCCCGTTGCGAAAATTATGTGGGGATATACACGTAAGCTGGAAAAAGGGCCGGATACGCCGAGTATCATTATTTCCAACCATAATACCAATTTCGACCCCGCCCTTGTGGGAATAAATTTTGTCCGCCACATCTATTTTGTGGCAAGCGAACATACCTTCAGGCATGGTTTTCGCTCAATATTTTTAAAATTTGTTTTTGCCCCCATTCCCATAAACAAGGCGCAGGCGGACGCCTTTACCATGCGGGAAATACTTCACCGGCTTAAAGCGGGTTACAGCGTGTGTATTTTTGCCGAAGGAAATCATTCCTTTAACGGAGTAACCGGGCCTATTCCCCTTTCAACGGCCAAGCTGGTAAAAATGAGCGGGGCAGCCCTGATTACCCATCATATGGAGGGAGGCTATTTTACCAAACCGCGCTGGGCGCGGAAAAAGCGCTGGGGAAAAATGGCGGGCAGGATTATGGGACGGTATTCCGCAGAGGAATTAAAATCCATGACTCCTGAGCAGATTCTTAAAGTGATTGAACGGGATATTCATGAAAACGCCTATGAACGGCAAAAAGAACAACCCGTCCGCTACCGGGGAAAAAAGCGGGCGGAATATATTGAAATTGTTCTGTACTTGTGTCCCCGGTGTAAAAAAATAGGAACGATTCACTCAAAGGGGAATCATTTTTCCTGCAGTTGCGGACTGAACGCGGTATATACGGAAATGGGATTCCTTGAAGGGGAGGGCTTGCCCTTTTCAAGCATTACCGATTGGGACAAGTGGCAAAGGGAATATTTGACGCAGATTGTTAACAATGCGGGCGATGAACCGATTTGCGCGGACGACAACCAGCAGTTGTTTTTGGTTCAATCAGCGGTGGGAAACACCTTTATCGCCGAGGGAACAATGTACATAAGCCGTACGGAGTTTCATTGCGCGGGTATGGCTTTTCCGCTGCAGCAAATTAAACGGTTTACGGTGCTTGGCAAAATGATACTTTTATTTACGTTAGACGACGGAACCCAGTACGAAATACGCAGCGCTTTTCCCCGCAGTCCGCTCAAGTACCTGGAAATCATGCGTACATTAAAGCGAAACGACGGATTATTTATCGACTAACACTCTTTCAAAACTATAGCAATGACAGAAATGTATGCCTAAAGATATTACTTGGGGGGGCAATTCTAACAAGCACCGCACAAGCCATTTCCTGCGGAAAAGGCTTGTGCGGCTGCCTATAAGGTTTGCTCCAAAAGCCCCCAAATTACTTTACTAGGCATACATCTCAGTATCTATAGTTTCACCATAGGGGTTCGCCCCTTCCGGCTGTTCTCTACCGTCACAGATGGCAGCATTTACCGTAATAATAGGTAATATAATCAGCACGAGCCGCCCGAGAGAGGCCGGCGGGGTGGCAAAAAAATTCCGGGAATTCTCTGCCGGAAGAGACCAGGGAGTAAAAACAAAAACTAGGTGTACAGTAACAGCCCAGCACTTAAATACGACATGATTTCATAGCATACGATGTGCATGGTAATTTAAGTGCTGGGGGGCTCTGTAGGCAGATTCTCCCGGTTTTTTGCCGCCCCGCGCGGCCTTCTCGGGCGGATTTCTGTTTTATGTGGTAACTTGATAGTAAAGTAAATGCTGCCGCCTGTACGGCTAATGCGCTGTACTTCACAGGCGGGCGTTTTGGCAATATAATATGGCATAAGGAAACCCATGAAAACTGCGCGGTTATATTTTCTTTTTTGTCTGGTTGCCGTTTTCATGGCCGCCGGCATGGCCGCCTGCACCTCCGCGAATGTTGATTCCATACAGCGTGAAGATCTCTTTTCCCTTGACATCGGCCCCATGGAAGACCAGATTGCCCTGTACAGCCTTGAAGGGAACGCCAGACTGCGCCATGTCGAGATTGCAATGCGGGACGGTTTTTTTTACATTGCCGATAACAACGGCGGAAAAATTGTCCGGTACAATTCTTATGGCGACCTTTTGTTCATGGTTTATAACGATGAAACCAATCCCGAACCTGCCGGCCTGAAAACCAAAGTCGAGGACGGCGCACAGGTAACCCGCTGGGCTTTTACCTACCCGCTGCGGTCTACCGGCAAAATCGCCGTGGATTCCCGCAAACATATTTATGTCGAAGAACGGCTGCCCTATGAACGGCACAATTTTGACGCTGAGAACAAGGCGCTGCTGGACAGCGTTATTCTTCATTTTGACGCTGACGGCCGCTTTATCGAGTATCTGGGACAGGGCGGGCAGGGAGGCAGTCCCTTTCCCCTCATAACGGGCCTGTACAGTTCAGTGTTAGATGAAATTGCCGTTATCTGCCGCTTACCCTCCGGCTGGAATGTTTACTGGTACAGCGCCCAGGGCGAACAGCTTTTTTTTATTCAACTGGAAAATAACGCCATTCCCGCGCCGCCTGACTGGCCCGGTTTTTCCGCGTCGGTTGACGCTATTATAGCCGCCCCCGACGTCCGCAAGTTGTACATCAAGGTAGATTATTACCGGGATGTTTTTGATGAATCGACCGATACGCGGGCAAGCACCGAGCCGGTCAGTTCGCTGATTTGGATATTGGACGTGGAAAAGGGCATTTATGAACGTTCCGTGGAAGCGCCCTTTTACGAATACAGTTTTTCCGAAAATGGCAAGACCGTTTATGCGCGTCTGTTATACTCCATGCTGGGGATTGTCCGGGGCGGCGGAATACTCCTCTATTTTCCCATTGAAAACGGTTACGCCGTTTTGCGCATAGATTCGGACGGACACCGCCAGCGCCGCGGTTTTATTGAAGTTAATCCCGAAGAATTGCGTTTCAATAATTTTCACCTTTCCCCGGAAGGTATACTTTCCGCCCTGCTGGTAAGCGACTGGAAAATAAAAGTCGTTTGGTGGCGCATGGATAAATTTATGAGGGACGCGTTGTGATACAAAAACCGGAATTAAATTTAAGCGCCGGCGCGCTGCTTTCCACGGCGGGGGCGCAGGCTCTGGATGGGGAAGCGCAAGCGCAGTGGGGGCTTAATCCTTTTGCCCTTGTTGAAGCCGCCGGCAGGGCTTGCGCGGAGGCTTTTACCCGCGTTTACGCCCGGGAAAAACGGGAAGGGCTTTCAATTATCGTATGCGCGGGAAAGGGCAACAATGCCGCTGACGCTTTGATTATGCTGAAGGCGCTTATACTGGATTGTTATGCGCAAGCGTCCGCCTGCGCGGTGTATGCCGCGCAGATTCCGGAATCTTCTTCCGGCGATACAACGCCGCTGTCCGAAGCAATGCTCGCCGTACAGAAACTGGGAGTTCCGGTAATCGCGTGGGAACCCGAAGTGGCCGCCGCCGCGCTTGCCCGCGCTGATGTTATTATTGACGGAATAGCCGGTACCGGCTTGAACGGCCCCCTGCGCGGCGCCGCTCTGGAAATGGCGGAAATGATTAACGCTATTGACCGGAATACCAATGAACCGTTTATCGTTTCCATAGACCTGCCTTCGGGTAATTTTGACGGCTGGCAAGCTGGAATGTCTCTGGTAAAGGCCCATGCAACCCTTGCCATTGAGCCGCGCAAACTCTGCCTGTATACACCCGCGGCGCGGCCTTATGCGGGGACGATTATTCCGGTGACAGGAATATTCCCCCCCGCGTTAATCGACACCTACCGCGAGGCGGAACTGGCCGCATGGGAGTCCGCCTCGGCGCGGATTCCGCGAGTTTCCCCAACCGCTTATAAATACGAACGCGGTCTGGTAGAAATACGGGCCGGTTCCCCCGGCGCGACAGGGGCGGCGCAGCTTGCCGCGCGGGGAGCCCAGGCCGCCGGAGCGGGGCTGGTGCGGCTTATCGTTGACCCTTCCCTGTATCCCATTATTGCCCCCGGCTGCTCCGGCATTATGGCCGTTCCCGGCGCTGCTGAAAACAGCCGCTTTACTCCCGATGCCGTGTTGTTGGGGCCGGGTTGGGGCCGGGGGGAAGACCGTATGCGCCTTTTGGAATCCTATCTGCCCCTTGAGAAGCAGGGCATCCCCCTTATCCTTGACGCGGACGCGATAGCGCTGGCAAAGGATATGACGTTTAACGGAAACGCCCTGTTAACTCCCCATCCCGGAGAATTTGCCGCCTATACCGGCCTTTCCAAAGATGAAGTTATGAGCAACCCCCTGCCGGCGCTCCGCCGTTGTGCCGCGGAAAAAAAAGTGCATATACTGTATAAAAGCCACGTACTGTACGCGGTTTCCCCCGACGGCCGGACAGGCGTTATTGACGGCATGAATCCCGCGCTGGGGGCGGGCGGTTCAGGCGATGTACTGGCAGGTTTTTGCGCCTCCATCGCTGCGCGATGGAGAGGTATCACCGCGCGTAGCGCCGATATGTATGTCTGCGCCTGCGCCGCCGCGTCGCTGTTGGTACAGTCGGCAAAAACCAAAACCATCGCCGGCGCATTTTTTGATCCGGCGGAACTGGCGAAAGCCGCCGCCGCCCTTGCCGGCGCCGCCTGGCTGCCCCATACGTGTTAACTTAAGAAGAATATAACCACGGAGGTCACGGAGTACCACGGAGTTTTGATACGATAATCCTTATTCCTCCGTGTTCTCCGTGTACTCCGTGGTAAAAATTCTTAAATTAATACAAGGAGGCGGTGTATGAGCGATAACGAGGAAAAAAAACGGCCTAACGCCAACTACCAGCTCAGCAATAAAAATATCAACGAGGAACAACTCGTTTTTCATTACAACCGGGAACGCCGTCTGGCAAAAGCCCCCCAGATTGTCCGCGACCTGTACAAGGCGGAGCCTCCCCGGCGTTTCAGCCTGTTGCGGCCGCTGATCAGCACCAAACCTCTGGCGATGATGTTTGGTTCAATCGTGGTGACCAGCATACTTATTCTGGTAGTCTCGGCGCTGGGGCTCGCCGGCAACAGCCACAATCTGGACGGGAACCGTCTTTCCCTTCAGGCGATACAATACGAAGGCGCCGTTATTGTGGTGGTGAAAAAGACCCTCCCCAAAGGCGTTCTTGCCCGTTTTTCTTCCACTACTACTGCCTACACCGGCGCGGTTGATATTGCCGTACAGCCGGTCATAAAGGCCGCCGTGGAACAGGAGCCGCAAGCCGTGTTCTACCATAAAATATTTTTTACCCTTGAGCCGGAAGAGATTTACCGTTTTTCCGTTCCTTTTGAATCAGGCGAATTGGCCATTGTTTTTAAGACCGAACAAAAAACCATCGGCGTAACGCTCAAAGCGGAATGATATTCTTTTGGCGTTATATAGACAAAACAAATATTAATTGGACATAATGAAGATACCCCGCTGCAAGCAGCGAGGTATCTTCGTTGGAGAGGAAATTTATTATACTGGCGGGGGCCATACCTCGGTAACATAAGTATTAACCTTCATGCGTAATGTAGTAACC
>JAITCL010000053.1 GCA_031283105.1 Treponema sp. | reverse complement strand
TATATAAAACACCTTATTATCTTAGAATCAAATGATGAGGATCCAGAAACAATCCACAAAATTTTGGAAAAAATAAGCGCAATTTTTATAAAAAATGTGGACAAAAACAGGCAAAACCGCCGGTGAAAAAAGGCTTCTTTGTTGCTTTAGATGTATCTATATATCACTAGATGTCTCCTTGTTTTTTCACGTTTTTATTTTGTCCAATTCCCAAAAAAATATTGCGCGCTACTATACGGGTATACCGTGTGCGATGCATCGGACTGTTAGTCCGGCGGGAAAACCAATATAGGAGCGAAATTTGGAAATGACGGGAGTAGAGACATTTCTTGACGTGGGGCAGGTTGCGGAGATGCTGGGGCTTTCAAGCGCGACAATCAGGAAGTGGGTTTTGACAGGGTTCATCCCCTGCAAAAAAATCGGGAGGGCGGTCCGTTTTTCGGCGTTGGAAATACAGGGCTGGGTAGAGGGCAAAAGCAAGGAGCCGGTGAAGCCACAGGCACAAGGGCATGAAGGGGGCAGCGAATGATTGTGGAAAATAATACCAGGACGACGACGGGCAATCTTGTTTCCGCCTGTATCCGAAAGGGATATAGGGGCTTGGGCGCGAAGATGGTTATCGTGGCTTCAGATAACAGGAGCGTACAGGATTGGATTTACCGTTATCTGGAGCGTTATGAGCAAAAGGGGTACGCTTTTTACCTGGTGGAAAGAGAATCGGATTTTTCCGAATACGCCGGGAAGGCTGACACGGTAATGGCTTTTGTTGAGGATATTTTCTTTGGCGAAAGGACGGTTGGCATGCTGGATTATATCCGCAAGCAATACCCGAAGCTGCGGCTGGCGCTGTTTTCGGCTTCCACTTTGCCCTTGGGTGTGGCGGCCCGCTATTTGTGCTGGAGCATGGGCAGCTACCTGTCTCTGCGGGACAACGATAGGGAAATCAGGGAATCTGTGGAGGCTGTGTTTGGGAAACAGCAGGCTGTTCCTTCTTACTTAAAAGACAGCCTTGATGAATACGGCCGCCTTCCTGAAATTAAGCCGCACTTGACCCACAGGGAGATTGAGATTGTCCGCTGCGCCGTAGAGGGGAAGAATGGGAGGGAAACCGCCTCGGTCTTAATGCTGAGCCGTAGGACGGTGCAGAACCATATATCCAACATTTATCAGAAATTCGGAATTCATAACATGGTGGGGATTCTTAAACTGGCGGTGTCGAAGGGGATATTGCCGGTGGAGGAGCTTATGGGGTTTAGGGGTTAGGTTAAAATAACATAAGTATAACCGTGAAGCCCTACGTTAACTTTAGCATAGGGCTTGTCAGGGTATACTATACCAAAACGATGACAGGCAACCGGTGCTGCTTTGTCTGGTACTTTTACATTAATCAGATTACTTTTGTTCTTGTTCAACTGCTCTTTGACATTCTTTCTTTTAAAAAAGAATCGACTGTCATTCTGTTCACGCCAAAGATACGGCCTATAGCACTTTTTGAAGTTTTCTTGTTCAAAAGTTCCTGTATCTCTTTTTCATGACCAGAAAGTTTAACACAAGAAGATTTTCGACCGATTGGTCTGCCTAAAATAATTCCTTCAGACCGCTTACGAGCTAGGGCTTCTTTAGTTCTTTGAGATATTAAGTCTCTTTCAATTTCGGCAGATAGACCAAAAGCAAATGCTAATACTTTTGATTGAATATTATCACCAAGCCGATAATTGTCTTTAATTGTCCATACTCTAACACCATTATTCATTAAATAATTGAGTATAGACATAATCATAAATAAACTACGCCCGAGCCGAGACAACTCAGAACAAATAATAAGATCATCATTCTTGACTCCGGCTAGCAGAGAGCCTAAAAGTCGCTTTTCGGGTGATTTCATACCACTGATAGTTTCTTCAATCCATTGCTCCACTTTTATATTATTTTTGATGCAAAACCTTTCGATTTCAAAGCGTTGATTGTCAACTGTCTGCCTGTCTGTACTGACTCTGATGTAACCGTAAGTCATAGTAACCTCCAAATAAGTTTTATGCTTCTATTCTGCAAATTTTCTACGGCTATGTGTTAAAAAAATGAAAAATTATATTAAGCAGTATGGAAATTCCACTTCGTTTCCTGTTAATGGACAAAGCTGGGTAATACTATCTGATATTGAGAAAAGAATTAAAGAAAAAATTGAGAAAATTGGCAAACCGTTAAAAGATTGGGATATAAATATTTATCGGGGAATATTAACCGGCTGCAACGAAGCCTTTATTATTGATAAACAAAAACGAGATGAATTAGTAAAAAAAGATGAAAAATCTGCCGAAATTATACGCCCGATTTTACGTGGCAGGGACATTGCCCGCTATCAGGCAAATTTTTCTGATTTATATTTGATAAATACACACAATGGAATACCATCAAAAAATATTCCGCCTATTGATATTAAAAAATATCCTGCAATAAAAAAGCATCTTGATGAATATTGGGATAAAATTAGAGATAGAGATGATCAAGGTAATACGCCTTATAATTTGCGTAGCTGTGCTTATATGGACGATTTTTCCAAGCAGAAAATTGTATATCCTAACATGACAAAATTTTTGCCTTTCTTGTATGATAATAATGGCTTTATGGTAAATCAAAAATGCTTTATTATTACAGGAAATCATTTAACTTATTTGACTGCCTTTTTTAACTCAAATGTTTTTAAAATATGTTATAGAGATAATTTCCCAGAATTGAAGGGAGGAACAAGAGAATTGTCTAAAGTCTTTTTTGAAAAGGTCAAAATCCCTCCAATTGAAAACCTTATTTCTGAGGATTTTGATCTTCTTGTAGAAGATATTCAAAAAGGTAAAGATTATTCGGATTTAAGAATAGAAAAAGCATTAATTCTTACTTTAGAATTACAGCAATATGAAGATTTTATTAAGAATTATAAGATATAGATAGAATAAACTCTATTTCATTTTTTGTTAATTTATATGATCTAAAAATATCTTCATCTCCATTTTTAGGGATTGGAATATTTAATACATAGATGGAAAACATTCTAACAGCAGTTTCCCCCAGTTGCACTGATAGAGTTTTATAATACCAATTAATAAGATCGGAATTTAGATACATTAAAATATATTCAAGGTTTTCTGTATTTGATACTAAAAAATAAGCCGTATTATTACAATAAATCTCTTCATCGCTGATACAAAAACTCAATCTTTCAGTTATATCTGGATAAAATATTTTCTGCTTGGAAAAATCGTCCCAATAAGCTATCGGGTCTTGGGTTTCAAACCACTTGTGCGAGGTCTTTTTCCTTGCTCCTGGTTTTCCCGATTGTTCAAGTTTCTGTTTGCCATATTTAAGTAAATAATCACGTACAGCGGGATAATCATCAATATCATATTTCCTACTCGGAAAAGTGGCGATAATGTATTGTTCTGCGAATTCATATCCATATCGCTTAATATCCCTGCCACGTAAAATCGGGTGTATAATTTCGGCAGATTTTTTGTTTTTTGCGATAAGCTCATCACGTTTGGTTTTGTCAATGATAAACGCCTCATTACACCCTGTTTTTATACCATAATTGATTGAAATATCCCAATCTTTAAGCGGTGTCCCAACGCGCTCTATTTTTTCTTTTATCCTTTTTTCTATGGGATTAAGAATAACCCATGAATTACCGGAAAGGAATTCGAGTGTTGAACTGTGCTGCTTAATATAACCGGTCATTTAATTCTGCATTTATTGCTATGACGATAAATAACTAACTAAATCTTTTTTTTTTTGTTTTAACTTACGGTTACATTAGGGTCAGCACGGACAGACAAACGGTTGACCACCAACGGTTTGAGATTGAGCGATTTTGTTTAAAGAACGATCTCAAAATTGAACAATGGATTGAAGAAACAATCAGCGGTACTAAATTACCTGAAAAACGGCTTTTAGGCCCGCTTCTTGCGGAAGTCAAAAAAGACGATTTGATAATATGTTCTGAATTATCACGTCTTGGAAGAAGCCTTTTTATGATTATGTCCATTTTGAATCATTTAATGAATACTGGTGTACGGGTATGGACTATCAAAGATAATTACCGGTTAGGCGACAATATCCAGTCAAAGGTTCTTGCTTTTGCCTTTGCTTTATCCGCTGAAATTGAAAGGGATTTAATATCCCAACGGACAAAGGAAGCTCTTGCCCGCAAGCGTTCTGAAGGGGTTGTGCTTGGACGTCCATTTGGTAAAAAGCCATCAAAAGTTAAATTAACAGGGCATGAAAAGGAAATACAAAAACTCCTTGATAAACATACATCAAAAAGCGCTATAGGGCGAATTCTTGGGGTTGATCGTATGACTGTAGCTAAATTTATGAAGGAACGAATGCCAAAAAAAAAGTAATGGGTTGTGTCCGAAAGATTGATAAACTTTTTCGGACACATTATAAACACCCTTTACCCCCAATCCCCATCTACCCCCCAACAATCCCCTCCATCCGCGCCTTGCACTCAAGCGGAATGGCTACAGTTTTAATCCGCGATTTCTCTCCCGAGAGAATCTGCAAATCCCGTTTGGGGCAGTCAAGCGTCTTGGACAAAAAATTAATCATTTCGGCGTTTGCCTTGCCGTCTTCAGGAGCAGCGGCAAGCCGTATCCGCAGACGTCCGTCTTTAATTCCCGCTAACTCCGTTTTTGAAGCGCCGGGTAAAGCCTTTATTTCCAGCCGAATTTTATCGCCGTCTATGCGGAAATAATTATTCATTGGACGCAAATTCACGCAGGGTACAGGCGATGGTGGCGCGGGCGTTTGCGGCAAAGGCATCCCGTGGTTGATAGCTGAAAAGCGTTTCGCTTCCGTATTTTTGAAAAAACATATCTATCATCGTTTCCTGATCAAGTTTTTTTTCATTCATGCTCAAAATAAAATCGCGGCAGGTGGTGGCGGCTTCCAGAGCTTTGTCAAAAAAACCGTTTGCGTCTTTTTCATCGGCAATTCCCCTGTGCGGCAGAGACAAAAATTTATAAGACATCTTGCGGCATTTTTCTATAGAGTTGACTGTGTCATTAAAACTTGTCAGGTAAGAGGGATACACAATATTGTCAGGAAATAAAGCTCCCGATGTTTCACTTGCGATCAGTATTTCAAGTTCGGGAATGAAAAAACTGAGCGTGTCCCTGGTGTGCCCGGGCGTTTCCAGCGTCTCAACCGAAAGCCCGCCAAGCGGAATACTATCCCCGCCTTTAACAATTACGTCTACGTGAAACGCATCATCACTGTACGCGGCATCAAATGGCGCATTACACTCATTGGCCGCCACAATTGAAAGATCGCGGATAACCCTGCGCGGAGTGTCTTTTAACAGTATGGCCGCCCCTGTCTGCGATGTCACCAGACGCAGTAACGGCCATTCTTTTCTTAAAAAAGGCAGTGCGCCGATATGGTCATAATGGGTATGCGTAATAAAGAGATAATCCAACGGTCTGCCTTGCAGGGCGTTTTTAACATTTTGTATAGTGCCGTCCGCGCAATGAGCCATACCACAGTCAAACAGGGCGGTATAATTTTCCCCGACAAGAAGATTGCCTTCGCTTGTTTTGTGCGCGATGCAGTTAATGTACCTTTTCATTGATTTCATAATACAGGGAAATGACCGGAATGGCTACCCTGCGGCACAGAAGTAGCGTTATACGTTTACAAATACAAGGGAATAGATTATAATATCTGTGACTCGGAGGTTGAAAATGGCTAAAATTAAGCTGGTACTATTAAATGTAATGTGCGCCGCAATGATTGCGAACACAATAATGATAATTAATTATCTTTTCCGCGACATTAGAGATATCATTTGGATATTGCTTGCTCTTTTGCTGTTGGCATTTGATGTTATATCCATCATAAGTATTTTTAAATCATCAAAGTTGATAAAGCAGAAAGATGAAGAAAAACTGAAAAAATCAGCCCGCCTTGTTAAATTCGGCTCAATCATTTTCTGGATTGCGGCGTTTATTCTTTACAAAGTAATGAGACTTTGGGGCATTGAGAAAATTATTTTCTTAACATTGCTGTATACAGTGTTATTGGGAACATCGGTATACAGTATTGCTTACATAAAATTATTGCGCAAAGAAAAAAAGTTAAATCTTGTACTGGCAATAATCTTTACATTATCACAGTTGTTTTTTGTTTTTGATATTCTCGGGATATTGTTTCTTGCATCTTTCGTAAAAAACAAAAAAAGCGCCAGAGAAATAGCGCGGTATTTTCTAGGTTCTTACACGCCGCCGGAATTTTTTGGATATATTGCGGACACTTTCAACCGTGGGCCTGTTCCCGCAACGTTCAAAAAGACCGGCGCGTTTTTTGCGGGTCAGTGGCGGAATCACCGCGTCCGTTTCTGCGTAATTTTAGCCGTTCTGTGTTTGATTCCCGCGGGCAATGCCGCTTACAAATTCTATCAATCACGCTTGCCGCAGCTCATTAATGTCAGTTTTCGCGTACAGCCTCCCGGCACAACCGGTGATCCCGAAGATCGCCCCAACCTTACGGTATCTTTCCGGGGTTCAGCGGCAACGCTGGAAATGAAGGATAACGAAGTTCCGGCGGGGATGATAACTATCAATCCGCCCATCGAAGGAATCTGGAAATGGTTTGAAGATAATACATTGATTTTTTCTACTGAACAAACATGGCGGACAGGAAAGCGGTACACCGTCACTTTTGCCAAAGACTTTTTTCCTTCACATATAAAAGTAGATAACAGTTTTCATTTTGATATTGAAGATTTTTCCATGCGGATTATCGAAAGTGAATTTTACATAGACCCCGAGGACAGCGAGATAAAACGGGCGCTGTTTACAGTAAGGACGAATTATCCGCTTGATATGGCTTCTCTGGAAAGGAACATCATCATTGCACCGCAGATAAACGCCGATTCAGGCTCGTTAAAAAAACGGCCATACCTGTTTTCGTTGACGTATAACCAGGACCGTACCCGCGCTTACATTGTATCAGAACCGCTGGGAATGCCGGCAAAAACGATCTCAATGCGGCTGACAATTTCCTCCGGTGTAAGGGATTTTAACAATGAAGGAAGTCCGGCGGACAGCCAAAGCGCATATGTAGAAATTCCCGGCATGACCAGTTATGTGCGTGTAGATGACATGAATTATGTACTGGTGAAGAACGACCAGCAGATATACGATCAGGTTTTGGTGATGGAGACTCAGGGGACTGTTGACCCCGCTGAATTGGCAAAAAATGTTGCCGCGTGGATACTGCCAAGGGATCTGCCCGAACTGCCGGGCTTAAGGGGACAGAAGTATTACGACTGGGACAGCCTGAGTGAAATAGTGCCCGAAGTTTTGGCATTATCAAAAAAGCTCAATCTTGAAGCGCTCCCCAATGAGCTTAAATACAGCTCAACTAACAGTTGGAAATTCGAAGCCGAACCCGGACAGTATCTTTACTTCAAGTTGAATGAAGGTACAAAGTTCTACGGTGGTTATGTTCTTGCCGAATCTTACGAACAAATTTTTCGGGTAAAAAATCTTCCGAAAGAGCTTTCGATACTTTCGGAAGGCTCTATTCTTTCTTTCAGCGGAGACAAGCGGCTTTCCATGATGAGCCGGGGAATAAGTGAGGTAGAATTTAACATTGGGCGTATCAGGCCCGACGATGTCAATCATCTGGTGTCGCAGACTTCGGGGGACATCAGCAATATCAACTTTAGAAGTTACAATTTTAATCAGTACAATATTACCGAACAGTACACCGAAAGCGCGTCTGTTCCGGTTGCCAACGACCGCGACATCGGCTATTTCTCTTTTGATTTTTCACGGTATTTGGATAATATACCCAACAAAAATTTACGGCATGGTCTTTTCATTTTTACCGTCCAAATGAAAGGAGGGGGATACAGCGACAGGCGGCTTATCATGGTAACTGATTTGGGCTTCTTTGTGAAAACCAGCGCCGATTCCGGCAAGGATGTTTTTGTTCAATCAATCGCTACAGGAAATCCTGTCGCGGGGGCGGCTGTTAGTGTGATTGGGCTTAACGGCAACCCGATTTTTTCCACCTCTACCGATTCGGGAGGCCACGCGCGAATTCCCTTTTTTGACAATACCTATAAAAACGACCGCGCCCCCACGGTTTACACGGTTCTTTCCGGGGAAGATTTGTCTTTTATGGCGTATAACGCCAATGGCCGCAATCTTGACTACTCTTCCTTTGACGTAGGGGGTATTCAGGGGGCAAGCGATCCTAAAACGCTGCGGGCGTTTCTATTTTCCGACCGCGGGATATACCGCCCGGGAGATGAGGCGCGGATAGGGTTTGTGATTAAAAGCGGCGACTGGGCTGTAAACTTGGGCGGCACTCCGCTTGAATGTCGTGTAACAGATCCGCGTGGCGCTGAAATTTACAACAGGCGAATCAAACTGTCGCCGGAAGGGGTAGAAGACATTCGCTTTAGCACCCATGACTGGTCGCCTACGGGTACTTATACAACTTCGGTTTATGTAATTCAGGAATACAAGCAGGGCGATGAATTAAGGGAACGTCATGTATTTTTGGGTTCTCAAACGGTGAAAGTAGAAGAATTTTTGCCGGACACTTTGAATGTTACCGCTGCTTTCGATCCCGTGCCGCAGGAAGGCTGGATCGCCCCCGGTGAATTAAAAGGGCGCGTAACGGTACGCAACCTTTTTGGCACTGCCGCTTCGGGTAACGAGGTAAAGGCGCAGATCAATTTGTCGCCGGGGCATCAATATTTCCGCCAATACCGCGATTATCAGTTCAGGGATCCGTATCTCGCAAAAAACAGCTTTGAGGAATTTCTTGGAACAAAAACCACAGGTGCGGAAGGGACTGCCGAATTTAATTTAAATCTGGCAAAGTTTGAAAATGCGACATACCGCCTTGCTTTTTACACCGAGGCTTTTGAAAAAGGAAGTGGACGGAATGTGTCTGCCGAAACTTCGGTTTATGTAAGCCCCCTGCCCTACCTTGTCGGTTACAAGGCGGACGGCAGTTTGAATTATATTGCGCGTAACGCGGTCAGGATGTTGTCTTTTATCGCCATTAACCCAAAAACGGAAAAGACAAACGTAAACGATCTTACCCTTACCATAACCGAACTGCGCTATGTATCCGCCCTTGTCCGCCAGCCTAACGGCGTTTATAAATACCAGTCAATTCAAAAAGACTATCCCGTATCTTCGCGGCAGATTATCATACCCGTTACGGGTCTTGAGTATCCCTTGCCCACAAATAGCCCCGGCGAGTATAAACTTACGATCACCGGCCCGGGCGACATGGAATACAATTCGCTGAATTTCAGCGTTGCCGGATCTGGTAACATTCAGCGGAGTCTTAACCGTACCGCGGAACTTGAAATTACCATGAACAAAAAAGATTTCAGAAACGGAGAGGATATTGAATTGATGATCAAAGCGCCGTACGCGGGAGCGGGGCTTATCACTATTGAGCGTGAAAAAATTTACGCCTACCACTGGTTCAGGAGCAGCGGGGAAACTTCCATGCAGACAATTACTGTTCCGGCTGAACTTGAAGGGAATGCGTATGTGAACGTTCACTATTTAAGATCGCAGGATTCGCGGGAAATTTTTATGTCTCCTTTTAGTTATGGGGCGGTTTCTTTTTCCATCAGCCGTGAGAACCGTACCAACAGGATTACTCTGAATGTTCCGGGCGAGGCAAAACCGGGCGAAGACTTTGTGATAAAATACTCCACCGCCCGCCGTGGAAAAATAATTGTTTACGCAGTGGACGAGGGTATTCTTCAACTGGCAGGTTATCAGATGCCCGATCCGTTAGCGTTCTTTTTTAGAAAACGTGCGCTTGAAGTAAAGACTGCCCAAATACTCGACATGGTGCTGCCCCGTTATTCCGTTGTTCAAAACCTTGCGGCAATGGGCGGCGGCGGCGGCTTTGACGAATTTCTTTCGCGTAACCTTAATCCCTTTAAACGGAAGCAGAATGTTCCGGTTGCTTATTGGTCGGGAATTGTTGACTCGGGGCCGGAAGTTAAGGAACTGCGTTACCGTGTGCCGGATTATTTTAACGGAACATTGAGGGTAATGGCCGTTGCCGTAAGCGACAGCACAATCGGCGCGGGCGAAGACCGGGCTTTGGTTCGCAGCACTTTCATTATTTCACCTAACGCACCGATGATGGCGGCTCCGGGCGACGAGTTTGACGTTTCGGTTACGGTAACCAACAATCAAAAAGGCATAGGCGAAAATGGCAAGGTTCGTATCAAGGCGATTCCTTCGGAACATCTTTCCATTGCGGGTAACAGCGAATTTAATTTGAATATTGCCGAAGGCAGGGATCAAACCCTGAACATTCCGGTAAAAGCCGCGGGCCCGCTTGGGGCGGCGCAAATACATTTTGTCGCTTCCAATAACGGCGAAACGTCGGAACTTTCCGCTTATATGAGCGTCCGTCCCGCAGTTCCATACCGCGTATCACTTTATTCGGGAGCGATAAAAAACAAAAGCGCCGAAGTTGCTATCGACCATAACCTTTATGAGGAATTTCACACCAGAGATGTTTCGCTTTCTTACCTTCCGATGGGAATGGCAAAGGGGCTTTCTTTCTATCTTAACAACTTCCCCTACGGCTGCTCGGAACAAATTACCAGCGCCGTTTTTCCATTTCTGTATCCTCAGCTTTTCAAGGAACTCAAATATACAAAAGCGCAAGCGGACGAGGGAATTAACCGCGTAATCGGCATACTTCAGGCAAGAATGAAAGAAAATGGCGCTATCGGTATGTGGACTTCCCGTTCATACGATGAGCCGATGATCACCATCTATGCCGCCCATTTTCTTACCGAAGCGCGTAACGCAGGTTATTATGTGCCAAGTTCCATGATGGAAAAATTACTTCAGGCTTGCCGAAACATTGCTTCCGGCTCGGGAACAGGCTCCTACAATTATGCTACACGCTCTTACGCCATTTACATTCTGACCCTGAACGAAATTGTCACTACCCCGTTAATTGAAAGGCTTAAAAAAGACATGGAACGTTCCGAAGACGCACAGACGGGGTTTCCCGCCCTTTATCTTGCCGGAAGTTATGCGCTATTGCAAAAAACGTCCGATGCTTCTTCTATTCTGGGAAAAATCAAGCGGGCAATAGCGAAAGAAAACAGTTTCCGCTATTTTGACGATCTTATGTATCATTCGGTATACCTCAATATTGTTTCACGGCACTTTCCTCAACGTTTGCGCGACATATCAGAGTCTTTGTTAGTTGATATGGCACAGCAGATGGAAAGGCAGTCATATACCACAATTTCCGCCAACTACGCGCTTATGGCAATCAACGCCTATCTTAAAGCGGTTCCAACCGCGGAAACAGGCCGCTTTACCGTGCAGGAAATTTCAAAAGAAAACCAGCGCCTCGAATTAAAGCCGGTGGGAACTACTTTGTTCAGCGTTCCTTTCTCCGCCGGCGCGGCAAAAATCGGTTTTGAGAACAAAGACAACCTTAATCTGTTTTATCAGATAACAGCCGCTGGTTTCGATAAGGAAATACCGTCAAAGGAAACAAAAAACGGCATCGAAGTATACCGGGAATTTCTTGACAGAGCGGGCAGGCCGGCAGCTTCCATCAAAGTAGGCGATGTGATAACGGTAAAACTCAACTTCCGCAGTCTTTCCAACAGCGACCTCCGCGATGTGGCTATTGTCGATTTATGCCCCGCCGGTCTTGAGACGGAAATTGAATCGGTAAGACAGGCAAGTTCGGTTTCCCACGGCGAATGGAGTCCCGACTATGTTGATATCCGCGAGGACAGGCTGGTAATCTACGGCACTGTTGGCACAAGGGCGGCAAGTTTCAGTTACCGCGCAAGGGCGATCAATGCGGGCAGCTTTACAACTCCGGCTCTATTTGCCGAAGCGCTTTACGATAAATCGGTATGGGCGCTGCGCCCGCAGGCTGCGATTAAGATTGTTAAATGAAACTGAAGCCGGGACTCAAATGGATACCCTGCGGTCTCTGTCTTGTCCTTGTTCTTTTTCTTGTTATTAACGCCGTTTTTTTGGATATATTAAACGGCGTTTCTTTTTCCCGCGCCTACTTTGACCGCAGCGGCAAACTGCTTAACATTTTTCTTACACCCGACGACAAGTACCGCCTTCGGGCAAATCTGGCGGATTTTCCGCCCGCGCTTATTGAAGCAACGCTGCTTCAGGAAGATCGTTATTTTTACGGGCATATCGGACTTAACCCGATGTCCATGTTAAAAGCGGGATGGGAAACCTATGTAAAAAGAAACCGCCGCATGGGCGCTTCGACTATTACCATGCAGCTTGCACGTCTGCGTTATAACCTGTACACCCGAAACCTGCCGGGAAAAATCGCCCAAAGTTTTACGGCGATTTTTTTTGAGATATGTTATTCGAAACAGGAAATTCTGGAAGCCTACCTTAACATGGTTCCTTGCGGCGGCAACATCGAAGGCTTTGCAACGGCGGCATGGTACTACTTTGACAAGGACGTGAAAGAACTTTCGTTATCTGAAATTTTAAGCCTTGCGGTGATTCCCCAAAATCCCGCAAAACGCGCACCATTGAACAGGCGGCCTTCAACCGAATTGATAGATTCCCGCAGAATACTGTACGAGGCATGGCTGGAACAACACCCCGAAGACGCTCTTTTGGAAACAGAGATGGATCTGCCTCCCTTTCTGGTAAACCGGTTTCCCCGTCGGCTTCTTCACCTAACCGAGTACCTTAATACGCAGCTTCTGCCGAAGGCGCTGCCTCAGGCAAATCTGTCTGTAACAAACCGTAATCGCACTACCATTGATTTAACTCTGCAAAATATGTGCGAACGGGAACTGGAATATTTTCTTGTGCGTAACAGGGGATGGGGGATAAAAAACGGCAGTATACTTCTTGTTGATTATTCAAGTATGGAAGTGCTGGCGGCGGTAGGCTCGGCGGATTATTTTGACGATGACATTCAGGGGCAGGTGAACGGCTTCGCTTCTAAACGTTCTCCGGGTTCAACCCTTAAACCTTTTATCTACGCGCTGGCACTGGAGCAGGGATTGATTCATCCTGAAAAAATGGTGAAGGATACGCCTGTTGGTTTTAGCGAGTACACACCGGATAATTTTCGCGGCGATTTTAAGGGGCCGTTAAGCGCGTGGTACGCTCTGGTAGACAGCCGGAACATTCCCGCCGTACAACTTGCAAAGGATATTCACAACCCCGACCTTTACGATTTTCTGAAACTGGCAGGAATTTCCGGTCTGAAAGAAAAAAGGCATTACGGCCTTTCCGTAGTGTTGGGCAGCGCGGATTTGACAATGCTGGAATTGGCTTCGCTGTACGCCGCACTTGCAAATAACGGAGTAAAAAAGGAACTTCGTTTTTATACGCAGGATTTTGCGCAGTATCCTGCGGCGCAGAGTACTGTGGCGCGGAATACCGCGCCGGGAGAAAGAATTTTAACCCCTGCGGCGGCGGCGATTACCGTGAAGATGCTTGAAAGAAATCCCGCGCCTGACGATTTGCGGGCAAATGCCGGACGTTCAGCGTCTGTGGCTTACAAGACCGGCACTTCCATCGGTTTTAAGGATGCGTGGTCTATCGCTATTTTTGACCGTTATGTGCTATGCGTATGGCTGGGAAATTTCTCCGGAGAGGGAAACAGCGCATTTATTGGCAGGCTCAGCGCCGCCCCTTTGAGTTTTAGCATAATAGACGCGATACTTGCGGAGATTCCTTACGATAAACTTTTCGCGCAGCGGCCCCTGCCGCCGGAAGTTAAAACAGTGCAGGTATGCGCCATTTCCGGTGACATTCCCGCCGATGACTGCCCTCAATTAATAGAAACGCTTTTTATCCCCGGCGTTTCCCCGATTAACCGCTGCCGGATTCACCGCAAAGTTTACATCGACACCCGCACCGGCTACCGTACAAACGAAAGCGAAGGCCCCTATATCCGCAGTGAAGTCCGTGAGTTCTGGCCTTCCGACATTTTGGAAATTTTTGAAGCCGCGGGTCTTCCGCGTTTTTCACCTCCGCCCTATCCGCCTGACACTTCAGCTAACGGCGCTCCCGTAAGCGGTTTTCCACCGTCAATAATTTCACCCCTTGCAAACACCGCCTACATTATCCGTCCGGGACTGCCTGTGGACAGTAATTATAACAAGATGGTACTTCTCGCTGCCGCGGATCAGGATGCAGGTGAACTTTTCTGGTTTGCCAACGCCAGTTTTTTAGGACGGGCAAAACCCAGAGAACGTTTTGTCTGGTCGCCGGAACCGGGGCTGTGGGATATTTCTGTGGTAGACAATTTAGGGCGCTCTTCGGGAATTCGCGTACGTGTGGAAATGGCGACGGAGTGAAGGGAGGATATATAAAGTTATGTGCAAGTTTTTAAAAATAATAATTGACAAAATATTCAAAATAACATATAGTAATATAATGAAAAAATTTATAATATTTTTATTTCTTATTATTGTTTTTGGGATAATATCTTTGTACTCGTGTAGATCATTTTGGTATATTGTAACAATAGCAAATATGGATGAAGAACATTCTGCGTATATTAACTTCAGGGAAATAAATAAAAAAATATACATACAAACTCGCATTTGGGGTATATCCATGAATCATTTATATATATTTATTTCATCTCATAAAAAGAATAAGCCTAATGATAATCATATACTAATAAATTATTTGCCTGATGAAATAATAAATTTGCCTTTTGATACCGATTTAGTATTCGATGATATGATGGAAATTTATTATAAAAATATTGAACCGGACAATTTATTCATTTTTATACCGGTATATAGAAAATTTGGGAGGTTATATACAAAAATAAATGGTATCAATATTTTCATTGATTTTGTTCCTGACTATCAATTTGATGAAAATGAAAAAATAAAATTATATAAAGAAAATGGATACAAAAAAATACATGTTTATGATGGTATTCAAAAATAACAAAAAATACTTGACAAATTTTCAAATATTGTTATATAATTATATTACTCTCATGGAGATATAATGAAAAAATATCTTGTTATAGTTTTCTTATGTTTAACTAATTTTATTAATGCACAAGAGAATATACACATTGAAGAAAACGAAAACATTGAAACAATAAATCAAAATGAAAATAATGAAGATGAAAGACGGGCTAAAAGCTATAAAGATTCCGAACCATTAATGGGGTTAGTATTTTCATTTAGCGGATTTAACAAGTTCAGGTCGGGAATGGGAATATTTTTTGGGAAGCTTGGCAGTGATGGAGGACATCATCCTTTTGGAGATGATTTTGGTTTATTATTTGAATATAATTATAAAGATAATATAATTTATAATCGATTTTATTATCATATTACCAATGGAATTCTATTGGGAGGTTCAATGGTTATTGCTGCTGATAAAAATAATATAAATATCGGTCTTGCTCCCGAAGCAGGAATAGGTTTGTCAACATTATTTAAAATATTTTACAGATACAATTTTTATATAAACAATAGCAGGTTTAATAGTTACGAAATTGTTTTCCATTTATGTTTATATAAACAGAAAAAATAAACGTTATGTGCAAGTTTTTGATGATTTTTATATATTGACGATATATTAATTATATGATAATATAATTTTATGAAAAAATTAATATTGATTTTGTTGTTTTTTACAGCTATTAACCTGGCTTTTTCTCAAGATATTATTCAGGAGTTAATTGAAAATGACCCTGAAATAAAGCGTTTAAATAACAAAATCAATGATTTAACTAATAATTTACTGAATATTATTAATAATAAATCAAATTTGGACATATTTAATGCGCAAATTATTTTTTGGATGAGAGAAAAAAATAATTGTAGAAATCAATCCGGTCAAAATTATAGGCGTTTAGTATTAAATTCTTTAAGGAAAACACTTAACCATAGAATACAGGTTTTGGAGCAAATAATTATTAATCAGGAATTAATAATTATTGAGGCATCACAATATAGGTTTATAGATATTTGGTATTTAAAAATGTTTTCAAATGATTATGCAGGTAAAGAAATTTATCTTTTTGGGAGTTTATCGATGGAACAAAGTGAATATATGCGTGGAAAAATTACTGGATATGATGAAACAGAAATAGTTGTATATTTTATACCTATGTCTGATAATCTTTTTCATATTATACATAATCAGAGCATTGTATCTCATTTTCGTGGAATGGTTGAAATAGTAAATAATGAAATCTGTTTTGTAATAGACCAATTATGATTCGTAAACAAAAACTTGCGCCTAACCCAGATTGCCGGATTTATAATTTCGCAAACGTTATTTCAGGCGCTTTTTTATTTACCGTACATCGAAGCAAAGTCACTGACAACTAACGGATAGTTCAGCACTCCGCCGTATGCGCCGGCGCGAAACGCCTTAAAACCCAAAATGTCCTGAATATATACGCTGGCGGCGTTATCTGAAATTACCCGCTGGGCTTCTTTATACAGGACAATGCGTTTATCTTCATCGGTTTCGGCAAGAATTGCATTGTATATCCGGTCAAAACCGGCATTGGCAAAGTTGACAAAATTGCTGTTATCTTGCGAATAGTAGCGGAAAAGGAAACCTTTGGGCGAAACGGTGGGGCTGTCCACGGAAATAATTGTCGCTTGATACTTGCGTCCCCGGTATACATCGGAAAGCCATGTAGGCCAGTCAACCAGCCGTATGCCGGCATTGATACCCGCTTTTGCAAGCTGACCCGCAATCACCTGGGCGGTGTCAACGTGCATGGTATAATTTGAAGGAACGGTGATTTCCAAAGACAGTTTTTGCCCGCCCTCGCCGTAACCCGCCTGGGAAAGCAACAGGCGGGCTTTTTCATAATTAACCGGGTAAGGATCGGCCAGCGATTGCTCATAATACACCGCAAGCCCCGGTATCAGCGGACTGCCCGACGGCTTGCCCTCGCCGTAAAAAGCCGTGTCGATAATTTCCTGAATGTCAATGCTGTAATTAATGGCCTGCCGTACGCGAAGGTCATTGAGGGGCGGCGCCGCATTGTTCAGGGCGAGTAATTGAACCATGGCGGAGTAGCCGGGCACTATATCAAAATGTCCGGGGTTGAGTTGCTGAACCAAAGCGCCGGTAAGCCCCGCCCCGTCAATGCTGCCCCCGTGCAGACCGAGGATAAGGGCGTCGGAATCGGCAAAAAACACTATCGTTATTTTGTCCAGACGGGGTACATTGTTCTGCCAATATTGCGCAAATTTTCTTAACACTAATGACTGTTGAACGGCGTAACTTTCAATAAAATACGGCCCCGTGCCTACGGCCCTTTTGTCACGATCCGTACTGCCGGCTTTGACTATGCCAACGGTCAGGTACGGAAGAAATTCCGGGTCGGGGAATTTCAGAATCACATTGATACCGTAGTCCCCGTCAGTTTCAATTTTTTCAATGGCGTTAAAACCGATAAAACCCGCCGCCGCCGCAGTGTCAAGGGAAAACTTTACATCGGCTGAAGTGAGGGGGGAACCGTCATGGAAACGCACATTTTTCCGCAGCATGAAACGGTACACGCGCCCTGCCTCATCCGCTGTTTGCGATTCGGCAAGACAGGGCGCAAGTCTGCCTTCGGTGTCGGGTTTTACCAGACCTTCAAAAACATTAAAAAGTATGCTTTTGCCGTCCGCCGTATTGGAAGAACTCAAAGGGTCAAGGGTAGCCGGTTCGGTAGTGTAACCGTAACGCAGTTCAGTTGCCGTCCCTGATGATTGCGCCTTTGGTTTCTGCCGGGAACAAGATAAACTGAGAAACAGCATGACCAGTACGAAAAAAAATAACGAAGTTTGTAATGTCTTGTTTTGTTGCATGGGTGCATAATACATAAAATGTACCGGAATGACAATGCTTTATATGCGTTAGTCGTTGTCAAGCAGCCGCAGGACAGTGTCACGGCTGGCGTAGGCGGCGGTAAAGCCGGGGTCAACGGTAATGGCTTTGTTCAGATCGGCAAGGGCCTGTGCAAAGTCGCCCTTGCTGTGCCATGCGTTTCCCCGGTTATGCAGGGCGAGGGCAAAATCGGGCTTAATGGTAATTGCTTTGGAAAAATCCGCAATGGCGCGGTTGTCATCATGTTGCGCATACCACGAGCTGCCCCGCCTGTTCCATGCGGCAAAATTTTCCGGTTCAAGGGCGATAAGCAGGGTACAGTCGTCTATGGCTTTACCGTAATCGCCTGACTGATAATACGCGCGGGAACGGTTTGCAAGAACGTCGGCGTAACCGGGTTTAAGGCGCAACGCCTGAGTAAAGTCCGCAATGGCTTTTTCCGTCTCGCCGCGTCCGGCGTAAACAAAACCGCGGTAATTATACAGTTCGGCCCTGTTGGTTTTGAGGTTGATGGCGCGGGTATAATCTTCAATGGCGCGGCCTGTGTCGCCGGTTTTCAGCCAGGCATTGCCCCGGCCTTCCAGCACATCGGCATTATCGGGTTTTAGGGCGATTGAGCGGTTGTATTCGGCAAGAGCGTTCCGGTAATTGCCTTCACGGTACCATCTTTCCGCCGTAAAAAAGGATATAAGATACTGTTCCATGCCCATTTCCCGCAGAATCGCGGGATCGGCTTTTTCATAATTAACCGGATTAATCTCGGCAATACTTACCCCCAATTTTGGCATGAGGGCGCTGAGTTCGCTCAGGGAACGCGATACCTGAACGCCGGTTACTATTTTTTGCGTATCAGGAACGCCGTCTGTTGCCGGACTTTTCTCCTGAGCGTTTTGCGCCGCTAAGAGCGCCGCTTCTTCACCTGTACCTGATAAAATCGTTTCTTCAGAAGGTGAAGGAACAGTCTGTAACGGCGATTCCTGATCAATTTTTTCCCGGCATCCAAAAACTGTTAATGCTATTATCAATAATAACAATAATCTCATACTAATATTGTTCCCTATATTCTGTTGAGGCCGGCTGTTCCTGTACCGGCTGTTCTGAAGTTTCGGGAGCCCGTGGAACAGTAAAATAAATTTTCACATGCTCAACATTTGAACGGTGATTAATTTTTAAAACAAGAATCTGTTCCTGTTCAAAATAGTACCAGCCGGAAGAATTGTAGTAACTTTCAAAATCAAAAGCCCTGCGCCAGTTCATCTCGTAAATCTGAAGCAGAGGAAAAGGTTTAACATTGTTAAGCATCACATAATGAGTTTCGCCAACGGGGAATTGTATTGCAATGTCCATCTGCCGGTCATCCTGGACAATGCTTACCGATGAAGCGGCTGTCCATGCCCAAATGTCGTTTGCTCCGGTTGCCATTGCGTGGGGAAAATATTCGCTGTTATTCAAAAACTGGTACACTCTCGCCGTGCTGATACGTGCCCCGGGCGAAATAATCTCCCCGGTTTTGTCAATCGTCAGCGATGCCGGAAGCAACCCGTTGTTATCACCCAGAGAGAAAACCGAAAGTACCAGCGAGCGTCCCAGCCCCGCCCAGCCGCTGTTGCCGGACTTTTCTCCCCATTTGTGAATGGCCGTTCCAAGGCGCACATTAAATTCGGTGTCTGCATGGTCGGCGGAGAAAACAAAAACCCTATCCCCGACTCTGTGCATATCATCAGCGGCAAGCCGGCATATCTGCTCCGCAAGAGGCTCAAAAGGATTGTCCGCATGAGGCCGCCATACGTCCGTATCCAGACAGCTTTCCAGAATTCCGGGGCCTGCTTCAAGGGTGATTGTAGAAGGGTTTATTTCCTGCGCAAAGGAAATAAGATTATCAATTAATTGACTACGTCCCCGAATTGCCAAAAATTCAATCAGATGATTTTCGGTAAAAAGACCGATTTCTTTTTCTGCCAGCAGACGTGAAATGCGGTTAATTTTCTCACGCTCAAAAGCGTTCATGGCTCTTGCAGCCGTTTCCCAAACGCCGATTTTCCGGTCAAATTGATATACGGCGGATTCCCATGAACGCCGGGGATTGGAACTAAAACTGACCGGTATGACGGAAACCGCTGAACGATACACACCCTGCCGTACCGCCTCGCTGCACCAGGCAAGCACCGTGTCTTCATCGGTTTCGAATCCCATCTGTCCCCACAACGCAAAATTACGGCTAACCCACCGGGAAACCGTTTCGGAAAACACCTGGGCGCTTTCCGCCTGCGGAACAATAAAGTCGGCGGGGTTAAATTCTTTCTTGCCGGTTACGGCCCGGTAGGAGATAGTTGACGCCGCTGCCGAAAGGACAAGCTGACCCGATTCAAGCTCGTGCAGAAAACGGTTAAATTGATAATGGCTGCCATTATATACTATGGTCAGCGTATTATTGCCGTTGTCACGAATAACCGAAGATCGTTGCGTTCTAAAGGGGATTTCAATGGCGGAAACATTATCTGAAAATTTTCCGCTTATCCTGAATTCGGGCATACCGTCCGGTTTTTCGCCGCTTGTTTCACCGTAATTGTGGCTGGTAAAAGAAAGTTCCGCGCCACCGGGCAGAATAAAAACCGCTCCATCTTCCATGAAAGTAATATATTCGGGAAAAATCTGCCGCCGCCCGCCCTGTGAATCAACCAGACAAAAATCAATGTCCGCCGTGTTTTTATTTTTCGAGGCAAGCCGGAATTCCAGCCCTCCAAAAGATACGTTTGCCCCTCCGTCCAAAAGCTGCCGTTCTGATGCCATATTGGTTTCCGAAGAATAGCGCCCGTTTATCAGTATGTCTCCGATTTTCTGGGAAAAATTTCCTCCGCGGGTAAACTGCATCATGACCAGAAGTACAAAAGTTACACCGTTAAGCAGTACAAAGCACACAATACGGGGGAAAACACGTTTTTTCATCGAACACAAACCTTCTTACTTTAATCATCGGTATTAATGCAAATTGCCTTTATTGCGGTAATTATGGTATCATATTGTATGCAAAGGGTATATAGAGGGTATGGCTGCCTGTTACTGTTGGCGCTTACGCTGATTTTGGGCGCACCAGGTATGGCTGCCGGTCAAGCGACAGCCAAAAATGACACACAGGCCATACTTACCGAAGTTTCGCAACTCATGGCCCGCAGGGAATACTCTACCGCATTGGAACTGTTTGATAAAATTGACAAGCCGGTATTGCAGACCGCGGAAATACAGTTACTGCGGGCTTCGGTGTTAAATTCCGCCGGACGTTCCGCCGAGGCCCGCGCTATCGCATCCGGCATTTCATCCCGCGCCCCCAACAATATTGACGCCCTGCTGGTGCTTGCCGCTTCCGCCGCCTTTGAGGGAAAGGACAGGGAACAGCGAACCTTTTTGGAGCGGGTAATCAAACTCGACCCCAAAAACCTCAAGGCCCTTTCCGATCTGGGCTATATAGCCCTGCGTAACCAGTCGCTGCGGATTGCGGCAGGTCACTTCGACAATGCTCTGGCCATTGACGGCAATTACCGTGAAGCGCTGGTGGGCAGGGCGATTGTGTACAACTATGCCCATGAACCCAAAAAATCCGAGCAGTTGTTTAACAAGGCCATTCAACTGAACCCCCAGTGGGCGATGCCGTATAACGAGCGGGCGCGTTTATACAAAGGGGCGGGCTATCTGCAGGATGCGCTGCACGATTTGGATCAGGCGAAAAAACTCGACCCTGACAGTTATTGGATTTCCGTAGACCGTGCCGGGACTTTGATAGAACTGAACCGGAAACCGGAAGCGTTGGAGGAGTTGAATCACGCGGTGGCGCTTTCTCCGCAGAGTTTTCTGGCGTACATTTACCGCGCCGGCATTAAAGATGAAACCGGCGATTATAAGGGCGCCGAGCAGGACTATCTTGTCCTGACCAAATTAAAGCCCGATTATTATTTTGCCGCCGAAGGTTTGGGCATTATCAAAATGAGGAATCACCAATATACCGAAGCGCGGGACGCTTTTCTTGCCGCGTATAGATACGCGCCCAAGGAATACCGTTATGCGCTACTTGCCGCAATAAACTGGATGAAAGCGGGCAAGCCCAGCGACCCCAAACAGTTTCTTGCCCAGGTGCTTCGCACCGTTCCACGTGATTCGGCTGATTGGTACATTCTCAGGCTGTACCATGACCTCTCCGGCGACAGTGACACGGTAGACAAAGCTGCCCGTGAACAAAACTTTGACGCAAAATCAACAATGTTATTTTATATTGCCAATTATTATGATATTCGGGGGAATAAAACCCTTGCCAACAAATTTTTTATACAAGTACAAGACATGAACCGTATCGGGACTGTTGAATGGAAAATAAACGAATTTATGATTGAAGAAAGGAAATAACATGAACAGTAATAATGTGCGTTTAATGTTGAACGGAAAAAATATTCACCTTATCGGGACAGCCCATGTTTCCAGGGAAAGTATTGATGAGGTGAAAGCGGCAATCCGTGAGGAAAAACCCGGCATGGTGTGCGTGGAACTGGATCAGGGCCGCTATGCCGCCATTACCCAGCAGGATAATTGGGAACGGCTTAATGTGTCCAAAGTTTTAAGGGAAGGCAAGGGTTTTCTGCTGATTGCCAATATTGTGCTTTCCGGTTTTCAGCGCCGTCTGGGGGACGAACTTGGCGTAAAGCCCGGCGAGGAAATGATTGCCGCGCTGAATACCGCGCAGGAAATGGGCATTGCCTACAGCCTGTGCGACCGCGAAGTGCAGATAACATTCCGGCGCGCCTGGGCTTGCTGCAGTTTGTGGAGCAAATGCAAACTGCTGGCGACATTGCTTTCCAGCGCTTTTGCCGCGGAAAAACTGAGCGCCGATGAAATCGAAAAACTGAAAAACAGTAATGAACTTGACAATATGATGGCGGAGTTGGCACATTATTTGCCCGCCGTCAAGGAAACCCTTATTGATGAACGCGACCGGTATCTTGCCGCAAAGATATGGGATGCGGCTAACAGCATGGCTATCAGCATGGTCGATAGCGGCAAAACCGACAGTATCCTCGCCGTTGTGGGCGCGGGGCATTTGCGGGGAATACAGGATCAGCTTGAAAGATTTGCCGCAGGTGCCCCTCCCCCTTCTCTTGACCAGCTTGAATCTATTCCCCCGCGCAGCCGGCTTTCCCAAGCCGTCAAATGGATCATTCCCGTACTTATTCTGGCCCTGATTACCACGGGGTTTTTCCGCACCGACTTAAGCGTTTTTCTTGAAATGCTGCGTTACTGGGTTTTGTGGAACGGGTCACTTGCCGCGCTGGGCTGCATTCTCGCTCTGGGGCATCCTCTGGCAATTTTAATTTCATTTGCGGGCGCTCCAATCACTTCCCTTAACCCGTTTATTGGCGTGGGGATTTTATCCGGTCTGGCGCAGGCGCTTGTCCATAAACCCCGCGTTTGTGACGCTGAAAATATTGCGGAAGATGTCAGCAGTCTGAAAGGCGTTTACCGCAACCGGATAAGCAGAGTTCTGCTGGTATTCTTTTTATCGAGCCTGGGCAGCTCTATTGGTACTTTTGTTTCAATACCGGCTATTGCCGGCCTATTGGTAAAATAATTATGAAAAAAAAATTTGCCATAATCATTCTTCTTTTTGTCGCTCTGCTTGCGGCGGCGCAGGAAAATATTTCCGGCGATGACGCGGCTGTGGAGCCGGAACTGACAGAAAGCGCCCCGCTTGAAGATACGGTTGCCGTAACTGCGGAAGATACCGCTATTAAAGACACGCCGGCTGTCTATGCCGAAGATGCCGCCGCTGATACGCATGAAATGCATTTTGCAGCCCGGTTTGGCATTGCTCTGGGGATAGTTGCCGGTCAGGTGCTGCTGTCCTGGCTTATCTGGCTGCTTTTTAAGTTTCTTTCCCAAAAGGTGATTAATTCAGGCGGGGACAAAATAAAGCCCCTGATCATCAGAAAATTCAAACTCCTCAGCGCCAAACAAATTGTTAACGCTATTGTGTTTGGCTTAAAGATATTCAGATATATGGTCATTTGTTTTCAGCTTTTTCTGACCGTACCGATTGTTTTTAGCCTGTTTCCTCCCACCCGGCATCTTGCTATGACCATTTTTGGCTACATACTTAATCCCGTTAAGGACATTGGCATCGGATTTATTAAATACATTCCCAATTTATTTACTATCATTGTCATCGTTGTTGTTACCCGTTATGTGATTAAAGCGCTGAAGTATCTTTCCGTTCAAATTACCAAAGGCAAGCTGGTAATACCCGGTTTTTACGCCGACTGGGCGGAGCCAACCTATAGAATTCTCCAGGTGCTGCTGTGGGCCTTTACCGTAGCGATAGTATATCCCTATCTTCCCGGATCGGAATCAAGAATATTCCAGGGGGTTTCGGTTTTTGTGGGTATTATTTTTACCCTGGGGTCTTCAACCGCCATCGGAAATCTGGTGGCAGGGCTGGTGATTACTTACATGCGCCCCTTTAAAATCGGCGACCGCGTTCAAATAAAAGACAGCACCGGCTTTGTGGTGGAAAAAACCATGATGGTGGTACGGCTGAAAACCCACAAAAACGAATACGTTACCTTTCCCAATTTGATAATTCTGAATTCCGCCATAATCAACTACAATACCTCGTCTGATGAAGATGCCGAGGGGCTTATTCTCAATACCGAGGTTACCTTTGGTTATGCGACACCCTGGCAGACCGTTCACGAAATTTTAATAAACGCGGCTCTTGCGACCGGCCATGTATTAAAAAGCCCCAAACCCTTTGTATTACAGACCAATTTGGATGATTTTTATGCGCATTACCAGATTAACTGTTATACCAAAGATGTTGATATAATTCCCAAAATTTACGCGCAGCTTTACGAAAATATACAGAACGGCTTTCGTGAAGCGGGCATTGATATGACCGCTCCCCATTACGAAGTTTTCTGCGATCAGAAAAACAAGAAGCGGTGACGCTGTCGGGATTATTATTTGGTCTTGCCGGAAGCCTGGTACACAAAAACATAATCAAGAAACGACAAAACTGAAAATAACACGGATACGCCAAAAACGGCAATGGCGGCGATTCTCACTGCCGGTTGTAAAGACTCAAATACGCCCAGTCGGTGCAGACTGGCGCATAACAGAGCGGCGGCGGCGGCGGCAATATAGGCAACGGTTTTTATTTTGCCGCTTATACGGGCGCCCAGGGCGATACCCTTTTTCAGCATAAGGTTACGGATAAACAGTATGCCAAATTCACGGTACAGCACCACCAGAAACAACACTGCCGGAATGATGCCGTCAATGACAAAACAGAGAAAGCAGGTTATTTGCATGAGAGTATCGGCAAATGGATCAAAGAGCTTGCCAAAGTCACTGGTCTGTTTCAGGCGGCGGGCTGCCATACCGTCAAGCATATCGGTAATTTCTGAAATGAAAAAAATTGACCACAGCAGCGGTACAGTCCAAACCATATTACCCGTAAACTGCGCAGGAAGGAAGTATACGGCAAAAAACAGCGGAGCGAGGATAACCCGCAAAAAGGTCAACCTGTTGGCAAAGTTCATGGTTCAGTATGAAACGACGGCGGCAGAAAGTCAATGATACGCATAGATTGAAAAATATGCATGGTTCGTGTATAATGACAAATTCTTATGTATACAAGGGAAATTCAGGCCCCACGAGGCGCCCCTATTGAAAATGGAATTCCCCTTACCGGAACCTGGAATAAAGCCTTTGCCCAGGTTAATCTTTTGGACATTCACAGACCCTACTCCTGGCCGCTTCCGCGCTGGTTAAGAGACTCCCGGATCAAAGAATGGGAGAGTTTCAGCGCCCAGAACGAACAATTTTTTCTGGAAGCCCTTCTGGGTAATTTTAAGCTGTTTCAGATAGTCCAGACCTTTTTACACATCAAAGAAACCGGAGAAACCCTCGTTTTTAGAAAATTAATGCCCGGTAATAGCTGGCGAATACCCAAAAATCTGAGTAATGCGTCGGTTGAATGTCATTCTTCCCGTTTTTTTTTCCGTATCCATACGTGGCTAAACGCGGATACGATTAAACTTGACCTTGATATTGCGGCAACGAAACGGCAGCCCGCGTATACCGCCCACCTTGCCTATTCTCTGAGAGACCGTGATGTTACACCGCTGGCGGTATCCCTGAATTTTGCCGGGCAGCGCAGTATGTACACCTTTAAGGCCGCCACTCCGGTAAGGGGGGATTTGGTACTGGGCGGGCGGCACATCAGCCTGGATCCGGCGCGTTGTACGGGGATTTTTTGTGATTATAAGGGGTTTTTCCCCTATCCCATGAAGGGAGTATATTGCGGCGGCATGGGTTTTGACGAAGAAGGCAGACGCTACGGATTCCACATTGCGGAAAATCAGGCGAGAGAGACCCGGAAAAACAACGAAAATGCCCTGTGGGTAAACAAACGCCTTACCCCCCTGCCTCCGGTACGGATTACCATGCCCAACGGCCCGGAATCGGACTGGGTTATACAAGACCTTGACGGTATGGTTGACCTGGTATTTACCCCCAAAGAAATCAACCGGCTTGGAGCAAATTTTTTGATAACAAAAGGTGATTTTTTTACCCAAATGGGTTATTATAATGGAGTGCTGGTAGACAGTAAAAACAGGCAAATACAGGTTCGTAACCAGTGGGGAATAGGTGAAAAACTCTATGTACGGGTGTGATTATGGCCAACGACAAGAAACCAAGCGCGATTTATGAACCGGGGGAGTTGTCCCGGGTACGGGACAAACTGGGCAAGTTCGATCCGACAGAAGCAAGGCGGATGGCCCAGATTTTGGGCGGTGAAGTCGGGACGGAAAAGAACCCGGTAAATCAACCGATGGCGAGAGGTCCCGGTCATCTCAAGCGCAAGACCGTAGAAATGGCGGTTCCCGGACGTCACGGAAGACGGCCGGGGCGTTCGATAGATGTCGCCGGCGGGGATGATGACAGCATCGACAACCCGTTGTTTTCATTAAAATCATTGGACAGCGATCCCGCCGATGATCCTTCAATCCAGCTTAAAACATCCTACCGTGAACGGGTTAAAATGGATCGTTATGCCGCCCAGTTTGAATTTGAAATTAAAAATTCATTTCAGGTGTTTACTTCGTTTTTTTCGTTTGTCAGCGAGCCGGTAGATTATGTAAACGCCCGCTTCGTCAGCCGCCGGATGAATAACTATTACAATAAGATTGAACAACTGGTTACATCAACCAGAAATCTTTTTCCCCGCAACAATGCCCGCCGCAGCGAGCGGCTGAAAAAATCATCGCCCTTTGTGTTCAGTATTCTGGATACTCTGCGCCATTGGAACATAGAACGCATTGGCAGCGACATGGCAAAAATACAGTCTCATCCCCGTTCGGTAAGAATTGCGGAACTTGCCGACATTCTGCGGTTTATTTACCGGCCCCTGTTCATTTTGGAAAAACTTGATATAGACATTCATATTAAAGGCGCATACAAACTGCTGTATAAACTCATACTTATTGAAAATCCAATGGAACCAAAAGAGAAAAATCAAGACCTTATTCGTACCGCTCTTGTTTCTTTTGCCGATATTCGCCGCGAAATCCATTACGCCCTGTATCCGCTCCTGATGAAATTTATTTCCGACCGCTGGTTCCCTTACGAAAAATTGTTCGCCGCGCGTCACCATCGTTTTATGACATTCATCAGCGCCACAGAAACTGAACAAATCCAGCCGCTGACCCTCAGCCCCGAACAGGTAGACGATGGGAATCTGGAAGCGTTACGTGAAGAGATTAAAAAGGAGGAGGAAGCGGAAGCAAACGGCGAAGTTGCCCAGGAAGAGGAAGACCCCAACGATCCGAAAGTTGTTGAGCGAAAAGCGCGTGAAGCTGTGGCGGAGGCTGAACAAAAAGCGCTGGGGCACAGTATGAGCGCATTGAACACGCTGTTTCCCAAAGCCGGCTGGGATAAATTGGCGGATTTTCCCGACCTGTATCCCTATTTTGTCAAACCCTATGATCTGCGCAACGGCTACGAACTAATTGCCCCGACTGACGCTGTGCAGCAAACCGCTATACTGATGCACATTATGGAAAATATTTGCGTTGGACTCCGTTCGGTATCATTCGGGCTTGTTACTGGGCCTGACGGGAATCCCATCCATGTAGGCGACGCGACAGGGGATATAATCGCCAACTGGCAGCGGTACATTGATGAGAGTTTTATTAAGGAGTACCTGCCCCGTCTTACGGAATACTGCCGTATGCTGGAACATTCCCCGGATGCCAGAAATTCAATGTTTGCCAAACGTACCATGAACGAGCTTCGATGGATAAAACGGCTATCCTTTCTTCCCTATTACAGATTCGCAGCCGTGGGGCCGCCGCCTTTCAAAAATCAGGAAACCGTCGCCATTTACACCCAAACAAGAACCCTTCGTAAATACCTTACCATGGTTGCCGCCGGCATAGAGCAGGGAAACCGCAGGGGCGGCGCTGAGTCAAGAGTTACCTGTAATGGCATTGACAACCCCTGGACGCAGTACCATTTTGAGGTGCCCAATCCGGTATCCCGGCGTTTGGACGCCCTGCTGCCTCCCGGCAAACGCAACAATGCGGTTCTCGTTTTTTTTGCGTTATCAACCGCAACAGTTCTGGATAACCTGTTAAACAGCGAAGCCAGTTGGGCCTATGATAACAATAACAAGGATATATTGTTCCGCAGTGTCGGCGGCGACGGAAATATACCGATGTTTGGCGTTGACGAAAAAGTCGACGCAGACCAAATATTCAGAAACTCGTTAAAGCAAAGGCAGCAAAAACCCCAGCAGGGATAACGAGAAAAATGTTCTCTTATCCGTTTCAGGAGCCGCGAGCCGCCTATATCCGGTTATATGCCGTTGGGCTATTATTCATTAATGTTAATAATTATTCTTTTATTTTTTTTATCCAATAAACTTATCCCTGTTAATACATTATTCTCATAAATATATTCTAATCTGATATTTGATTCATTAAACCAATAAATATAATTAGAAACAGTTTCAGAAAAATTATTTGACAAATGATTTTTTGATATATATGAATATAAATAACGCCATGTTTCCTCACCAATAAATTCATTACAGCTTAAAGCTGTGCTATTACTTATCGGGGGGGGGGGGGCAGGGTATAAACAGTGGAATTCAGGGTTTTTAAGCCCCTAAAACTCACACTATTAGTTGTATAAGAATTCACTGTCAGTGTGGTTCTTCCCGCTGTGGGCATATACTTATCCGCCTTTAATTGTAATAATAATGTATTTTTTGGGGAAAGGCAAGGAAAAGGTGACACCATAAAAAAGGGCAACCCGCTGTGTATTTTAATCTACCGCTGATACAGCGTTCTTACTTTTTCAGGGTCAATCTGCGTGGCGGAAATAACAGTTTCAACAGGAAGGCCCAATTTGACCATGTTTTGAGCAATGGAAAACGCTTTGCGTTCTTCACCTTCGGCCTTGCCTCTGGCTTCCCATTTGGCAGCCAATCCGGTCTCTTCTATTACTTCATCAAACTTATTGCCCATTTTTATTGCCTCCTTCACAGCTTCGGGATTCGCCGATATTATTGCATATAAATACGCCTGTAACCGTACTATTTTGCCCTTCTTGTTTATTTCTTTGTCTATCCAGTCAATCGTAAAACGGTCATGCTCGTTACTCAGGCTTTTTAGCCACAGGTTTTCATCAGCAGACAGTTTGCGGCTGTCGATGACCTGTATCGGCAGTATGTCTCCGCTTATATTATAAATCCCGGCGCCGGTTTCCGCAACCGTATAATTACGCTCATTTTTTAAATGGTCAAGCAGTTTTTGGGGGTAATGGCTTTCTATAAAGGATACCGTCAAACTTGTTATGGGAACCTTTTGAAACGAAGCGTACAGGCAGGCGTAGCCGTAGACCTTGTAAAAATCGGCGACCGATATATAATCATCGGGGCTTTTATATTCCAGCAGGTTCCATTCACGGAATATAACGGCGATGTTTTTCTTTATTACAACGTCTTTTGCTTTTTTAATGACCACACAGTCTATCCGTAAAGGTTCGGAAGTTAGCTGATATTCGGGATGAAATTCAAGCACGTCCTCGTAGTCCTGTAGTTCCATTTGCAGTGCTTCTACAAAAGCGGGATGCCAGGGGATATGCTGAGATTCATCAGGCAGGTCTTGTTCCATTAAAAACATTGTAGAATAATGATTGACGTTTGTCCACACGCTCCTTATATCTATAGTACATATATTTTATACAGGTATTATCAGCAAAATATAATGCCGGAACCGGACTTCAAAAAAAATACTGTTTCCGGTATTATTTATTCATGCAGTTTCGTTCCACCAATTCAGACGCATCTTTAGTCTCATTCAGAGATGTGGTTCTTCACTGTCTGCCTCCGGACGGGGGGCTTTATGTCCCTGACAGGGCGATGGACATACGGCAGCTTTTTTTGTACATGAATGAAGAAACCAGTTTTTCTGAACTGGTGGCGGCGGTGGCGCCCAGTCTGCTGGAGGGCGGGCTTAATCCACTTTCCGCGTCCCGTGTTGCGGAAAGCGCCTTTAATTTTGAACCGGAGCTTATCCGGCTGGACGATGATTATTCATTATTGAATTTGTGCAAAGGCCCCACAGGGCATTACAAAGATTTTGGCATCGCCTTTCTTGCCGCCGTGCTGGAAGAATTGCACAAAGATTCTCCGCCGGCAGGGTCGCCCGCTCTTGTCCTAGCCGCCGCCCTTGCCGATACCGGGGTTTCAATGACCCATGCTTTTAGCGGAAGAAAGGGAATAAGCGCTGTGCTGATATATCCGGCAGAACCGCTAACGGCCATTGTTCCCAACGGCGATTTTGCCAGCGGCAACATTATTCCCATTCAGGTACAGGGAACCTTTGACGATTGCCAGCGCCTCGTAAATGAGGCAATCAACGACCGCGCATTTGCCGCCCGCTATAATATTACCAGCGCCAATACGATTAATCCGGGGCGGCTTTTGCCTCAGGCTTTTTATTACCTGTATGCGTTTATCAAAATAAAAAAACATATTTCAGGCGGTCTTGCGTTCAGCGTTCCCTGCGGGAACTTCGGCAACTTTATCTCCGGTCTGTACGCATGGAAATTTGGTATGCCGGTGAACGGCTTTATCGCCGCCATGAATTCCAACAATGTCCTGGGGGATTTTATCAAAGGCGGAACATTTACCCCCCGTCCTTTGATAAAAACCAATTCTCCCGCGCTTGATGTAAGTATTCCCTTAAACTTCAGCCGCCTTGAATCATTTTACCGGGAGGCTCCGGCTGTTATGCGCAACATAGTACACCCGGCTTCTATTGACGATGAACTTACCCTGCAAACTATGGAACGTGTCTGGAAAAAATACCACCTGCACATTGATTCACATACCGCCGTTGCCTTTGCCGCCGCCGAACAGACAGCCGCCGGTCTGGACTGGAAAGGAAATGTGCATACCGTGGTTCTCGCAACCGGACACTATGCGCGGGAAGCGGAATTAATCCGCAAGGTAACCGGCGAAACCGTAGCGGAAATGCAGTCCCTTCAACAAAAAATCGAACCTGCCGCCGTTATTTCCCCCAACCTTGACGCTTTTGAAGGAATCATTGCCCGCCATTTTCAATGAAGGGTATAATACCGCAGGGCTTGTCAATGAAGGGTATCAATACCACAGGGCAAGCCCGGCGCCTACGGCGCCTTCTGCGGCAAGCCGCAGGGTATTGAACCCTTCGGTTCCTCACTCGCTCGGTCATGTCCGTGCAAGCACGGCCGCGACCTCGCTCCGTTCGTCAATGAAGCATACGCAATAATTCCCGCTCTTCGTCACTGCGCTGGTCTTCGGGTATTTTTTCCAAAAGGTATTTAATCGAATCGCCGCCAATAATTCTGCCGCCCCGGACATACATCCAGTCGGTAATGGTATCCGTATCAAACATTACCTTGTCGCCTTTTTTCATGCCGCTTAAATGCCGGGGGGCGCTAGCAAGAAAGCCGTAATATATGCCATTTTTGAAATGAATGCCGGTAAGCCATACCTGTTCCATGTTGACGCCGCTGCCGTCATCCGCCGTAAACGGGTACTTTATGCTAAAATGTTCTTCTTTTGCGTTCGCCCTGGTTAACTGCCGGAAAAATCCGGGCAGGGTATTCCGGGCATCTTCCGCTATCTGCAGAATTTTTTCATCGGTTTGCTCTGCCTGCATGGTTATCGTTGTGGCGGGCTCCTGAGGCGCAGTCTGGTCAGATGATTTTTGGCAGGAAAACAATAGGATAGCGCATGCCAAAAGAAGGGGCATGGTTATTAAAATAACAAGGTTCAAGGGGAAAAACAATATACCCACTAGACAAAATCTGTGAATTTGCTAGAATATACCCTGAATAGCCGATTCTGCCCCGTTGAACCGGCTGTTAAATTTCGGGTGGTTTCCCAACAAACCAATGAGGAGGTCAGTTGTCGGATAAGGATTTACGGATTAATGAACAAATTCGGGTGCGGGAAGTCCGTCTTATTCAGGACGGCGGAGAGCGCCAGGGGATTATGACGACCCAGGATGCGCTTGAAATCGCACGGGAAATGGGTTTGGATCTGGTGGAAGTTGCCCCACAGGCGGTTCCGCCGGTAGTTAAAATCCTGGATTACGGTAAGTTCAAATTCGAGAACGAAAAAAAGGTTCGGGATTCAAAGAAGAAGCAGAAGCTCCTTAAACTTAAAGAAATTCGGATGCAGCCAAAGATTGATGATCACGATCTGGATTTCAAGTCAAAGCACATAAAGGAATTTCTTGCGGAAGGCAACAAAGTCAAGGTTACAGTCCGGTTCAGGGGACGTGAGCTTGCGCATACCGAACTGGGACTTGATGTCCTCAAAGATGTTCTTGCGCGGATTGAGGGAGAATATATACTGGACAAACCGCCGGCAATGGAAGGCCGGTTTATGTCTATGGTATTGAGTCCCAAGTCCAAAAAGTAAAATGCCGATATGCGGCATAAGAATTTTATTATTGCAGAGGTGGCATGATGCCCAAGATGAAAACCAAAAAAAGCGCGGCAAAGCGCTTTAGTTTTACCGGTACCGGCAAGGTCAAATACAAGAAGCAGAACCTTCGCCATATTTTGACCAAAAAGTCTACCAAGCGGAAACGGAATCTGCGCCATGCGGGGATTCTCTCCGATGACAATGTACCGGCAATCAGAAAACAAATGCTGCCCTATGGTTAAGGCGGCTTCAGAATCAAATTGAGGAGCGCAGCCATGCGGCTGCGCAAAGTAGAGGTTAACAATGTCAAGAGCAGTTGACGGTTCCAAAAGAAAGGAACACCGAAAAAAAATACTCAAACAGGCAAAGGGTTTCTGGGGGCGCAGGCACTCAAACTATAAGACCGCCAAAGACGCGGTTACCAAAGCCCTGTTTTATGCGTACCGGGACCGGCGGGACCGGAAAGGCGATTTTCGCAAATTGTGGATAATCAGGATTAACGCCGCTTGCCGCGAGGAAGGGCTTTCCTATTCCCGGTTTATCGCCGGGCTTGACAAGGCGGGGATAATCATCAACCGGAAGGCTCTGGCGCATCTTGCGGTAGAAGATGTTCCGGCTTTCAAGGCGGTTGTTGCCAAAGTAAAAACCGCGCTGGGGGCGTAAAAAGTAAAAGGGAGGGGACACATGATAAATCTTGAGCAAGTCAAACTGCTGGAAACAAAAGTCGCAAAGGCTGTTGATTATGTTGAGCGGTTGGCTAAAGAAAACACCATTCTGCACCGGCAGGAAACGGAATTGCACACAAGACTGGAATCCTATCAAAAACGGATTGATGAGCTTGAGGTTCTGGTCATGGGTTTCAAGGAAGATCAAAACCGGATAGAAGAAGGGATTCTTTCCGCGCTGGACAGGCTGAGCAAGTTTGAAAAAGCAATAGAAAAAAGTCTGCGAGATACAAAATCCGCCGTCAAAGAACCGGCGAAGTCGTCGCAGACTGCGGCTGTTGAAGAAGCCGACGGTTCCGGTAACGGGCAAACCTGTTTTGAAATACCGGAAGCCTCCGCCGAGGCCTTGCCGGATTCCGCAAATTCCCCGCCGGAAGACGGGGGCGATATTTCCGATCCCCTGGAAAACGCAACCGATGACGCTGCGACAGAAGGCGGGGAGTTGGATATATTTTAGGCAAGGAAAATGGCGGTGAATATGCCCCTGCCGGAAACAGAGTTTGAAATCTCCCCGCCCGAAGCTCAGGCGGAGCCAAAAACCGGCCCGCATGATCTGCTGATTAACGTTCTTGGCGCAAATTTTTCCATTACAGCCAGCGAAGACCCTGCCTATCTGGACGAGGTTTTGGCGCAGTACCAGGTTGCCGTTGTAAATACCCAGGGCATTTCCGGCATGAAAGACCCGCTGAAAGTGGCAATTCTTACCGGCTTTTTGCTCTGTGATGAAATTAACAAAATAAAAACACAGGTCGAAGAAAAACAGGCGCAGGATGATCAACAGCGGGCAGCCGAGGCACAGGAACTGAACCGCATCGTGCAGAATATTATGGCCCGTATTGACCAGATGTTTCATGGCTAATTTTTATAAACTCCGCAATCAGATTAAACATTATGACTGGGGTTCACCGGATTTTATTCCCCGGTTAATGGGATTCGCAAACAATGGCGAACCATGCGCGGAACTGTGGATGGGCAGCCATGCCGGTTCTCCTTCACTGGTCAGTCTGCCGTCAGGTGAAATGAGTTTGGGGGAATTTATCGCCCGCGATCCCCGCCGTTATCTGGGGGAAAAAACAGCGGAGCGGTACGGCGTTCTTCCCTTTCTTCTCAAACTGATCGCCGCGGAAAAGCCGCTGTCGATTCAGGTTCACCCGAATTTGACTCAAGCCCGTAAAGGCTTTGAACGGGAGAACAAGATCGCACTGGCGCACGACGCCCCCCATCGCAATTACCGGGATTCAAACCACAAGCCGGAAATAATCTGCGCTCTTACGCCCTTTACCGGTATGTGCGGCTTTCGCAGTCCCGATGAAATACGGCGGCTTTTTGCCCTTTTTCTCGATTCAGCGTCCGCCCCGGTACGCGAAGGTTTTGCCCCATTATTGCAGTCGCTTGAAACACCGAATCCTATTACTGCCCTGCGGAATTTTCTTGAAATTCTTTTTAACTTTTCTCCGGCAGTCAAAAATGCGCTGACGGAATTTATACTTTCGGTTAACGGCGCGAAAAATTGCGAATGGGAACTTATGCGGAATTTTGCCCGGCTCTACCCCGGCGATCCGGCGGTGATAGCGCCCCTTTACCTGAATGTTTTCCGCCTTGAACCGGGCGAGGCATTTTTTTTGAAAGCCGGGGTTCTCCATGCCTACATTCAGGGTTTTGGCGTAGAGTTAATGGCAAATTCCGACAATGTGCTGAGAGGGGGGCTTACTTCAAAACATATTGATATTCCTGAATTGATGAAGGCGCTGGACTTTAATCCCTTAAAACCGCAGATTAATAAACCGGAAACAAATTTTTCCTGCTTCACTTACCCGGCCCCCTGCGAGGAATTTTCCCTTACGGTGATGCGCGGTACCGGCGGCGTGGTATCATTGCCGGAAGCGTTTGCCCAAAGCGCTTCAATAGGCATTGTTACCGAGGGGGAGGTTTCTGTTTCCGGCACGGTTCTTAAACAGGGAGAATCGGCTTTTTTCCCCGCCGCCGGCGATACCCCCCCCCTGATATTACAGGGACATTTCACCCTGTATATTGCATCGGTGCCGCAATGAAAATTTTTGTCGATGCCGATTCCTGCCCGCGGGATGCGCGGGAACTGACCCTGCGTACCGCCCGGCGGCGGGGGATACCGGCGGTATTTGCCGCAAACCGCCCCGTACCGGGAATCAGCGGGGAAAATATTACTATGGAAATTTGCCCGCCCGGGGACGACTCCGCCGACAACCGCATCGTAGAGTTGGCCGAACCGGGAGACCTTGCCATTAGCCGCGACATCGCTCTGGCAAAGCGGCTTCTGGAAAAAGACGTTGCCGTCATTGACGACCGGGGGAAAGTCTTTTCCCGTGACAGCATCAACGAACTGCTGTCCCTGCGGAATTTTACGGTAGGTCTTGCCGAAAACGGCCTGGGTGTGGAACGGACGGCAAATTACGGCAAGAAGGAGCGTAAAGCCTTTGCCGACAGTCTGGATCGCATTCTGGTAAAACTGCTCAAAAATTGAAATTGAAAGTTTAAAATATGAGTGTATAATACTTATGATCTTAATGAAGGAGATAACCATGAAAAAAGAAATGATGTTGGGCCTGTTTTTCGGCATGATAGCCGCCGGAGGTTTTGCCGCGGAAACTGACGGGATTTTTTCCTGTAAAGTGGGAAAAATTGAAGTGTTCATGCTGGTTGAAACCCAGCGTGAGGGGAATACCGGGATACTTATTGGCGTGGACGAAGCCTTTTTGAAGAAGTATATTCCCGAAAGCGGCTTTATGCACTCGACCAATACTTTCCTGATTAAAACGCCCAAACACACTATTTTGGTGGATACCGGTTTCGGCGGGGCGGTTTTTGAAAAAATGAAAAAACTGGGAGTAGAACCGGATAAAATTGACGCGGTACTGCTTACCCATTTGCATGGGGATCATACCGGCGGCCTCCAGAAAGACGGCAAGGCCCTTTTCTCCAAAGCGAAGATTTACCTGTCCTCCAAAGAGCGGGATTTTTTTACCAAAACCCAGGTGAACGCCGGGGCAGTAGCGGCGTTGGCTCCCTATGGTTCGCGGGTGGTAACGTTTGAACCCGGCGCATTTGGCTCAAAACTCAAAGAGCTTCTTGCGGGGATTACCCCCATTGCCACGTATGGGCATACTCCCGGCCATACTGCTTATTTGATAGAAGACGGCAAGGAAAAATTGCTTATTGCCGGTGACTTTTTGCACGTAGCGCTTGTCCAGTTTCCCGCGCCGGATATTTCCGCAACGTACGATGTTGACCCAAAAGCCGCCGCCGCTTCACGACGGCAAATTATGGACTATGCGGCAAAAAACAAAGTTCCGGTAGCAGGTATGCACATTGTTTATCCCGCCGTTGGCGCGGTAGAGGCTGACGGAACAGGCTACCGGTTTGTGCCGAAACAATAACGGCATATTTCTTCAAGAATAAATTTCGTCTCCGGCAGGGTAATACCATTCTCCGCCGTTACTGTCTTTCAGAACATACACGTTCCCGGCAGGGGTGGTTTTTTCCCCGGCAATAACATTTTCGTGCAGGCGAATTTTGCCGCCGCCGCCGGGAAGGTCTACCGCATAAGCCGACAGGCCCGGGCCGGAAATTAAGCCGCCCAATTCACGGTAAATGGCAATGCCCCGCTTGAGCGGAACCCTGAAATGAGCGGTTCCCGGCGCAAGATCCATCTGAAACAAATAATAGGGCGATAATCCCAAGTCAAGGCAATTCTGAAACAGTTGGGCAAGCAGCGCCGGATCATCGTTAATGCCCCGTAGCAGCACGGTTTGTACGTGTATGGGAATACTGGCGTTCACACAGGCGGCCAGGGCGGCGCGGCTTGGGGCGGAAAGTTCCCGCGGGTGGTTAATCTGAACCGCCAGCCGCAAAGGGCGAAAGGCGGCAAACAGGGCAATAGTTTCGCTGTCCAGCCGCAAAGGTTCCGTTATGGCAACCCTGGTACACACACGGAGCAAAACGCCCGGCCGCGCTTCGCGCAAGCGGCGGAATAAATCGCTTAAAACGGCATTATCCAAAGTCAGGGGATCGCCCCCGGAAAGAAGAATTTCCCGGATTTCAGGGTGCGCCGCCAAATACGCCAGTTCGGGCTGTAGTTCTTCCATACCGTTAGAGGAAACCGAAGAAAGCCACACACGCCGAAAACAGTGGCGGCAATATCCGGCGCAGGTTCCCGCGGCAAGCAACAGCGCCCGGTCGCGGTACTGGTGAACCAGACGGGGCGCGGCGCGAAAACGGTATTCGCCCAGCGGATCATTCAACGCACAAGGATCGGGTAAAGCCTCGCGGGGGTCGGGAAAAAATTGCCGCCTGATGGGGTCGTCTTGTTCGGGACGCGCCAGCGACGCAAAATGCGGCGTTACGGCAAAAGGCAGCAAACCGCGCCGCTGTATTTCGGCAATGTAGTTTTTTTCTTCAAGGCTTACCGAAGCCGCCAGTTCGGGCGGAAGGTCTCCTATTGAGGAAATAAGTGAAATTTTCAAGATTGCTTTTACATCAACCCAAACCGGCTTTTCTGCGGGTGTAGACATCGTAGAAGACCGCCAACAGGAGGATTAAAGCCTTGACCACGTACTGGTAGTGGGTGCCCAGGTTCATCAAAATCATACCGTTGTTTATCGTACACATTACCAGACCGCCGACAACAACCCCAATTACCGAGCCAATACCGCCGCCCGCGGAAACGCCGCCGATGTAACACGCGGCTATGGCGTCCAGTTCAAAAAGGTTTCCTGTCTGCGGAAGGGCGCTGTTCATGTAACCGGTAAAGACCACGGCGGCCAGACCAGTTAATCCGCCCATAAAACAAAAGACGATAAATATTACCATCTCCGAATTGATACCGGAAAGTTTTGCCGAGCGGGGGTTACCGCCGACCGCGTAGATATAGCGTCCCAGAACGGTATTATTCAAAATAAAATGAAAGGTCAAAATAGTAACGCCAAGTACCAGAACCACAATGGGAAGACCCCGGTAACGGGCAAACCGGTCTGCAAGACCAAGAGTCAGAAGGCCGATTATGACCAGTTTGGTTATAAACAACGATAAAGGAGACACTTCAAATTCATTGGCGATTTTTTTCTTGCGCCCAAGAAATTCGGCTACAAAGAAAATAACAAGTACCAGCAAAGCCGCGACTATAGCCATTGGATAATAAGCACCTATTTTTTTAGTACCCAAAATTTCGTCCAAAGTTCCGTAAGATAAAAGTTTATAGCCTTCATTTTTCAGGCTGATAGGATTAACTTTGGTGACAATATAGGTAAGACCCCGGAACAGCATCATTCCGGCAAGGGTTACAATAAACGCGGGTATCTTAAAGAACGCCACCCAAGACCCCTGAAAAGCGCCAATAGCGGCTCCCATTGCCAGAGAAGCTATTAATGTAACCGGCATTCCGATGCCGGTATTGTAAATCATTGCGCTTAACGCACCGACAAAAGCGCAGACGGAGCCGACCGAAAGGTCAATTCCCTGCACGATGATAACCTGCACCATACCGATTGCCAAAATCAGTACATAACTGTTCTGAAAGAAAATATTGTAAAAATTACGAGGTGTAAAATTAGTGCCTTTCGTTAACCACGGCAGCGCGAAAATTAACATGATTATCGCCAGCATGATAAACATTGAGTAGTTTCTGATGTTGTTTTTTATCAGAGTTTTAGTGTCAGAAGTATGAATAATTGCTTTGTCCATATATTTTCTCCATTTATTTTTTTCTCATCCGACCAGCGCCAGATGCATTATTTTTTCCTGGGTTGCGTCTTCCTTGTTAAGCACCCCTTTTATTTTACCTTCATTCATAACATAAATTCTATCCGCCATACCCAGCGCTTCGGGAAGCTCGGAGCTGACCATAATCACACTTTTTCCGGCGGCTATCATATTGTTCAGTATCCCATAAAGTTCCGTTTTAGCGCCAACGTCAATACCTCTCGTCGGCTAGTCAACAATAAAAATATCCTGGTCTGCCAACAGGCTCTTGCTTACCACTACCTTCTGCTGGTTGCCGCCGGACAGGTTGCGCACAATCTGGTTCACCGAGGGCATTCTGATATTAAGCTCTTTCCGGTAGCGCTCCGCCTCTTTTATTTCCTTTTGGCTGTTCATAATGCCAAACCGGGAAAGCCTATCCAAACTGGCGTGGGCTATATTCGTTTTAACGTCCTGAATTAGAACCAAACCCAGACCTTTGCGGTCTTCGGAAATATAACCCAGCCCGGAACTTATTGCCGCGCGGGCGCTGTTGAACGTGCTGGTTTTTCCGTTAATACGCAATTCCCCTTCACTGCGGAAGCCATAAGACCTGCCGAAAATACTCATCATCAGCTCGGTACGCCCGGCCCCCATCGGGCCGCAGAACGCCAAAATCTCGCCTTTGCGCAGGTAAAATGAAACATCATCTACCACTTTTATATCATGATAATCAGGATGATAGACCGTCCAATTTTTAACTTCCATGACCGTTTCACCCGGCGATGACCTTCGCTCAGGAAAACGGTGAGTTAAATCGCGGCCTACCATGTCTTTGATGATTTTTTCTTCGGTCAGGTTGTCCGCTTTTACATCATAGGTGCTGATGGATTTACCGTCCCGCAGAATTGTCACCGTATCGGCAACTTTAAGCACTTCATTCAATTTATGGGAAATCATCACCGAGGTAATACCCTGGCGTTTAAATTCAAGTATCAGGTTGAGGAGCTTCTCGCTTTCATCGTCATTCAAAGATGAAGTCGGTTCGTCAAGTATTAACAGCTCCGTCTTTTTTGAAAGGGCGCGGGCAATTTCTACCAGTTGCTGTTTTCCCACTCCCAATTTGCTCACCGTGGTTTCGGGCGGCTCATGCAGCCCTACGGTATTCAGATATTTTTTTGATTCTTTTATATATTTATCCCAGTTAATTACGCCAAAACTGGTTTCCATGTGTCCCAGAAAAATATTTTCATAAATTGACAGATAAGGACTAAGGGCCAATTCCTGATGAATTATGGCAAGCCCCTCTTTTTCACTGTCTTTAACGCTATGGTAATGGGTTTCGCGCCCTTTGAAAAAAACTTTGCCTTCGTAATCGCCTTTGGGGTAAACGCCTGAAATGCAACTCATCAGCGTGGATTTTCCCGCGCCGTTTTCCCCGCAGATGGAATGGATTTCCCCTTTCTTTATTTTTACACTGACATTTTCAAGCGCCCTGACTCCAGGGAACTCTTTGGTTAGATTTTCAATTTCAAGAATGTATTCACTCATTAAGATTAGGGAGTGGGGAGTGGGGTTATTGTTCGTTAGCTAACCAACAACAACCCCAGCCCCTCGTCCCTTTTCCCCCTCTACTGCTTCAACTGGGCAACTTGAGCAGGATCATCATAGAAACCGGCATCAACCGGAACATTGAGGTTAGCTTTGGTAACCAGAATGGGATCCAGCAGGTAGGTTTTCACTGTTTTTTTACCGGTATCGCCAATCTTGGCAAGATCGCCGGAAGCGAGAACCGCGCCGGGGATATTAACGGTCTGACCCTTGAGAACCTGATCAAGCAGAAGAATAGCGGCTTCCGCCAATTTTGCGGTGTCCTTAAATATGGTGCTGTACTGTTCGCCGTTCTTTATGGACATGGCGGAATCGAATTCCGCATCCTGACCGGAAATTACCGGCAGTTTGGTCCGGTATTTGGCATCGGCTTTGCAGGCTTCGAGAATGGCGCGCGCCAGTGTGTCATTGGGGGCCAGTATCGCATCCAAAGTAACATTGCGGGCATCGGCGTTCAACAGGTTTTCCATGCGGGTTTTCGCAATGGGAGCCTGCCAGTTTTCGGTGGCAATTCTCTGGAAGTTAGCCCTGTCAGCGGAAGTCTTGGGATAGGGGCCCACGACTTTCAGTACGCCCTTGTCAATGAAGGGGTTAAGAACGCTCATGGCGCCGTCAAAGAAGAAGAAGGCGTTGCCGTCTGTCGGGGAACCGGCAAACAGGGTGATTTGTTTGGGCGCCGCAGTGGTGGCCGCATTCAGATTCAGCCCGTCAACAATGCTGGTCGCCTGGAGTACGCCGACCTTGTAATTGTTGAAGGTAATGAAGTAATCATAATCCGCCGAATTAGGAATAATCCGGTCATAGGCTACAACCACTACCTTGTCCTTGTTGGCTTCGGCAATTACCGAACCAACACCGTCATTGATACAGCCGACTACCAGCGCTTTGGCTCCCTGAGTCAGGAAGCTCTGAATCTGCTGATTCTGCTGAGCCTGATCGGCGTTGCCATACTGGTCTGCCGCATCATAGCCGCGTTTAATGGCTTCCGCTTTGAGGGAAGCGCCGTCTTTTACCCAGCGTTGTACGTGGGTTTCGGGCATGGCAATACCAATTAAGGTTTTACCACCGCCGCCGCCACTGCCACCATCAGCCTTAGGCCCTGCAAAAGCGGAACCGGCCACGAGCAGTGCCAAAAGAACTACTGTAAGTTTTTTCACGATTTTCCTCCGTGAGATAGAATTTTCACTAGTATAGCACAAAATCAAAATATTGTAAAGGGGTTTCCCCTTCTGGTATACTTTTTTTTATGGATACATTATCAGACCTTTTTGTTTCATTGAAACAGGCGCAAGCCCGGCTGGCCATGGAAAACGCCGCGGCAAAAAACAAGGCCTTGGCCGCCGCCGCCGCCGCCATTGACCGGGATCGGGCTGCCATACTCGCCGCCAATGCCCGTGATGTGGAAAAAGCCCGTTCCGGCGGCATGAAAGAGAGCCTTATTGACCGTTTATTGCTTAATAACCAGCGAATAGACGGCATTATTGAAGGAATCGAGACGGTAATCCGGCAGGAAGACCCTATTGGTAAACTGCGGGCGGGTTGGACTCTGCCCAACGGCCTGTTGGTAGAACAAATTTCCGTACCTTTGGGCGTGGCGGCGATTATTTACGAATCACGCCCCAATGTTACCGCGGATTGCGCCGCCCTGGCGTATAAAGCCGGCTGTTCCATACTGCTGCGGGGGTCTTCTTCGGCGCTGGAATCGAATAAAGCCCTGGTCGCTGCCATTAAGTCGGGGCTGGAAACCGGCGGCGGTATTGCCGGTGCGGTGGAGTTGGCCGTATCCGGCAGCCGCGATGAAGTCGATGTTATTCTGCAGGCGCGGGGCTGGATTGACGTAGTTTTGCCCCGCGGCGGCAAAGACCTTATTCAGCGGGTGGTGCACAATGCCCGTATTCCGGTCATCGAAACCGGCGAAGGCAACTGCCACATTTATGTGGAACCCAGCGCCGACATAGGCAACGCCGTGGAAATAATAGCCAACGCCAAGCTGCAAAAGCCCGGAGCCTGTAACGCCGTGGAAACCCTGCTGGTGCATCGGGACGCTCTTGCCGCCTTAATGCCCCCGCTGGCAGTCCGTCTTGCCGATAAAGCGGAACTCCGCTGCGACGCTGAATCAAAGGCGGCTGTTGGGGCGGCGGCGGACTGCGGGATAACGCTCAAAGACGCAATCGATGAAGATTGGGCAACCGAATTCCTTGACTTTATTCTCGCCGTCAAAACCGTTGATTCCTGCGGCGAGGCTATCGCCCATATTAACCGCTACGGCACCAAACATTCGGAGGCGATCCTTACCCATGATTTGCAATCGGCGGAACAGTTTCGCGCGGGGGTTGACGCCGCCTGTGTTTACGTTAACGCCTCCACCCGTTTTACCGACGGCGGCGAATTCGGCTTTGGCGCGGAACTGGGAATCAGCACCCAAAAATTTCATGCCCGCGGCCCGATGGGGCTGGAGGCTCTTACCACGATTAAGTATTTAATCAGTGGCTCTGGGCAGGTGCGGGGATGAATAAAAGTACCGCAGGGAGATAAATGGCGGCAAAAATGAGTAAAAAAAAGAAAGTTTCCGCACTGAATAACACGCAAATTAATGAAAACTCGCTTTTTACCCATGTTTCCAAAATAATTGAAAAGCGGAAGTATCGAGCATATTCAAAGGCTAATCAAGAAGCCGCATTGATGTTTTGGGAAGTAGGACGTTATATCAGCTCAGTCTTACTTGGCGGTGAACGCGCCGCTTATGGGAAGCGAATTTTCTCGACACTGTCGAGAAAATTGGCTGAAAAATACGGTAAGAGTTTTGAAACTGAAAACTTATATAGAATGTGTCAATTTGCTAAAGTATTCTCTGAAATAAAGATTGTGTCGCAACTTGCGGCACAATTGACATGGTCACATTTTTGCGAGCTTATCAGAATAGAAACAGAAAAAGCAAGAATGTATTACGCAAAAGACGCTACAGCAAGGCATTTGGGCGTTCGAGAATTACGTAATCAAATTTCCCGAAAAGCCTATGAACGGCGGAAAATCGCCAATTCACAATTAAGGGAAACTTCAAAAGTGCCATTCAATATATTTAAAGACCCGTATATTCTTGATACTCTGGGATTAAAAGAGAATTTTCTTGAAGCCGATCTCGAAAAAGCAATATTAACAGAACTTGAAGCTTTCATTTTGGAATTTGGTCATGGTTTTACATTCATCGAGAGGCAAAAACGCATGACAATGGACGATGATGATTTTACACTTGATCTGTTGTTTTATCACCGCATATTAAAAAGGCTTGTAGCCATAGAATTGAAAATTGGAAAATTCGTGCCTCAGTATAAAGGGCAGATGGAATTTTATCTAAAATGGCTCAATAAATATGAACGGCAGGATGACGAAAATGAACCAATAGGAATAATTCTTTGTACAAAAGCAAGCCGAAATCAGATAGAATTGTTGGAATTGGATAAATCCGGCATTGCTGTCGCTGAATACTGGACTAATTTGCCTCCAAAAGCTGAATTTGAGAAAAAAATTAAAGAGATATTAATCGAAGCACAGGAGCGTCTTGAGCGTAGAAAATCACTTCCAAAAAGCAAAGTTCTGAAACAACTTGATTATTTTTACGATTCAAAAGATGATTGAATGGAAGAAAAGCAACTATGAGTGCAATATCCTGTATATTCATTGACAAAAAGCCAATCTCTTTTATACTACTTCCATAATATGACAAAACAAACTGGGAAAGAAACTGTTCAAAAACTCATTGAAGACTTTGAAAAAAATGAACGTGAATATATGTCAAAAAGTTTTCAGGAAACAGAAACTCTCAACCGGTTTATTGACCCCTTCTTTACTGCGTTGGGATGGGAGCTTAACCAGACTGGTATAGCCACAAAATTCCTTGATGTCCACAGGGAATTCAAGCAGCGGGACAACTCTGCGACTAAAAAGCCCGACTACGCTTTCCGAGTCAAGGAAGGCGCTAAATACCACGAAAAATTCTTCGTGGAAGCCAAAGCTCCCCATGTAGACTTAAAAGGAAACATCCCGGTTTTCCAGGCCAAACGCTACGCATTTTCTTCCCACGGAAAAACGCCGATTGTCATCCTTACCGATTTTCAGACATTCAG
>JAITCL010000080.1 GCA_031283105.1 Treponema sp. | reverse complement strand
GGGGCAATTCTAACAAGCACCGCACAAGCCATTTCCTGCGGAAACGGCTTGTGCGGCTGCCTATAAGGTTTGTTCCAAAAGCCCCCAAATTACTTTATTGGGCATACATTTCTGAATTATCTTAGTTATCCATCACTGATAGGAAAAAATCACGTGCAAAATAGAAACTTTGTAAAAGCTACCATTATTCGTTGTAAAAAGTTTATTGTTGTTGTTCTTTTGGTATTGCTGACTGCCTGTATCAATCGGCAGTCTCCGCAGATTGAATTTGTGCTGGGAACGATATGCAGAATCAACCTGTATGAAGGGGGCAGCAAGCGGCTTTATTCCCGCATTTTTGCGCGGATACGGGAAATTGACCGGACGATGACCGTGTATCCGGGAGAATTTGAAGAACTGATAAACGGCGGGGGGATAGTTGACCCGGACAGCAAATCCGCAGCGACGTTCCGATCCGCGGTTGAGACTCTTACTTCCGCCGTAGTGGCGATTAACCGGCAGGCGGGCATTGAGCCGGTTAAAGTCCGCGCCGATGTGCTTGAAGTGCTGGAACAGGCGTTGTACTATGCCGCGTTATCAGACGGCGCTTTTGATCCTACGGTGGGGCCGCTGGTGCAGCTCTGGGGCATCGGGACTGACGCGCAAAGTATCCCCGGCGACAGGGAAATTGCCGCCGCGCTGAGATTGGTTAATTGGCGGGATCTGGCGATTGACCGCGAAGCGGGAACGGCATTTCTGCGGCGGCGGGGTATGGCGCTGGATTTGGGGGCCATTGCCAAAGGTTACGCCGGGGACGAAGCGCTGCGGATTGCGCGGGAAGCCAAAGTTAAACGCGCTGTTTTTGATTTGGGCGGAAATATTGTCGCGCTGGGTTGGCGAAAGCAGGACAAAAAAAAATCTCTGCCCTGGCGCATCGGTATTCAGAACCCGTTGAACGAGCGGGGCGTCTATATGGGCGTTATGCCGGTTCATGATACGAGCGTCGTTACCAGCGGCGTTTACGAGCGTTATTTTGAAACAGAGGGGAAACGCTACCACCACATACTTTCTACCACAAGCGGCTATCCGGTAGACAACGGCCTTTTGTCGGTAACGGTTGTTACAGCCAGTTCAACCGCCGCCGACGCTTTGTCAACAACGGTTTTTGCCCTGGGCTTTCAGCGGGGTAAAGCCCTGGTTGATTCAATTCCCGACACCGAGGCGATTTTTATTTTTGACGACCGCAGCGTAAGAATCACCGACGGCCTTGCCGGAATTTTCAAAATTACTGACGATGATTTTGTGGATAAATAATATCAATATTCTTGATATAATACTGTCTTCCGGCGGAAGCGCCGTTGGCAAAAACCCTGTCGTAATAATACTCATCCGCCCTGACGATGACCATCTGCTGCTGAAACTCCATAAGTTTTTCCTGTTCTTCCGGTACAATATGCCATTCGCGGTTTTCGCCGCTGATAACCAGCGATGTCATGGGACTGTTTCCCACCATGCGGACATCGCCGCTTACTTGCACTCTCTGCAGTCCGGGAGGGTCTTTTTCCTCCTTTCCGCGGGCAAAGGTATTTTCTGCGGCACACAGTACAATAAACAATAACAAAACAGCGGCAATTTTTTTCACCGGTGAGCCCTCTCCAGCATATCTCTGGCATCAAGAACAAAGGGGCCGGTTAATGTTCCGGTTTGGACATTTCTTGCCGCCGTTGGGGAAACAGCGGGGGAAACGCCGGTAAGGGAGCCGGCTTCACGCGCCGCAGTATTACTGGTGTTGGCATTGAACGTAAGAAGTACATTCCCGGTATAGGGCGGAGAAGTAATGATAGCTGTTTGATTATTAGCAAGCCCCGCATAGCGAATATAGATATTGGTTCCGGTAGAAGAAAAAGGATCGTTAATAATACTATATACGCCTTCGCCGGGGTATAATGAAATTGTTTTTTCCGCAATGGGTTTTACCGTAATTGTTTGGAGATAATCATCGCCGGTATATCCATAACTGTTCTTTGGATAATAATTGGCGGCAAGCCATGTCCTGAGCAGGGTTTCCCAGTTTTTCCATGAAGTATTGATTTCGCCAGCCGCATTGGTAACAGCCCGGTAATCAAGATAGTTTGAAGTTTCAATATCCAGGAAGATATGGGACTGTAATGCTGTATCTGCCTGTAAATACAGCCAGCGAAAAAATAAATACACGGTAGCATAATCGTCAAGAATGGCAAGCGGTTTTTCACGATGATTATCCCACACAAAAAAATTGTTACCCTGTGCGATGGTTCCCTCTGTATCTTCTTTAAACCATTCGCATTTTTCAGGCGGATTTTTTTCAAGGTACAGATACTCCGCCTGGGAGGAAAGCCCTTCGTCAACCCAGGTATCCATTAAATATAAATATTTGCTGTTCATCTGTACCGATACTCTTGTTACAAAATTAATCAGGTGCTGCAGCTCATGGGCAAAAGTCGCGTAGGTTTGCTCGGGCTTTTTTTCCAGTCCGGGATAGGTGTCCACATAGATCATATCCCTGCCATTGGAGTAATGCTTGGTTCCTTTTATTTTCCCCGGTGGATAAAAATTGCCGCCAAAGAAGTATCCTGCGACATAAGAATCTTTCTCCTGATCTTTAAAATTGTCTTTAATGTCCAGCAGCAATATGGTAAGTTTTTTGTCCTCTCTGCCGGCAAGCGCGTTGGCATAATCCAGCATATTATCAAAATGATATATTTCGTCTCCTTCTTTGACATTAAAATTTTTCATGCTGAATGTTTCTACCACTTTTGGACGAATAATGGTATCGTATTTATCGGCAATTTCTTCCGCCTTTTCTGGTGTAATTCCGGAGTCTTCTTCCGCCCAGATTACACATTTATCGCCTTCATAAATTATCTCGGCCTTAACTTTATAGTATTTTTCGGTTTCCATGTTCTGGGCGTAAAATTCATTTTCTTTAAGAGGGGGCAAGTCGTCATTTTGGTTGAGACTGGGGGAAGGACTGCAGGATACCAGTATTGCAGTAAACAGCGTCGCTAAAAATAGAATGTGTGCTTTTGCCAAGTTGCTTTCATTATACACCGTATACTTGCAATTTTTCATGTAATCGGTAAAAATAAACAGACGGAGGATGGCATGAAATCGTTAATCATTGGTATTATAATTCTTGCGGCTGCGGTTTTTGCGGCGCTGTCGCCGGAATTCGCCGGTTTTGGGCTTGGCTGGTGGAAAGACATACTGGCATTTCTGCGCGGCGGACTGCCGGTCATCGCGGTGCTTATCGGTCTTATCGCGGTGTTTATCGGCATCGCCGACATGAAAGACCGCGCCGAAGCCAAAAAAGAACAATCGGAAAAACCCGCAGAAGCGGGGAAATAAAAAAATAGCATAACTTTACTTTGTTAACGCTCGTGATGTAAAACCGGACTACTCCCACTCAATGGTTGCGGGCGGTTTGCTGGAAATGTCGTATACTACCCGCCCGATTTCAGTCACCGTGTTGGTGATGCGGGTGGATATTTCCAGCAGGTCGCGGGTTTCAAAGGGGTATACGTCGGCGGTCATGCCGTCGGCGCTGATGATGGCGCGTAACGCAAGCACCCAGCCGTATTTACGGACATCGCCGGCAACGCCCACTGAACGAACCGGCAGCAGTATGGCAAATGCCTGCCAGATTTCATCGTACAGGCGGTGGCCGCCGGCGCTGGTGCGCTGTTTCAGTTCTTCCATAAAAATAGCGTCCGCCTCGCGTAAAATGGCGCACTTTTCCTGCGTAACTTCGCCGATGATACGCACGGCAAGCCCGGGGCCGGGAAAAGGGTGGCGGCCAATGATTTCTTCATCAACACCCAGAAAACGGCCTAATCTGCGAACTTCGTCTTTATACAGTTTATCCAGCGGCTCAATAAGAGTGCCTGCCTTACGTTTGGCGTCTACCAGCGGACTGCCCACATTGTGGTGGCTTTTGATAACATGCGCCTTTTTGCCGACCCCCTTGCCGCTTTCGATAAGGTCGGTGTACAGGGTTCCCTGGGCAAGGAAGTAATTGTCCGGCAGCCCCAGCCGGCTTACTTCCCGTTCCTGAATCGTAATGAACAGGTCGCCGATGACCTTGCGTTTTGCTTCAGGTTCGCTTAAACCTTTAAGCGCAGTAAGAAATTCATCTTCACAATGGACAATGTGCAGATGCCGCGCCCCCAGTTTTTCAAGACTGGCTTTGACAATTTTTGTTTCATCTTTGCGCATCAAACCGGTATCCATGTACATCAAATGCACCTGTTCGCCGCGCAGGGTTTTTAACAGCAGCGCCCCGGCAACGGTGGAATCAACGCCGCCGGAAATCAACAGCAGCACCGGATTTTCGCCAATGCGGGCATTCAGCGACGTGCGCGTTTCTTCCACATAATGTTCCATAGTCCAGCCCGCCGCACAGCCGCATACGCCCACAACAAACGCGGCAAGAATATCATTCCCCCCCTCGCAGTGCGTTACTTCGGGGTGAAATTGCAGGCCGAACCAGGGCTTGGCATCATGAATCACCACCGCCGGATAACCCGTGCCGCTGGTTCCGTATTCCGTAAAGCCCGGCGCAAGTTTGGTGAGGGTGTCGCCGTGGCTCATCCACGCGGTAAAAGCGGGCTTAAACCCTTTAAGAAATTTTGCCGCCCAACCGCCGCCTGATTCTTCTTTGGTAATTTTTACGCCGATTCTGCCATATTCCCGCTCCGGCAGCGGCTCAACCGCTCCGCCCAAATCGACAGTCATTCGCTGTAAACCGTAGCAAATACCCAGCAGGGGCAGGCCGCAGTTATAGACCGTTTTGTCCGGCGCAAGCCCCTGATCATACACCGATTCCGGCGAACCGGACAAAATAATTCCCTTTATATCGGGGTTAAGCGCCGTTTTTTCAAACGACGAATCACCGGGAATGATTTCCGTATATACGCCCAGATCGCGTATGCGCCGCCCAATCAGTTGGGTTGTCTGGCTGCCAAAATCAAGAATTAAAATCGTATCCACTGTTCAGACATTATGCCGTCTTTGGCTTAAAATGACAACTGAACTTTACCCGATGAATTTCACACAAAGACACAAAGAAGACAAAGACACCAAGAAGACAAAGACACCAAGAAGAAAAGAAGGTGTTGTTGTAAATAATCCAAACATGAGCCTTACGATAAAATTGCGGACAAAACCCCCTTCTTTTCTCTTCCTTTGTGCTCTTCTAACCTTTGTGTCTTTGTGAGAACTCTTCAGGTAAAGCCCATTTTGTTGAGGGCGAGCTTGTCAAAAAAAAACACCAATTTTTAAAAAATCGCTTGAGGAATTTTTGTTTTTTCCCGCTTGATGCGATATTTTTCCGGTAGCGACTATTTGAAACGCTGACGGCGTAATTGTATGCATCATTTAATAAAGTTGTTCGGAAACTTCAGTTTCTGAATAACTTCCTATAAAAACTGCAAAATACGCAGTATTTTGCTTAACTTGTTCGACAACCAACCGGGTTGTCGAACAAGTCTAATATACGGAGAATAAAAAAATGAGTAGTACAAAAATAAAACAGGCGGTTCGTTCTTTATGCGACACATTAATTACTCCGGTTCCGCCTGAAATTAAGGAAGAATTCAGCCATATTCGGCTGCGGCATACGGTAAGGGGACTTATCATTTTTAGCATGGTGGAAGCTGCTTATGCCGCGGCAAATGTGCTGATACTACAGAGATTTCCCGTCAGATTTACCCATATACACAGTGATTTTTATGTATCGCTTTTTTCCTATTTGGCGGTTATGACCCTGCTTGTTTTTTTGGTTGCCGGTTTTTTCAAAAAGAAAAAAGACCGTATGCTATGGGGCTTGTGCTATTTATTCGCTTTTTTGATTAATTCATTTGCGCTATTGAATATGATTTCTACCGAATCGGAGAGGCTGTTTTTGTTTATTTTTACATCAACTTTATTTATTATTACATTTGTTTTTAATTTTAAACCGAGGTTGTTTATACCGTCCGCAGTCCTGTTTTATGCGTTTACCGTTGCCATGCTCATCAATAATCATTATTCATTTAAGGAGATGCGAAATCTACACCTGTTCCTGCTGTATATTTTCCTCTCCATGATGATAGTAAAAACGCTGTATTATAACAGCCAGGTTAAGTTATTTACCGAGAAGGCCAGAATTCATGAGATGAACAATATGCTGGATGCTTTGTCAAAAACTGATGAACTGACAAAACTCAATAACCGGCGCTTCCTGCTGCGCTATATGGATTTTTTATGGAAACAATGCGGCCGCTTGCGGCTTCCGGTAAGCGCGCTTATGATTGATGTTGATTATTTTAAAAAATATAACGATACATTGGGGCATGTGGAAGGCGACCAGGCGCTTATTGCCATCGCTCAATGTTTAAAAAATCAGATAAAAAGGGAAACAGATTGTGTCGCCCGGTTTGGCGGCGAAGAATTTGTGTGCCTGCTTCCCTACATGGAAAAAGAAGCCGCGCTGAATTTTGCAAAGGACCTGGTACAGACGGTGGAAAAGATGAAAATTCCCCACCCCATGAGCACATGTTCACCATATGTAACCATTAGTACCGGCGTGGCAAGCATTATACCCGCCGAAAATAGTCCGCATACGCGGCTGTTGGACGAAGCGGATAAAGCGTTGTATAGGGCAAAAGCATCGGGCAGAAATCAGGTTGTCGCGGCTTAAGGGGAAAAATACTGTTCATAATCCTTTTTTGTGGATATAATAAGGACATCTAAAACTTTTCGGAGGATAGTTATGGAAGCCGTTGAATTTGGTACTTTTGCACATAATGGCATTATAGAAATACCTATTGAATATAGAGAAGGCTATTCAACTGATATTAGAGTTATTTTGATGAGAAATCAAACCATTCAAAGCATTACGGAACCGGACATTCAGGAAAGAATTGCGGCAGCAGAACGATTGGTTGGAATTGCCTCCCAAAATGCCATGACGCTTGAAGAAATCAGAAATGAACGGCTGGCACGGCAGTGAAAATTATGTTGGATACCAATGTTATCCTTGACATTGTTGAAAAAAGAGAACCATATTTTTCTGATTCTTATCAGGTTTTCCTGAAAAGTGCGGCGAAAGAATTTGAAGCAATTATCGGAGCAAATTCTGTTACTGATATTTATTATATAACCCGCAGAAATTGTAAAGATTCCAGGCAAGCTCTTTCCTTTATAATTGATATGCTTAAAGTTGTTACCTCTGTAGATACCAAAGCAGTTGATATACAAGAAGCCATAAGGTTGAACTTTTCTGATTTTGAAGATGCAGTTATAGCGGCGACAGCCTCACGGGAGGGAGCCAGTTATATAATTACCAGAAATACCAGTGATTTTGTTAAATCTCCTGTTCCGGTAATGACCCCTGCAGATTTTTTAAAATATAACACTTGAGGTGTCAGTCACTATGTGCGCTAACTCTATTACCTGCCCAAAACGTCAGTTACAGCCGGAACGTTATGCGAAATACAATATAAATTGATGGGAATAAATAGTATAATAAATTTATTGAAAGACTTAACAAAGAAGAAAATGTATAGTATTATATTATTAAGGAATACAATGTAATGATCCAAAAATATTTTGAAACAATAGAAAATCACCTGGATAAATATATAGATAATTGTGATGAAATTATAGTATTTGATGAAATAAAATCACCTGATTTTCATTTAGATGTTTATTGGATAAAACCTGATATAAACAGGAATTTTACAGTATTGATGACTAATGGCGTAAGTAGTATACCTTTGGAAACACCAAAACAGCAATTTTCAAAATATATAGAATTATGTATTTTATTACCTCAAAACTGGGATTTAAAAAATAATGAATGGAAGAAACCAGAAAATTATTGGCCTATAGAATTATTAAAAAGTATAGGACGTTATTCATCACAAAATAATACATGGTTGGGATTTGGACATACTATTTCAACAGGAGAGCCGATAATTGGAACAAAATTTATATCAGTAATATTACTTAAATCAAAAAGATTACCGGAAAATTTTCAAAAAATAGAATATGGAGAAGATACGATAGAATTATATACCGTATTTCCATTATATTTGGAGGAAATGAATTATAAACAGAAGAATGGAACAAATAAATTATTGGAATTATTTGATAAAGAAAATATAGATGATATAATAAATATAAAAAGAAAAAATGTATGCAGTGGACTTGTTCGACAACTCGGTTAGTTGTCTCACAGGGCAGCGCCGGGCGCCTGGCATCAAATTTCTGTAGTGCCGTTATATGATAACTTTCTGTCTTAATTCTTTCCCCTTAACATCTATACGCTTGTGTAGTAAAATATAAATGTGGCTTATGATCAAGAGTAAATGCCACCCCCGGATACTTGAACAAGTCTATTACCCAAAACATAAAAATATGCTATACTAAGGCAGGAGTAATACCATGAAAAATTTCTGTAAAGTACTGTTTTTTGGTATCATTTTTACGGGGGCGGCGGGTACTGGTTTTACCCAGATTGATCGGGGGGAACTGCAAAAGAACCTTGCCCCGGTGTCGTTTACCAATTATGAGGGCCCCCATGCGCGGATTGAAACACGGGAACAGATACGGCAGATTGGCGTTGGTCTGGGACAGGCGGTAAAGGCCGGAGCGGAACGTACCGGAGCTAATTCCCGCTATTTTGTGATACATTCGGTTTCCGCGCCGGACGGCACTAAACTTGATGCGGATATTTTCGGGTTGGGGGCCAATACCGGCGTTGACCATATTCGCAATCTTCGCACTATTATTCAGGGTTATTTACAGGAAGCCTATAGCTACTCGGCGCAGGACGCCGCAGTGCTGGCTGAATATATTACCATTTACAATGCCGTGTACCGCGGAAACTGGGACTATTTTTCCGAACGTTATAAAAAACCTGTTCTCGGCCACCTTAACCCGCAACAGGTGGGGCTTGCTACCCGTTACAGTGAATGGCCCGGCAAGACGCTGATGCTGATACCGCTGGGTATGGGCGGAATCAGTTCCATTGATACGTCGTCAATTTCAGACAGCCGCGTGGTGGAAGAAATGCGGAGGGAAGACGACCGGGGAATTGAACAGCGCCGCGGTATGGTTGACATTAAAGAACGCGAGGCGGAAGCGGCGGAACAAAAGGCAGTAAATCAGAGGGAGGCGGTCAGAAGGGAAGAAAGGGCTATCGCCGAAGAAAAGTCCCAGCTTGAAAAAGACCGGCAGCAGCAAGCGGAGAATCCACCGGCTTCACGGGCGGAGGCGGCACAGCAGGAATCTGAGGCGCAGAAAAAATCTGATGAATTAGACCAGCGTGAGTCAGAGTTGGTTTTACAGCGGGAGGAAGCGGCAAAACAGGAGCAATTTGCCGAGAAGAAAACCGAAGAGGCCCAACGGGAAAGGGAGAGTATTGCCAGAGACCAACAGGCCATTATTGACCGGGGTGAAACACCCCAGGGGTTAATCGGCATAATTCTGGAACGGACGGACACCGCTTTGGGAAGGTTAGTCGCCATTGATCCTGCCACACGAAGAGAACTGCGCCGCTCGCCGCTGGACACGGTATATGCGCGGACGCTGACCTTTGTGGGCGGCAAGATACTGGCAATCGCCGGGGAGAACCGGGACAACGGCGCTGTACGGCTTATCGAAATAAACAGCCGCATGCTGACAATGGTTAAGCAGGGCAATGATGACCTTCACCCCAACAGTCTTATCTGGGTAAATGGCAACGATATTTACGCCATTACCGCCGACCTGACCAATGGGACGCTGAATCTGGGCCGTTTTAACGCGGATTTGGCATTACAGGCCAAGTCAAAAATTGCCGTGCATCCCAATGCCGCGGTGAGTATACAGCAGGGAAGCCTTTTGATTCAGCGGGCGGACGGCAGCGTTGCGCTTTTAAATTCGGCGGATTTAACGGAACAGTAAGGCGTCATTTTTGCTTTGGACTTGAGGTGTCTCGTTATGGAAAAAACGTTACCTTTAATGTTGAGGACACGGGCAAAAGACAGCCCGGATATTGTTATCCAATACTATAAAGATCCTTCCGGTACGTTCAAAACAAAAACCTACCGGCAATTTTATGAAGAGATTTGTTTTCTTGCCGCGGGCTTGGTTGAGTTGGGAGTTAAACGGAGTGATCATATCGGCTTGATTGCCGACAACCGCCACGAATGGATGGCGGCCGATTTTGGTATTCTTTCCATTGGAGCAGCGGACGTGCCGAGGGGCTGTGACATTACGGTTCAGGAACTTGCCTATATTTTAGGATTTACCGAATGTAGATTCTCCTTTGTAGAAAATCAGAAACAGGTTCACAAAGTGCTGTCCTGCACGGCGGATTTGCCCCTGCTCAAAACCCTCATTACCTTTGATCCGGTGGATCGTGAAACCGAAACGGCGGCGGCAGACGCGGGTATAACGGTGCTGCACTTTGCCGGTGTTATTGCCCGTGGACAGAAGCGCGAGACTCTGCAGCCGGGCGGCACGGAAACGGAAATGGACAAGGGGGAAAGCGAAGATACTGCCACCATTATTTTTACCTCCGGCACAACGGGCGAGCCCAAAGGGGTTATACTCAGCCATCGCAATTTTCTCTGCCAGCTTCCATCCTTCAATCTGGTCTTTGATTCGAACCCTGGCGATATTTGGCTTTCGATGCTGTCGGTCTGGCACGTTTACGAGCGGGAAATAGAATATATCATTTTTTACAACCGTACCAGCATCGCCTATTCCAAACCGGTCGCCTCGGTGCTGATGGCGGACTTTGAGGCGATAAGGCCGCACTGGATGATAAGCGTTCCCCGCATTTGGGAAGCAATTATGGACGGCATTACCCGTAACGTTACCCAAATGGGGGGGCTGGCAAAAAAATTCTTTGATTTGGCTGTTTCCCTGTCAAAGATGTACACCTATTTTAAAGATTTAACGTTTGGGCTGCTGCCCAATTTTCATGGGCGCGTTCGCGCACTGGACGCGGTCATGGGCTTTTTTCCCTGGCTGTTGCTGCTGCCGGGCAGGGGCATTGCCCAGTTGCTGATATTCAACCGGCTCAGGCAGCGGCTGGGCGGGCGCTTTAAGGCGGGTCTGTCCGGCGGCGGCAGTCTGCCGGCGCGGGTTGATTTGTTTTTCAATTCGGTGGGTCTGCGGCTGCAGGAAGGCTACGGCCTTACCGAGACGGCGCCGCTGGTAACCGCGCGGCGGTACAAGCGTTCCCGGCGGGGAACTATCGGCCAGTTGCTGCTCGATACCGATGTAAAAATTGTTGACAATCAGGGCAATGTTTTGCCGCCGGGCCGTAACGGGCTTATTCATGTGCGGGGCAGACAGGTGATGAAAGGTTATTATCAAAAGCCCGACGCCACCGCCGCGGTACTCAGCGCCGACGGCTGGTTCAATACCGGCGACATCGGCATGCTGACCCACGATAAAGAATTGCGCATAACAGGCCGCGCCAAAGACACCATAGTGTTGCGGGGCGGTGAAAATGTCGAGCCGGTTCCCATCGAACATACCCTGCGGGAAAGCCCCTACATTCACCACTGCATGGTGGTGGGGCAGGATCAAAGATACCTCGCCGCCCTTATCATTCCCCGCCAGGAAGCGATTATGGCCTTTGCCGAGGAAAACAATATTCCCATTGTCGATTACGAACTGCTCTTGCAGCAGCCGGAAATTAACCATCTTATCGCAACGGAAATTACCGAGCGGATCAGCCTGAAAACCGGTTTTAAACCTTTTGAGCGGGTTTTTAAATTTACCCTGCTGCCCAAACCTTTCGAATTGGGCAAAGAACTTTCCGGCAAGCAGGAACTGCTGCGCCACCGCATTACCGCCCTGTACGCCCGGGAAATTCAACGGTTGTTTAGGTAAGAAGAGGGGAAAAACATCATGCGTATTAATTTAAGAATTTTTACCACATAACCGAATAACAGCGCCGCGTTAAGTGGCGTTGACCGAATAAATGCGACACGTTACCGCGCACAATAAAAGCCACCGCGTACAAATAATGCCGGCTGCCTTTAGGTAGCCGAGCGCGCGGCGGAAACACGGAGGAATAAAGGGTATTATACCGCAGGGCAAGCCCTGCAAGGAGGTTGCTTACGCAACTTACAAAAGCCTACGGCGGCTTTCCGCGGCAAGCCGCGGGGTATTAAACCCTTCGTTTCCTCACTCGCTCGGTCATGTCCGTGCAAGCACGGCCGCGACCTCGCTTCGTTCGTCAATAAA
>JAITCL010000010.1 GCA_031283105.1 Treponema sp. | reverse complement strand
TTTAAATTTACATAAATCCAATAACGGCTTTGCGTCATTTAACAATTTTTCAATTCGAGAAATTTCATATTCTATTTTTTCCCTTGTATTATTGTCCAATTTCAAACACTTCTCCCTGTCTATTTAATAGAGTATAAAAACCTATATTATTATCAAAATCAACAATATCAATATCATTATCCACTGCAAAATATACTTTTGCACAAGTTTCAAAAAATTTCCCTTTGGGAAGTCCTTTTATACCAATATCAATATCAGATTCGTCATGATTTTCTCCAGTCACCAGCGAACCAAACAGATAAATTGATTGACAACCTTCTTCTTTGAGTAAATTTGTAGCAATTTCAATATCTTTTTGATATTTTTGTGGAATATTTAGACTCATATTTTGAATTTATCTTATTATTTCTATTCTGTCAACTATATTTTTATATAATACTTTCAAAATATTTTCCTACATTTCACCTAACTTCTACCTTTCGCCGCCTGTCGGAAAATTCATTCTTTCCCGCCCATGCGTTTACCGCCAGAATAACATTTTCCCGGTCGGCGGAACTGAGCTTCCGGTAACTGGTCATTAGTTTTCGTTCAGTATCATCTAAATCCTGCGGCTCGGCGCCCGTTACCAGATATTCTGCCGATGTTTCCAGCAGTTTTGCTATTTCAATGCCTTCTTTTACGTTGGGGTATGTCCTGCGGGTCATCCACTTTCTGAATGTGCCAAAAGGGACACCGATCTTGCCGGCAATCCATTCCTGGGTCGTATTTTGGGCTTTTATCTCGTTTTTGAGCCTCATCCAGAAGTCCATAGTGCTTATTTTATTCAAAAAAAGAGCAAATTTGGTTCTTTTTACTTGACATATAGAGCAACATTGCTCTATTATATGAAATCAATAGGGCAATTTTGAACAAAACCCTACTAAAGATAGGCAAATTTGGCCTTCTCAAAAAAAGGAGTAACGAAGCATGAAAAAGTACCAATGGCTGATAGCGGGGATAGCCCTCCTGATTTTAACCGCCGCCGTGGTGATTAATGTATCGGCAAGACCCGGCATGGGCAGTGAATGTGTAGAAGACGGCTCCTGCTGTACGGACCCGGATGTCTGTACTTGCGGTTAAGTGTTTAATCCCTGCAAAGGGTAAACAAATAAATTTGACGGCGGGAAAAGACCGCGCCTGTAGAGCAGGTAAAGGAGACTTTCTATGAAGAAAGCAAGATTTTTTATGGTAGGTTTGGTTGTCCTACTGATGGCTGGCGGATTGGTTATGCTTGGATGCAAGAGCGATGATGGCGGTGGCGGTGGCGGCGGTAGTAAAGGCTGTCCCCAAAAAAATAACTGCTATTTCGTAGATGAGGGCGATTTTATTTGGTGCGAGAAAAATAGTTGTATAGACACCTATACCACTAAATGTAATTGTTAGTAATTCCAGTGGCGGTTCCTGTGCTGTAAAGTTACGGGAGCCGCCGCTTGTTTTGTGCAAGGAGTAATTATGAAAAAACAACAAATTTACGGAATAATCATTATTCTTTTAGGTCTGTTCATTGCCCTGGGGCCGCAGTTTCTGTTTAAGGTTTGTGCCGCGCATGACGGCGCTTACCCTCTGTGTCATTGGTCGGCGCGGGCGGAAATGGGCATGGGAATGTTAGCCGCCGCATTGGGTCTCTGTCTGCTTGCTTTTTCCGACCCCAAAACGCAGCTTGGCCTGACAATCGGCATTTTCCTGACCGGCATTATTGTTATCGGTATTCCCCACGCTCTTATCGGCGGATGCAGCGTAAAGACAATGGCCTGCCGCCGGATTGCCTTCCCCGTCCTCACCATCGAAGGCATCATTTTACTGGCGTATTCAGCAGGTCTGGTAGTCTACTTTGAAATGAAAAAGCCATCCGCCTGATTGGGGTGTTAGTCACCCCAAATTATTTTCAATCCATTTGAGAAATTCAGCAGGCAGCATAATGAATGACTCTTTGGGGAAATGCTTTTTATTGCCGGTTATTAAAACAGAGCCGCTTCCCCGCGCGGTATCATAAAAGACCCGGTCAGATTCGTCTTGCAACTTAATCTTACCCGGAACAGGGTTAAATGAAATTCCGATGCTCCTGATAAGGTTAATAAATCGGCGTACACTGCTGGAATTAATTTTTGATGAAAATTTCGGGCGTAGCATAACATTTTCATATTCACTTAAAATAACGGAATTGTAACACAGTTCCGCCCCGCGCTCCAAAACCATTTTCATAATTTGGGAAGGCTTGCCGCCGGGACTAATAAATGCCGAGATAACAACATTGGTATCCAGCACTAGCCGCACTTGCTCGCCCTTTTTTTTCGGCGTTGTGCGGCGACTTCGGCGTCTATTTCATCCATCGACATGGAATTCAAACCGCCTCTTACCGCCTGCATTTGAATATCCTCAAAGAGCCGCATTGCCTCAGCGCGATTCAGCGTATCAATAAGGTTTTCAAAGTCCTGTCCCATAATATCAAAAACGAGCATTGAAGGTTTGCCATTATTGGTTAAAACAATTTTTCCGGTGCGTTTGAGCGTTTCCCTTGTTTTGCGCGGAAATGCGCTAAATTCCCGAACACTTAAAAATTCCATGTTTGCCTCTGTTGTCCATTATAATGGGTATCTGATAATTGTCAATCAATTATCGGATATTTGTTAACGCTCTTTGTGACAGGATTGCCCCCGCTTGCATAAGCTCCCCTCCTTGATTAAAGTAACAATATGACAAAAAAAAATGTTGCCTTGTTCTGCATTGTCTTGCTGATAACAGGACTGCCGTTATGGGCGCAGACCGCTTCACCGGCGCAGCATGAGGAGCCTATTTCTTTTGTCGGCATGAAAGTTGATGATTTGGTACGGCGTTTTGGCCCGCCGCAGACGGTGTATGCGGCGCGGGGGGCGGAGAACTGGCAGGATGATGTGGTTTTTGTGTACAATGAAGGGGATTTTTATATTTACCGGGACAGGGTATGGCAGATAGGGATCAAGTCTGTTTACGGCATAAAGGTTGGCGATGTTAAAGCGGTCGCCCTGCTGGTTTTGGGGGAAGGTGCGCAGGATAAGGGTGATTATATTCTGTACCCACTGAGCGGCAGCGCGTGGCCGCTTTCGTTATGCGTCAATTTTAATGCGGACAGAATATCCGCCATTTTTGTGTACCGTCCTGATTACTAATAGGGGAAAAAAATGATAACTATTTTTGATACCGGGGCGTACCTGATTAACGGAACGCAGATTATTAAAGATGATGCTGATGCCGCCGCGAAGTTGAAACAGGCGGGAGTTTCCGTTTCCCAGAACGAAGCCCGTAAAGGTACAATCGCCTATGGGATTTTATCCGCGCATAATGCGCCGCAGGGCGATGAGCAAAATTTGCGGCTTAAATTTGATTCTCTTACGTCACACGACATTACCTATGTGGGGATTATTCAGACCGCCCGCGCCAGCGGCATGGAAAAGTTTCCCATGCCCTATGTGCTGACCAACTGCCACAACAGCCTTTGCGCGGTGGGCGGCACGATTAACCAGGATGATCATGTGTTTGCCCTGAGCGCGGCGAAAAAATACGGCGGCATTTATGTGCCGCCCCACCTTGCCGTTATCCATACCTATAACCGCGAAATGATGGCCGGCTGCGGCAAAATGATTCTCGGTTCCGACAGCCATACCCGCTACGGGGCGCTGGGGACTCTGGCGGTGGGCGAAGGCGGCGGCGAATTGGCAAAGCAGTTGGTGGGCAGAACTTACGACATTGCCCGCCCGCAGGTAGTGGCGGTTTACCTGAGCGGCAAGCCTGTTCCCGGCGTCGGTCCCCACGATGCCGCTCTGGCAATAATCGCGGCGGTGTTCAAAAGCGGTTATGTGAAAAATAAAGTAATGGAATTTGTCGGCGATGGTATTGCGGAACTGCCGGTGGATTTTCGCGGCGGCATTGACGTGATGACTACCGAGACTACCTGCTGGTCGTCGATTTGGAAAACCGATGCCGCCGTTAAGGATTATTTTGAGATACGGGGGAGAGGCGGGGATTACCGCGAACTCAAGCCCGCCGATACGGCTTATTATGACGGCCTGATTCATGTTGACCTTTCAAAAATTGAACCGTGTATTGCCCTGCCCTTTCATCCCAGTAATGTGTACACGATAAAAGAATTACAACGCAATGCCCGTGACATTTTGGCGCAAACCGAAGAAGACGGATTGAAAGCGTTAGGTGTACCGAATCTAAATCTCAACCTGAAAACCAAATACCGTAACGGTGGTGTTTGGGCGGATCAGGCGGTTATTGCCGGCTGTTCCGGCGGCATATTTGACAATATCATGGCGGCGGCGGATATTATGAAAGGCAAGTCAACCGGCAATGATAATTTTACCATGAGCGTGTATCCCGAAAGCCAGCCGGTTTTCCTTGAACTGGTACGCAACGGCGCGGCGGAAACTTTTATGGGCGCGGGCGTTCTTATGCGGGAAGCCTTTTGCGGCCCCTGTTTCGGCGCGGGGGACACTCCCGCCAACGGCGAACTTTCGATCCGTCACACGACACGCAATTTCCCCAACCGCGAAGGCTCCAAACCCAACGAAGGGCAAATTGCGTCAGTGGCGCTGATGGACGCCCGTTCCATCGCCGCCACCGCGATTAACGGCGGCAGAATTACCGCCGCTACGGAACTTGATGTTCCCTTTGGCAAATATAAATTCTTTTTTGACAAAGGCGTGTACGATAAGCGGATCTATAACGGCAATGGCAAACCATCACCTGAAACTGAATTGGTATTGGGCCCCAACATCAAAGGCTGGCCTACAATGCCCGCCCTGCCGGAAAATCTTTTAATACAAATTGCCGGCTTTATTACCGATCCGGTAACCACCACCGATGAATTGATTCCCTCGGGCGAGACTTCCTCATACCGTTCAAACCCGTTGCGTTTGGCGGAATTTACGTTAAGCCGCAAAGACCCCGCTTATGTGGGGCGGGCAAAAAATGTGCAGTCGCTGGAACAGATGCGCCGGACAGGTGAAGAAAAAATTGAATCCCTGCTCAAGCAAATACAGGCGTTACCCGGCTGTGCAGGACTGGGGTCTGCGGATTTTGTCATTGGCAGCGCGATATTTGCCCGCAAACCCGGCGACGGTTCCGCCCGTGAACAGGCCGCTTCCTGTCAGCGGGTACTGGGCGCATCGGCGAATTTCGCCCTGGAATATGCCACCAAACGCTACCGCTCGAATCTTATCAACTGGGGGATTCTTCCCTTTATCATCAGCGATGAATCAGCCCTGAGCCTCGGCAGTTACATTTTCTTCCCCGGCATTAAAAAAGCCGTACAGGAAAAAACTGAAACCATTACCGGCTATGTGCTGGGTGAACAGCCGGTAAAAATTGCCGTGTCGCTGGGCGAGTTAACCGACGCCGAGCGGCAGATTATCATAGACGGCTGTCTGATTAATTATTATGCGGGATAAATTGACACGCTTGTGTATCGTTCCGTTAAAAAAATGGTAAAAATTGCAGACCGTTATCAATTTAACTAACAGGCAACAAAGTTTTTGCCCTTCGTTACCTGTTATTCGCTACGGCTGTCTCGTCCACACAGAACTATCACTCACCGGCGCGGTTGTGGTATACCTTCCCGGCGTTCCATTAGTTGCGTCTGTTGCATAAAACTTGGTGTGCAAGTCGCCGCTATTGTACCCATCCTCAACAAGATAGCAAAACGCCATATAATTAAAGCCGCCCAAAGGAATCGTCCCTTGAAATGTTACGCTGGTAAGGCTGGTGCAATTTCTAAAAGCGTCATTCCCAATGCTGGTAACGCTGTTTGGTATGGTTACGCTGGTAAGACTGGTACAATCAATAAAAGTGCCATTATTAATGCTGGTAATGCTGTTGGGTATTGTTACGCTGGTAAGGCTGGTGCAATTTCTAAAAGCGCCATTCCCAATGCTGGTAACGCTGTTCGGTATGGTAACGCTGGTAAGGCTGGTGCAACTGCGAAAAGCGTTGAGCCCAATGCTGGTAACGCTGTTGGGTATCGTTATTTTTGTGATCGTGGCGCAGCCTGTAAGTGATGGTGATCCTGTATTAAAAGCATATTCTGGAATTTCTGTTATGGTACTGCCGGAAAGGTCAAGGTAGACGTATTTATCTGCTGCGTTATTCAAGGTTGTAATGAGAGTCGCAAAATCGCTTTCATCATCAATATTCAGCGCGATGTAGTACGGGGTGTCTTTGGTATTAGCGGATTTACCGGATAAGTATGTTGATAAATCGTTATAAATCGTAAACGTTCCGGCGGTTAAACCGGTTGCCGCTTTCCACCCGCTTGCCGCCGCCACGTTAAAGGTTACGGCATAAGCACCGTTTGCCGTTGGAAGCGCCGCCGCGCCGTTATAATAGCGGGTAATCGCTCCGCCTGATTTGCCCTGTTTCGGCGTTATGGTTATGTGCGTAACGCTTCCCTTTATCTGCGACAAATTACCGATAACAAAATCCGCCGCCGTTGGGGTTGGGTCTTCGCCGCCGTTACCGCCGTCCGATGAACAACCCATAAATAACAAACCAAAAGCGCACATTACCAAAGCGCCAACAATGCCGCAATGTTTCCCGGTTTTCATATAAAAATCCCCTTTTTCTGGCGTTACTTCCACCAGATTGCTCAATTTATATCAACCCATAAAAGGTTAATTACCATAAATAATCGCCTACAGCGGTAATATTCATAAAATAATAGCTGTTTGTGGTTTTGTCAATATATTAGTTAGTATTTTCTATGACTGAAAGCGATTTAAGGGCCATTTTTGGCGAAAATCTAAAAAGATACCGGACTTTCAAGGGCTTATCACAGGCAAAATTAGCGGAAATGGTTGATATTTCCCCCAATTTTATCAGTGATATAGAATCCGGAAAACGCTGGGTATCTTCCGATACACTGGTAAATTTTGCGGAAGTCCTGGGCATTGAAGTATATGAGTTTTTGAAACCCCCGCAAGCCCCCGAAGATGAACTATCAGCGTTCATTCAGTCCTACACCGGCAAAGCCGCCGCCGCCGCTTCCGAGGCTGTTGCCCGTTCTCTTGCTGATCTTCGCAAACAGTATATTAATTAGCTAAAGATATTTCTGCAAAAGATTGAGCATTTTCCGGTCAAGTTTGTATCCGTTGTAATTTTCATAGTTTACGTCATTTCTTCCGCTGTTTAGAACGCCAAAAGAACCGGTTAAATTCCAGAGCGCCCAGCCCATGCCGGCCTCTTTAAAATTTAAAAGGTTGTCTTCCATCCAGCGCAAAACAACATCATGAGGCGTCCGGTTATACGCTCCCCATTCGCCTACCATTGCCCCGCCGCCGTTTTTTATAAGTTCATCCCACGGTTTTATACAAGTATTTTTCAGCCATTCCTTGTTTTGTATAGGCGCGTTTTCTGTAATAATCTGCCCATTGGCGTTGATTTTTACAGAAGGAATTAGCTCTCCCCAGCCGGTAACATTTGGTGTAACGGAAAAAGACACGGCAGTTTCGTTGACCGCGGTTTTGCCAACCGGAGAAAATTTCAGGTCATTGATACTCATCCAGTCGCCGTCGGTAACTTCAAGAGTTATTATTTGAGCGCCCGCGGGTATGTCTATTCGGTAATCCTTGTTAAAGATATTTTGATATATTTTCCATTCTTGGCTGTACACAGCCTGCGTCCATTCGCCGCTGCCCGGCCCGCTTTTATACAGACGGTCGTAAATAATTATGCCGTCAGCTTTTACAACTAATCTTGCTTCATGGGATACAATACCGACATTGACATCAAGGTTATACGCCATGTTAAAGTTATGTTCTATTCTGAATACCGACCGGGGAACCTCATTTTTTTGAAGCCCGTAAAGATATTTTGGCAGTAAAAAAACCGGCCACGTGGGTAAAGGCAAATCGTTTGCCCCTTCTACCCAATCAGCCTTATAATGAGTAACGGAAAATGGCGTATAACCCCTTGTCGCTTGCGCTATGCCAAGTTCCTTTATTAAATCAGACGAAATATTGCCGTAATTCAGTCCGTCCGCTATTAGAATACGGTCAGGATTATGCGCCCGTATCGCGTCAGCGGCTTTTTTAATTACATCAGCATACGTTTTTTCATCAACGCCTGAAGGTTCGTTCAGGAAATTAAAGCTCAAATACTCATTGGGGATATTTTTATAACGTTTGGCAATAAATCCCCACATACGCGCAAAAGCCTCTTGAGGTTTTGCCTGCGTCCAAAGGTTTGTGGTTTCCGCGGGAGAAGCTACCGTATATCCGGGAGCCCTGTGCAAATTAAGGCATATATGAATATTATATTTAATTCCGTATTCAACAGCTTTGTCTAACTGCCGCATGGCGGACTCATTCATATTATTCCAGTTGTTTGATTTTATTAAAATCCTGTAGTCAATGGGTATTCTTGCAAAATTGAATCCCCAGTCCGACATCATTTTAAATTCTTTTTCATTAAAGGGTATATCACTCTCTTGTCCTTTTAAATAAAACATATTGAGCAGATTAAAACCTTTCCATGATGACGGCAATTTTTCCGCCGTGGGAACGGGAAGCGCGGTTTCCTTACCGGTGAAATCATAGGTAAATATATCCGCGTTATTTTCAGCGGGAGTATTTTTACAGGAAAAAATTAAAAACGGCATAATAGAAACCATTATAATGGTAATATTTTTCATGGGATAGTCTCCTAAAATGTACTTTAATTATTTTGGATTCACGAATGATTAAGATTGAAACAATTCGGGGGTTTCTTTTTGCAGAAAATCCCGGATTGTTTTGGTATGTGCAAGAACAAGGCGCATATCCACTTCGGAAAGGCTTATACCCATATCGTAACGAGGCTGTATGGAAAAATGAGTTATTATTGTGCAAAGGGACGATATGCTAACAAACGAAGGGCGGTGTTTTAGTGCAAGTTTACAAAGCTTGTCCAAATCATGTATATAGGGCGGTTCTTCTTCCAGAATTACCAGAGCGCCTTTCAGGTATTTTTCCGCCGCCTGTTGGCAATGAAAAGCAATAATTTCCGTGGGAACCGGAATCATGTTATTGGCAAGATAATCGGCAACGGATATATCCCGCTCTGCCAGAATTCGCCAGTCTTCCGGCGTGTTTGTTTGTTTATCCATAAATGCGTATCCCGTCCCGGTTTACAATCCGTTCCAGAGTTATACCGTTTACGCGGTTCAAAAAGTCCTGTTTATTCTTTGCCACAATATCAATGGGCATGGATGTCTCACGGACAACAGCCATACGGATTTGCAGACCCGCGTCCAAGTCACGCATGGGAAGACCGTCTTTTAATACCACGTATAAGTCCAAATCGGAATATTTATGGGGTGTTCCGTAGGCATAAGAGCCGAACAGGTATATCTGTTCAACAGGAATGGCGTTGATAATGAGTTCTGTGAGTTTATCCAGTTCCGTCCGAATTGTTTCGTCCATAGTTAAAGTATTGCACAATTCAGACAGCGGCGCAATACGGGCGTGTCCGATTTCAGGCATCATTTTTGTAAAAAATGGGGTTCCGGCGCCGATACCCGCCCGTTGACACCGCCCGTATACCCGCTATAATTAAACAGGATTAACTATGCTGGAAATTGATGCGGACCTGTTGATAATTGGGGCGGGGCCCGCGGGACTTACCGCGGCGCAATACGGGGCAAGGGCTAACCTGAAAGTTCTGGTAATCGAGCAGCTTGCCCCGGGCGGACAGGTGTTGCTGATAGATGTGTTGGAAAACTATCCCGGTAACATAGAGCGAAAAGACGCCGCCGGTAATAGCGCCGGGCCGCGTACCGGTTTTGAAATTGCCCAGGATATGCACAGCCAGGCGGAAGCCTTTGGCGCGTCTTTTTTGAACGAGACGGTCACTGAGCTTGCCGTAGAGGGAGGGGTGTTTACCGCAGTTCTGGCAAGCGGCGAAAAAAAGAAAGCCCTCGCGGTAATTATGGCGACGGGGGCGGTACACCGTAATTTGGACATTCCCGGCGAACAGCAATTTTTGGGGCGTGGTGTTTCTCATTGCGCCACCTGTGACGGCGCATTTTTCCGCAACAAAAAAATTGTTGTGGTGGGCGGGGGAGACGCCGCCTGTGATGACGCGCAGTACCTTTCCCGCCTGAGTCCGCAGGTGGTTCTTATTCACCGCCGCGATCGTTTCCGCGCCCAAAAAGCCCTTGCGGAACGTGTGCTGCATAATCCCCATATTGAAGTTCGATTCAATACGATTATGAAAGAAATAAAAGGAGAGCAAAAACTTTCCTCGGTGGTTCTTGAACATGAGGGGACAGTATATGAAGAATCCGCCGATGCGGTTTTTATTTTTGCCGGAACCGTTCCCCAGTCATCACTGGTACGGGAAGGCGGCGTAAAGGCGGCGTTAGATGACAGCGGTTACATTATCACCGATCAAAAAATGGCGGCTTCCGTGCCGGGGCTGTTTGCCGCGGGTGATGTCCGTTCCGGCACATTCCGGCAGGTGGTTGTCGCCGCAGGGGAAGGCGCGGTTGCCGCCCATAACGCGGCGGAATACATAGACCGGCTGCGGGGAGCCGCATACAATTAACAATGAATTGCCGCCTGTTATTTTTTTCAATATTATTAACATTTTTTTCATCTTCACTTTTTTCATTAAGTTTTTCCGATAATGAAACGCCGGAGGAACTTGCCGCCGCCATTGAACAGGCAATGACCGATGATCAGGCATTGGGTCAGGTTTTTATGCTCGGCTGGGTGGGGGCGGAACCTTCGCCGCTGATTATGGATTGGATACGCGACCGCAATATCGGCGGGATAAAAATATTCGGCTGGAATACCGAGGATACCACGCGCCTTGCGCGGACAGTCGGCGCTTTGCAGGAGGCAAGCCTGAAGGGGCCGTTCAAGATTCCCCTGCTGGTTGCCACCGACCAGGAGGGGGGCTGGATTCGCCATGTAAAGGGAAGTACCAGCGAAACGCCGGGCAATATGGCGATTGGCGCGTCGGGCTATCCCCGTGACGCCTACCTTGCCGGTTATTACATCGGCAGGGAACTCGCTCTGCTGGGAATCAACATGAATTTTGCGCCGACGGTTGATTTGTTCACCAACCGCGATTCAGAGTTGATTGGGCCGCGGGCCTTTGGCAGTAATCCGGTGAATGTGGGGATTCTTGGCGCGGCGTTTATGAAAGGGCAGCAGGCCGCCGGTGTTATCCCCACGGCAAAACATTACCCCGGCCACGGCGACACCGACCTTGATTCCCACGGCGTACTGCCCCGCATTGAAGTTACTTTTGAGACGCTGTGGAACCGCGAGCTGATTCCTTACCGTATGCTTGCCGCCGAAGGACTGCCAGCGGTGATGAGCGGCCACCTTGCCTTTCCTCAAACCACCGCGGCAACGACACCCGCCTCGCTTTCCTCCTGGTTTTTACAAGACCTGCTCCGCGAAAAAATGGGCTACCGGGGCATTATCATTACCGATGACCTGATGATGAACGGGGCCACGTCGTGGGCGGGGTCGCTTTCCCGTGCGGCGAAACAGGCCCTGCTTGCGGGGAACGACATTATTCTGTTTTCAAAAACGCCGAACCTGTTTGATCCGGTGTGGACTTTTTTGTCAAGCTCCATGAAAGAAGATGTTGAATTCCGGTTGAGGGTGCGGGACGCGGCGCGGCGGACGTTGGCGATAAAACTCCGTTATCTGCGCGGCGATCAGGCGGTGCCCTTTATTCCGAATTTGCAAAAAGTGTTAACAGGTATTCCCGATCCTGAAGGCAGCGCTTTTTTTCTGAATCTGGCGGCGCGGAGCGTTACTCTGGTAAAGCCGCCGCAAAACGGACAGTCTGCGCTTTTTCCCCTGAAGCCGGAAAATGCCGGAAGGGTTTTGCTGGCGGGGCAGTACATGGATTTTTTTAAAGCGGGAAAGGCCGCCTTCCCCGATGCTGTTTCCTATTGGTATTCAGACTCCAATGCCGAATTGATGACGTATGCCCGTCAGTCCGACACGATTATTTTTTGTCTTTCCGATACCGTTGGTGTGCGGCTGCTGCGGCAGCTTGAACCGCTGAAAAAAAAGGTCATTGTACTTTCGGTGTTAAGCCCCGTATATCTGGAAAGCGTTCCCTGGGTGGACGGGGCGGTGGCGGTGTACAGTTACGCCCCCGAATCGCTGGCGGCGGGCTTTTCGGTAATCACCGGAAGAATCGCCGCCGGGGGAAAACTGCCCTATGACTGAGCCGCTGCGCTGGCGCAAAATGAAAAAACAGCAGACCGCCCAAACGGAATCGTTGCTGCAATCCCACGAACGCTGGTGCATGAATGCCTGTAACCGGTATATAAACCGCAATTCCAAAGAGGACAATGTTTGGCTGCTGCGCAGCAAGGCCAGCGGCAATGCCGGAGAAATCTTTGCGCTTATGGTTCACGCAAAACAAAGTCTCTTGCCGGTACTGTGCGGCCAGAACAATATTCCCCCGCCGCATTTTCTCCGCGGTCTTTTTGGCACGGTTCCCATTCATTCATTACAGGGTAAAAAAGAAGATGTATTGCTTATGGAAATTGCGCTGGAAAAAATCGGGCTATATGCGGCGGAAAAAATTGATTATGATTTGATGTGCATTGACCGCCCGCCTGAAAATTTTCATGCGGCTTGCCCTGCCGGTCTGATTATCCGTAAGCCGCAATCAAGCGACATGGATGCCCTCGCCGCGTTACAGGCCGCCTACGAACAGGAAGAAGTTGTACCCTCCGCGTCGGAATTTAACGCTGCTGTCAGCCGCCTGAACACGGAACGCATTTTTTCAAAAGAGCAAATGCTCGTTGCCGAATTGGGCGGATGCCTTATCGGAAAAATTAACACCAATGCCGCGACTTTTTCCCGCTATCAGGTCGGCGGCGTATACGTTCATCCCGATTACCGGGGCCGGGGCATAGCCCGCAGAATGGCGGGTGAATTTATCACCGGCCTTGTCGCCCAGGGCAGGGGCATTTCCCTTTTTGTTAGAAAATCAAACCCCTGCGCCCGCCGCGTGTACCAGTGTATCGGCTTTAAAATACTGGGCGATTATCGGATTAGTTATTATTGACATCGAGAAAAATTATTTAAGCGGTATCAGGTGTTATGTGTCACTATTTTTTACGGCGGTGTTTGGTGAATAATTGTATAAACTCGGTTACTATTTTACGGTCTTCTTCATTCAGCAAATTGTAATTTTGTACCAGGGCAATGTTATCGCCGCTCATGGGAATATTGGCCTGCGGGGGTTCTTTCCCTGTCGCAAGGTATTCTACCGAAACACCCAAAGCTTGCGCTATCTTTACAGCCGCATCAATGGTTGGAATATGTGCGCGAATATTAAGGTAATTATCCAACGTATGCCGGCTTATTCCTGTTTTTGCGGCAAGTTCTTTTACCGTCATATCCTTATAAATTAACTCAGATTTTAAGTTTTCTTTAAATCCCATTTACAGAAGCATACAGCCATACGGCATAAATGGTACTTGACATTATTCATATATGAATGAATATAATGCTATATAGCATTATACGTGGCAGAGATAACGCCAAAAAAGGAGATTTTTGTATGAAAACCGGGAAACATTGCGGCATTGTTGGCACATTGGTGATGTGCGCTTTTGGTTTGGTATTTATGGGTTGTTCACCGGACGGCGGTGGCGGTGGCGAAGATACAACCCCAACGGCGGCGGATTTTGTTATCGGCAACCTGTCGCAGATAAAGGGAAGCGTTACGCACGTAACCATAACGCCGAAACAGGGCAAATCCAGCGGAACGATAACCCGCTATTACAACGGCGCAGCGGCGCTTCCAACGGCAAACGGCGCTTATGCCGTAACCTTTAACGTAGCGGCGGCAAGCGGCTGGAAAGCGGCAACCGGTTTAACCGCCGGAACGTTTACGATTTATAACGATTTATCAACATTCTTATCCGATAAATCCGCCAATACCAAAGATACCCCCTACAACATTGCGCTGAACATTGATGATGAAGACGATTTTGCAACCCTCTTTACAACGCTAAACAGCGCGGCAGGCAAATACGTCTACCTTGACCTTTCAGGCGGTACCATAACAGAAATTCCGCAGGAGGCTTTTTGTGATGGAACAACAACATTCCCATATACAGGCTGCGCCACGCTAACCGGAATAACCATACCCGACAGCGTTACCGACATTAAACTTCGTGCTTTTTCCGGTTGCATCAGCCTTACTAGCGTAATTATACCAAACGGCGTTGCCAGCATTGGGGGTCAGGCTTTTAACAATTGTTCCAGCCTTACCAGCGTAACCATACCCAACAGCGTTACCAGTATTGGAGCAGCAGCTTTTCAAAATTGCTCCAGCATTGCCAGTATAACCATACCGGACAGTGTAACTAGCATTGGGATGGTCGCTTTTTCCGGTTGCAGCAATCTCACCAGCGTAACATTTGAAGGCACGTATGCTTCTGCTGGTACTGGTGTTGGTATTGCGTTCTCCAGCATGGGCGATTTGGCCACCAAGTTTTACGCAACAGACGCAGAAAACGGAACGCCGGGAACGTATACCACAACCGCGCCGGTGAATGAAAGTTCTGTATGGACGAGACAGCCTTAACAAATAACAGGTAACGAAAGGCAAAAACTTTGTTGCCTGTTATTTGAAAGACTGCGCATAGTGCCTGTCACCAAAAATGTCTGGTGTACCTGATTGGGGATGAACGCTATAAGGAGCATCGTTAAACGTAATGCAAAAAAAGAAAAAAAACGAATAAACAAAGAGCAAAGAAAAGCCATGCCTTAACTTTGCTCTTTGTTACATGAACACTTATCATTGTTGGTCATGGGTTTTTTGCCGCTTTTCTTTAACCTTTTCCTTTTCTTTGGTTATTTTTGATTCCAGTTTGTCCATCATTTTGTCAATGGCGGAATTAAGATCAAAGTCCTTTTCATGAACGTGGGTTGAAACGCCCCAGCGGAAATTGACGGTGGCCTCGGCCTCAAAGTCCTTTTCCTTTTTTAGGGTGATGAGAAGATCTACCATCATGTTCTCGGCGTTGTGGATACGCTCAATTTTTTTATTGAGGTACTCCTTTGCATCATCATGCAGATTGAAATGCACTGATTTAATTTCTGTGTTCATCTTTGCCTCCTGTATATTTTTTCCCTTAACGGGTATATGAAGAACCCAAATCAAGTTCTTTGCGGTATTTTGCCACTGTCCTGCGGGCAAGCGAAATACCGCGCTGCGCCAGCAATTCTGCGATGTCAAGGTCAGAAAGATTTTGCTCGTCGGCGTTGACCAGTTCCTGAATAACCGCCTTGACTCCTTCTTTTGAAAAAGGAGAACCGTCTGACCCGGCGCCGCTGATGGAATTGGTAAAAAAATAGCGCAGTTCAAATATGCCCCATTCGGTCTGCATGTACTTGCCGTTGGCAGTCCGGGAAACCGTTGTCTCATGTATGCCCAATTTTTCGGCAATGTCACGCAGGGTGAGGGGGGCAAGATGCTGGGGCCCGTGCATAAAAAAGGGCCGCTGAAATTCCACTACGGCGCGGGTTACCATCATAAGGGTATGGTTGCGCATGGCAAGTGAGTTGATAAAACCGCGGGCTTCCTTGATATTTTCCCGCGCAAATTTCTGCGCCGCATAATCGGCGGAATTTTTGATGCGGCCCCGGTGAATCTCCGGGTCGAGTTTTTTGAAAAAAGCATTAATCCCCAAAACGGGAATCACTTCGTTGTTAAAAATAATAACAAAATCGCCACTGTCGTAGTTGCCGGCGATGCCGCCCGCACAACCGCCTCTGACAACCTGCACGTCAGGCGCTACAAAACGGACTTCCGCCCCGGCAAAAAGCCTTCCGGGAAAAGGGGAAAGTTTTTTTATCAGTTCAAAACAGCCGCGGGCCTCATCCTTGCTGCAATTCATTTTTTTTGCCGCTTCGGGAAATTTTTCCCGTTCCAAAAGTTCAAGGTAATCCAGTGCGCTTTCCATGCAGACGGGGGCGTCATCGTACAGCAGGGCAATTTGCACTTTCAGGGATTCATGGTAATTGGCAGTACAGCAGCCGATGGGATCAAGCGTTTGGACAAGGTGAATAGCTTCAGCAAGGCGGGGCGGCGGCGTTAAAAAGGGCGCTTTGTTGAAAATGGTTTCAGGCGGCTCTTTGTGAAAACCGTCATCGTCAAGGTTTTGAATAAGAACAGACGCAATAGCCCGCAATTCGTCATTCGCCGGTTCCAACTGCAACTGCCAGAGAAGATGCTGTTGAAGGGTTTCCGGGCGGCTCAACGCCCCTTCGATAAAACGGTGATGTTCATCCGATGCGGCAGCCCCTCCCGCGCCGCTGTTTATAAAGCCGGAATCCGAGCTGGTCTCAAAATACTCCATTTCCTCACCGGCGGCTTCTTCATCGTCCAGAGAAACGGTGCTGTTATCCTCGACAACTTCCAGGGCCGGGTTCCGCTCAAGCTCCTCCCCAATTTTTTCCCTCAACTCAATCAACGGCATTTCCATCAACTTTATGGACTGATACATCTGCGGGGCCATTTTGACCCCAAGCTGCTGTCTTTGAACCAGGGAAGCCTGCTGCATACGTTAATAGTAACCCCTTGAGGGCCTTTTGTCGAGGAGAATTTAGCAGGGCTTCTGCATTTACTTTCTTACTTTTTCGCCAACTCCGTAACGCTGGTTACCAGCCCCGCCAGATTTTGAATATCCGAGGGAATGATGATTTTGGTGGCCTGGCCTTCGGCGACTTTTTGCAGGGCTTCAAGGCTTTTCAGCTTGATAAGGGCCGCATCGGCGCTGACCGCCTTAATCATGGAAAGGCCGTCAGCGGTAGCCCTTTGTACGCTGAGGATGGCCTGAGCCTCGCCTTCCGCCTCGCGGATGGCAGCTTCCTTGGTGGCTTCCGCCTGTAAAATCATCGCAGCCTTTTCCGCCTCTGCCTTGAGAATGGCGGAAGCCTTTTGCCCCTCGGCAACCAAAATCGCCGACTGTTTTTCGCCTTCCGCCCTGAGTATCGATTCGCGGCGTTCCCGCTCGGCCCGCATCTGCTTTTCCATTGCCTCTTGAATACTCCGCGGCGGCGCAATGTTTTTAACTTCAACGCGGTTTACCTTAATCCCCCAGGGATCGGTTGCCTCGTCAAGTACCAGACGCATACGGTTGTTGATCATGTCACGGCTGGTCAGGGTTTCGTCAAGTTCCAGTTCGCCGATAATATTCCGCAGCGTGGTGCTGGTTAAATTTTCAATGGCGTTCATGGGGTTTATCACGCCGTAAGTGTAGAGTTTGGGATCGGTAATCTGCATATATATCACCGTGTCAATCATCATGGTTACGTTGTCTTTGGTAATGACCGGCTGCGGATCAAAATCCGCCACCTGTTCCTTGAGCGAAACCCTGCCGGCAATGCGGTCAATGAAAGGGATTTTTACATGGATACCCACGCCCCAGGTAGCGCTGTACGCGCCAAGACGCTCAAGCACATAGGCATTGGACTGGGCAACGATTCTGATATTGCCGACAATCAGCATCAGAATAAACACCGCCAAAACAATAATTACATAGATCATAATGATACCTCCGTTACTTCTAACGGGCGAACGATAAGCTGAACGCCCTCGACCCGCAGGACTTCGCATTTGGTTCCCACGGCTATTTCCGCATTATTATCCGAGCGGGCAGACCATATCAGGCCGTTGAGTTTTACCTCGCCATTTTCAAATTCGCCGATGGTCTTAATCACCGGTACGTGTTTTCCGATCAGGCTGTCGACATTTGTTTTTTCTTTGCCCATTTTGAATTTTTTTATCGCCAGCGGCCGCGTAAAAATCAGCAGCACGGAAGCGATAATTAAAAATATTATTATTTGAACCGACAGGGGAATTTTTAAAAGTGAAAGAAATACCATAAGCAGGGCAGCTATGGCAAACCACACCGTAGTAAGGCCGAAGGTAAAAACTTCGATAAGGGCGAAAATAATAACCAGCGCCGCCCATATCCACTGAGCGGATACCATGCCGAAGGAAAACAACATACCGCTAAAAGTTTATGTGGGTAATGGGGATATGTCAATGGGTGATTACTCGTTGTTCCCTATTTCTTGTGGGTTACGAAATCCTCAAACTTGGCCTGGATTTCACCCCTCTGGCGGAAACAATTTTCCCAATTCAGCGGCATACTGTTGGCTTGAATCTGGCTGGTAGGAATCGAATCGTAGGGAGTTACATCAAAATCTTTCCTCACCGAATGCATCCAGCCGGCTACAATAGCTTTCTGTCCATCATAGCTTAAAAACCAGTCGGTTATTATTTCGGCGGATTTGGTATTGTTGTGGGCGCTCCACTTTTTTACGATAGTCATTATTGTAGAAGGAATGATAATGATTCCGTCGGCGGGATAAATTACTTCCAGTTTGGATGATTCTTCCTGCCGCTTTTTCAAAACCGATTCTTCCAAAACCATAACCACTTTGTACTCTCCGGTTTCCAGTTTCGCCAGAGCCGCCGCGCCGGATTCAATTTTTACGTTTTGTCTGCCCAGCGCCTCAAAATAACCATAACCGTATTTATCACGCAGAGCGGCGGCAGCAGCCATTGCGGTTCCTGAACTCAGGGGATTGCTCATTGATACGGCGCCGCTGACGCTTGCGTTATGCGCAAAATCATTAAAAGAATCAGGGACGCTGTTCTTGTTGTTTTTTCCGGGATTATACGCCAAAACCATGTTGGAAACCCTTACCGGATACCAGTAACCTTTCTTGTCATAGTCGAAGGCAAGATTGCCCGCCTGAGCGGAAATAAAGCGATGCAGCATTTTTTTCTCTTTTAATTCCAAAGAATAGGAAGGTTCCGCCACCAGCAGCATATCGCAGCCCAATTTTCCGGCAGCCTGCTCGGCGGCAACTCTCGCCTGAATCTGGCCGGTTCCGCCGTAGACGAATTCAATTTCGCATTGGGGAAATTGTTTTTTCAAAGCCCCGTCCAAAGATTTAATCACATCCTCATACATGGAGGTATAAATCGTTATTTTTCCTGAAGGCTGGCCTTTATCACTACTGCCGCCGGCAAAGACAGCCGCAGTTGCCAGAGCAAGAATGAGTGTAAAGCACATAAAATTTTTCATGTATTCCTCCTGTTACGGGTGAACTGGCCTTATCGCCCACTTAAAATCATTCGGGTTTTTTAATTTCATTGAGTCAAACTCTATTCCGCGTTCACCTTGTAAAAGCTGTTTCCGGCATACCGTGTTCCAGCCTTTTTTTAATGCTAAATTCAGGTTTTCAGGCGTTTCATAAAAAGCGTCTCCCGGTCTGATTCCTTCGCTGGGGGTTCCGGTTATTTGGCAGTCCGTGTCTACATAAACAAACCATATACTTTCCAGCCATAAAGAATCAGACGAACCGGACATTTTTTCCCTGTTGAGCCATTCATCGTTAGATGTAACAAGCCTGAGATAATTGCCCTTTGCTTCTGCCGGTATACATGCAAGCTCATTCCACGCTGAAAATTCAAACTTAAAATTATCCCATTCCATTAAATTGTCCGCTTCCGGCTCGGGAACTTCGCAGGTAAGCAGTCCTTTTTCTATTTTTCCTGACCCTAAATTTTTTATTGGATTAAATTTACCGCTTCCGTCCGGCCAATAAACATTAACGTTTATTCCGCGCTCTCCTTCAAACTTTTTATATACTTCGCTTATTTTATTGCTGTTAGTTCCTTCCCACACTTGCCGTTTGCTGATTTTCAACGCGCCGGTATAATGCGTTGGCCCGTTATTAGAGGGTTCGTCCGTAGTGTCAGCGCAGGTTGTCATTGAAAATATGATTACCGCCGCCAGAGCGGCAGTCCCCGCTATTTTTATAATGTTTTTCATATTCCAACCCTTATCAGTATCATTTCTACGCGGCGGTTAAGCCCAGCGTAGGTAGAATTGGAACCGAAAAGATTTTTCCCGCCGCCGTAACCGCTGACAGATACCCGCGAATTATCAATATCAACTCCACTATTAAGATTTTTAAACTTTGTCCTAAGCTCCGCCTCTACCGCCTTCGCCCTATTAAGGCTGAGTATCATCAAATCGCCTATTTCACCTTCGGTAAAACTTGTAGGATTAGCATGACCATGCAGCATTATCAAATAATCAGAATTATTTTTGAGAGCTTTCGCAATATCGGAAACAGAAGTGTCATTGGAATTTTTTTCCTGAGTAGTAAGATCAGTAGAGGCTCCCGCCCCGTGGGGCCCGTTATATTTATCAGCAGACCCTGCAAAAATAATATATTCAATATCAATAATCTCTATGGTCTGGAGTATTACCTGAGGCGGCTGCAGCTTTATGATATATTTGATCTGCTCGTCAGTAAGATAACTCATAATCTCATCGGGGGGAATATCCTTTATTATCTCTATTAAAATTTCTTTCCCTTTGGGATCCTTTTTGATGATATTTATAATCTCCGTTGGGTGCTCTTTTATATATTGAATAATATCTTCTTTAGTAGGAGTACCAGGGACGATTTTCTCGACTTCTATATAAACTGTCACATATTCCGTCTCTTTAATAGTTTCATAAACATATTCTGGAACTTTCTCTATGATAGTCACATAGATAGGAACCTCTTGTATTATCGTATCATGGATTACCTCAGGAGGAAGATTAACAAAAATTTCCTTATAGACAAATTCATGTTCTATGACTGTTTCGTAAGTTACCTGAGGAATCATTTTTGCAATCAGGACATATTCCGATTCCGGTTCTTCCCACCATTTTTTCATAATGGGATTCTCACAATTTATAAAACAAATACACGCAAGCGCTGTTAAACAGTAAATAAATTTTCTATTTTTCATAGTGCGCCTCCAGCCTAATCAGTATTAACCTGAATAACTATTAACTCAACGCGGCGGTTTCTGTTCCAGATGTCGTGGTCGCTGGTAACCGTCCTTGTGCCGCCAAAGGCGATAACAACCACTTGGTCTTCACTTACGCCCCTTGCCTTAAACTGTTCGGCTACCACATTTGCCCGCATCGTACTGAGGGCCATAAGCTCATCGGCTTCGCGGGGATCGGTGGTAACAGGATTGGCATGACCTTCTATTCTGACGCGGTAATCGGGATTCTCCTTAAGCGTTTTCGCTATGTTATTCAAAACCAGTTCGTTAAGCCCCTGAGCGTCACGGTCAATGCCTATATTGTACCGCCCTATATCCGGCCCAAACAAAATAAATTCAACCGCGGTTATCATTATCCGTTTAATAATTTCATTGGGTGGAAGCGTTTTTATAACCTCGACAATTTGAATTTCAGTTTGAATTTCAGGCGGAGTTTTTTCATATTTTGTTTTTTGCGGCAGCGGAAATTTATACCCGGCTGTCAGGCTCGCCCCGGCAATATGCGGATACCCGCCGCGGACTGAAGGCTCAATATGCCACCGGGGAGTCAACGGTATGGTTACTCCCGCCGCCGCGTCAGCCATTATAGAACCGCGGGTCTGGGTAACATCATCGAACGGATTACTGTCCTTGCCCCTGTATGCGGAAAGCAAACCCAAGCCGGTCTGAAAAAAGATGTTAACTTTTTTTTCAGGATTTTTGCCCAGACGCAGAAAATTCCAGCGCAGATACACCTGGCCTTCAAAAGTGAGTATATTCCGGGACTCCGCGTCGGTACTGTAGTTTACGCCAACCTTGCTCCCCACCATTAACAGGGGCGAAAGCCATAATTTAGGATCAAGAATAAACTGGAAAGACTGCCCTTCCACCAGAATATCAGTCATGCCGAACCCCGCGTCCAAAGACCAAAATTCCCCCGCCGGGAATTCTGTTTGAGCGTATAGTCCGTTAACAAATGAAAAAAATACTAAAAATAATAAAATACGCCCGGTGGGGTTTTTTAGAACCATTGTTCGTGGAAACAAGATTCCTCGTATTATATTCTTCATTTCTCATAGGGTATTTTGTTTCATATGAAAGGTCAAGAGGTTTCAATTGGTCTTTTTCATTGTCTGTTTCTGTATTTCCAATAATTCATTGGCTTGCTTAATCAAATAATCCTGCAATAATTCATCCAACTGCCCAAAAACACCCGCCAAATGCTCCAGCTTTACCTCGGTCATTGATGTTGAAAACATTTCACCCGTTCCTGTTTTGAGCCATTCCTTGTTTACCTTGTAAATCACCGCAATCAAATGGATAATCCGCTCGCTTATCATGCGGTTGCCCACTTCAATATCACAAAAATAACTTTGAGAGACAAACACTCCCTTCGCAAAATCCCGCTGTGAAAGATTCAACGCCGCACGAATCGCCTTTATACGCTCGGCAATTGAATCTGCTTTAACCTTCATAAAACGCCCTGTTTATACCCGTTTTTTGGATAATAGCCAAAAAACGGCCTGCGGGCAAGCACATTTTGTAATTTTTTCCGAATATGCCCACGATTCTATTGACGTGCTCATTTATCAATCATATAATGCTCATATTGTAATCGTTTGCGGGGTTGGAATTATGAGGATAAAAACAAGTAAATATGATGTTTTTAGTAAGGTATTCACCCAATTATCCGGTGAATCCCAGGACAGAGTGGTAAAGATTGCACATAACTTGTTAAGAACACATCAATTCGCACAGCGCGGAACCGCCAGGCGAATAGAAATCCAGCGAAAAGCAAAAACGGTATGAAAAATCGAACCGCCGCCCGCGCGGAAAAGATGATTGGGTGAAAAATCGCCGGCGTATGCCGGTGAAAAAAATTGCGTTTGAAGGAGAAAATTATGACAAAGAAAAAATGGTGGTTAGGGATACCGGCGCTTGTGCTGGTATTGGGAATGACGGTTGTTGGCTGTAGTGACGGCTCATCCGGCGGCGGAGACAGCGATCCTATTAAGGTGAATATGTCATTGCCGAACATTAAGGATGTGAAGAATTTTGAAGGAGCCTTTGTTAGCGATGAAACTGAAGCAAAAGAGCTGATTAAAAGTGCAATTGAGGCAATGGAAAGTCTTGATGGTATATCAATATCCCCAAGTGTACTGCCCGCGTCCCGCAGTATGAGCAGGAGTACTTACACGGAGCCTTATGAAGAAATCTTCAAAAATGAAAAGCTTGCCAATGGCGTCTATTTGACAGGCTTTATAAAAGGGTACGCAAGAATGCATGCGGCTAATGATAATGGCGGCGAATCAGTTGGCGACTATATGGAGATATCAGCCCAAATTAAAGCAGCGATTGATTTTGATGATGCTACACAAAGCGATTTTACTTACAATGGCAAATATGTCTATGATGAAAGTGTCTATACTAAAGCGAAGGTTACTTCTATCAATCCTTCAAAGGGGAATGCTGTCTTTAAATTCACCGCTAAAGATGGCTATGCTTTGAGCGTTTCAAAAAACGGCAAGGGTCTGAAATTTGTGATGAAATTAGATGCGAGCCTTAATTTTAACAGTAATATGTCACTAGATGAATTTGATAATGGAGATTATCTTGATGATCTAGATGATAAATTTGTCATTAAACTCACCATTGATGTTTACGACAATAACAATGTAAAGAAGCCGGAATTCTGCAAAAAGTTTGACAATTTTGAAGACGCAAATGATTATTTAGACATTAATATTAGCGGTCTTTAGAATACCCGCCGCGTTATTCACCTGCCCCGCCACTGGCATACAGCGGCGGGGTATTTTTATTTTATTGACGAACGGAGCGAGGTCGCGGCCGTGCTTGCACGGACATGACCGAGCGAGTGAGGAAACGAAGGGTATAATACCCTTTATTGCTTATGATAATATTATATTAAATCTTTTGTGAAGGAGAAAAAAATGAACGAAGCGGTAATGTATGCCAAGTACAATCAGGCGGGTAACAAGGCCATTTTCGGCCTGTTGGATAAATTAAGCAGTGATGAGCGGGAAAAAGACCGGGGGAGTTTTTACGGAAGCCTGTCAGGACTGTTCCGGCATGTTATGGGCGGAACCCGTTTTTTTCTGGGAATGTATAAAGCCGCGTTGAGCGGTAACGCGGCGGCGTTAAAAGCCATTTCCGCAATCGAAACTCTGCCAAAATTCCCCGAAGGGGCGTTAAGCGAAACACAGTGGAAAGAACTGCAATCAGCGGCAACTGCCATTGATGCGGCTTATATCGCTATGGCCGAAGCCTTAAACGAATCCGATTTAAGCCTTCCGGTTAAAATTGAATGGTACGGAGGGAATCCCGCTTCTGTGCCGTTGTCATTCATGCTGAGCCAGCTTGTTGTTCACAACACACATCATCGCGGACAAATTTCGCAGATACTTGATTCTCTTAAAATAGACAACGATTATTCGGGAATCGATGTTTCGTTTGTTTGAATAGTTGTAAGCATCATCAATTCGCGCTAGACTCATCCCATGAAGGTACAGCGGGTTTTTGTAGAAAAACGGGACGGGTTTGATATTGAGGCGCGGCGCTTGCAGTCCGATTTGGCCGGTTTTTTGGGCGGACAGTATCCCGAACTGGCACAACTTAAAGGGCTGCGTGTTTTGAACCGCTACGATGTCAGCGGTCTGGACGAAGCCCAGTTTGAAGAAGCGGTACAGGCGGTTTTTTCCGAACCTCAATGCGATAAAGTTTTTTATGATGAAACCACTCTTGCCGAAGCGGGTAATCGCTGCTTTGCCATTGAGTACCTTCCCGGCCAGTACAGCCAACGCGCCGACTCCGCGGCACAGTGCGTTGAATTGGTTACCGGAGTCAGGCCGCTTATCCGTTCCGCCGTGGTGTATATATTAACGCCGGGTGATGTTCCTGTTTCGGACACCGCGCTTGAGGCGGTCAAAAAATATTTAATCAATCCGGTTGATTCGCGGGAAGCCGCCGCAGGAATACCGCAGACGCTCGAAGAAATTGAAATTAATCCCGATGACGTGCCGGTTCTGGCTGGTTTCATTTCAGCTAACGATACGGAACTTGATGCAATGGCGAAAAAATACGGGCTTGCCATGAGTCTTGAAGACCTGTGTTTTTGCCGCGCATGGTTTTCTTCGATTAACAGAGACCCGACGCTGGCGGAACTGCGGGCGCTTGATACCTATTGGTCAGATCACTGCCGCCATACTACTTTTAACACCATTTTGGAAAAAATTGAGATTGACAGCGGCCCATCTGCCCCCGCATTGAGCAAAGCCCTTGCAATATACGAAGCGGCCCGTGGTGAGGTTTACGGCGAGAATGCCGCAAGCCGCCCCCGCTCGCTGTGGGACATGGCGACTATCGGGGCGAAAATCTTGCGGAAGCGCGGGCTTGCCAATGATGTTGATGAATCAAAAGAGATTAACGCCTGTACGGTTAAGGTAACGGCGGAATTCAGCGATGGTTCTGTCGAACCGTGGCTTTTGCTGTTTAAAAATGAAACCCACAATCACCCGACAGAAATTGAGCCGTTTGGCGGCGCGGCGACTTGTTTGGGCGGCGCAATCCGTGACCCGCTTTCCGGGCGGGCTTTTGTACATCAGGCGATGAGGGTTACCGGTGGCGGCGATCCCCGCGCACTGTTAAGCGAAACTTTGCCGGGAAAACTCCCCCAGATAAAAATTGCCCGTGAAGCGGCGGCGGGTTATTCGTCATACGGAAACCAGATTGGGCTTGCCACCGGCCAGGTGGCGGAATTTTACCACAGCGGATTTTTGGCGAAGCGCATGGAACTGGGCGCGGTTATTGCCGCGGTTCCCGCCGCGTTGGTGCGGCGGGAGGAACCCGCGCCCGGCGATTTGGTTATTCTCGTGGGCGGCAAAACCGGCAGGGACGGCATAGGCGGCGCGACCGGTTCCTCAAAGGTACATACCGGCGAATCGGTAGAAACTGCCGGAGCGGAAGTGCAGAAGGGCAACGCCGTGGAGGAACGCAAACTTCAGCGGCTGTTTCGCAATCCGCAGGCGGCGCGGCTTATCAAACGCTGCAACGACTTTGGCGCGGGGGGCGTTTCAGTGGCGGTAGGAGAACTTGCCACCGGCCTCGACATTGACCTGGACAAGGTTCCCAAAAAATATGCCGGGCTAGACGGCGTAGAGCTGGCAATTTCCGAATCGCAGGAGCGGATGGCGGTGGTATGCGCCGCCGCTGACGCTGATTCTTTTATCAATTTGGCCGCCGCTGAAAATCTTGACGCGGTGGTCATTGCGGCAGTTACAGCTAACGATGACAATGCTACTGATGCCGCCCTCAAAATGAAGTGGCGGGGCAATACCATTGTTGACCTTTCCCGTAAATTCCTTGATACCAATGGCGCTCCCCGCTCGGCGCAGGCGTTACTTCCGGCGAAATCAGGCGCGGGGCCGGACGATCAGCCGCACCATGCGAATCCCGGCGTTATACTGGACAATCTGGAACGGGAACTTATGTCTCTGCGTTCCGGCAGCCGCCGGGGTTTGCAGGAACGTTTTGACGGTTCAATTGGCGCGGGTTCGGTGTTATTCCCCTGGGGCGGCGCGGAACAGGGAACCCCCGAATGTGGCATGGCGGCGTTATTGCCATCGTTGGATAAGCACAGCAGAACCGCGAGCATTTTAACATTCGGCTACGATCCCGATTTAATGGAACAAAATCCCTACGAAGGGGCAAAGGGCAGTATCCGTGAAGCGCTGGCAAAATTCGCCTGCCTCGGCGGCGATTTTCGCGCTGCCCGTTTAAGTTTGCAGGAATATTTTCAGCGGCCTGTCTCTCCTGAATCGTGGGGCAGACCCGCCGCCGCCCTGCTCGGCGCGCTTGAAGCCCAGCTTGCGCTGGGGATTCCCGCCATCGGCGGCAAAGATTCCATGTCGGGCAATTACCGGGATGCAGTACACGACATCGACATTACCGTACCGCCGACTCTGGTCGCTTTTGCCGCAGGAACAGCCCCGGCAGCCTCAATCCGTTCCGGCGCTCTTTCCGGCAAATCCGGCAACGTCATTGTCCTTTTGGCGCAAGCGGAGTCATACTCTGCAAAAACCGCCAATCCCGATCTTAACGAATGGGACATTTTCAAAGCCAATATGGACGCGCTTGCGGCATTAGGCGCAATTAACTGTGTTTGCTCGGCGTATCCGGTTGTTGCGGGCGGCGTTGCCGCAAGCCTTGCGCTGATGGCTTTTGGCAACAATACCGGGATGGAAGCCAAGCCCCGCGCTTTTACCGTTGACTTGTCTTATCAGGGGTCTTTGTTAGTTGAAATTGACGGCGCGGCGTTTCGGGATAATCCCCGCGTTGGCGAAATTCTGGGAGAATCCAGCTGTTGGGAAATTGCCGCTTTTACCATTGATGAAACGGTATTACGCATAACAGAAGAATCTGACGGCGAACTGCAAGCGGCTGAAATCCCCCTGGCGGTACTGCGCCGCGCTTATGAGTACCCGCTTGCAGAAGTGTATCCGCAGATTTCAACAGGGGCAACGGTGGCGGATGCGATAGAAAGAGGGACTGGGGATCGGGGAGTGGGGAGTAGGGATTGTTGTTCGGACTACAATATTGTTTCCGATCTATACCACGATATTTCATTCCCCACTCCCCCCTCCCCCCTTGTCGTCCTTCCCGTTTTTCCGGGAACCAACTGCGAATGGGACATGGAACGGGCTTTTCGTGAAGCGGGAGCGCGGACTAAACTGGTGATTTTCAAAAACCGCAGCAGTGAAGACATCGCCCATTCAAGACGCGAGCTTGCCGCGGCAATCGGCGAAGCGCAGATACTCGCCTTGTCCGGCGGGTTTAGCGCCGGGGATGAGCCGGACGGTTCCGGTAAATTTATCGCCAACGTGCTGCGTTCCCCGGTGATTGCCGATGCGGTGAGCAATCTAATTGAAAACCGCGATGGGCTTATTTTGGGGATATGCAACGGCTTTCAGGCATTGATCAAACTGGGGCTGGTTCCCTACGGCGCTTACCGCACACCGGATGCCGCCATGCCCACCCTTACCTTTAACCGTATAGGGCGGCACGTTTCACGCATGGTTCGTACGCGGGTAATGGCAAACTGTTCCCCTTGGCTTGCCCTTGAACAGCCCGGTACGGTTCACCTGGTTCCGGTAAGCCACGGCGAGGGACGCATTGTTATACGTCACGATGAGGGTGAGGCATTGTTCAAAAGCGGACAGGTTCCCTTCTGTTACGCCGACGCAAACGGACAACCTGCTCTGCACGAACCGGACAACCCCAACGGTTCGGATTTTGCCATTGAGGGCCTGTGTAGTCCCGACGGCAGAATCCTCGGCAAGATGGGCCACTCCGAGCGGCGCGGCGAATATGTCCACATCAACATACCCGGCAATAAACGGCAGAATATTTTTGAGGCGGGAGTGCGGTATTTTAAGTAACGCAACCTTGAAACCTTACGCGGTTTTTGTGGTTATATAATTAACTATCATTAACGGAGGTTTCATAATGAAACGGATAATTTTATTTTGTATGCTGGCTATGTGCGCCATAGCATTGGTTTCCGCTGATGGAAATAACCGCCGGAAACAGGATTCCTTCCGTGGAAGGCCAAATTCCCCTTCATGGAACCGCGATTCCCCACGGGGAGTTTCCCCATCACCGGAAAGTGTAAGTGTCAGCGGTAATTTAACCATTGCGCAGGGTATGATTGCCGTTACCAGCAATGACATTACCTATCTTGCCAGGGGCCTTAACCGCTATACCGGTTTTATTGACGGCCTGAAGGAAGGAGCGGCGGTAACGCTTGAGGGCTATGCGCTGTCTTCTCCGCAAAACGACAAAGTTAAATTGCTGTATGTACAAAAGATGACGCTTAACGGAAAAGATTATGATCTTGCATGGCCTCGCCAGGATATGCCGATGCAGCAGCAGCACAGAATGATGCAATGGGGACGCTGGTAGGTCAGTGAAAATCCCCCCAGCGTTTTCCTGTTTCCACGCTTACCCGTAACGGAATACGCAGACTGACCGCCTGTTCCATTTCCGCTTTAACCAGATCCGCCGTTTCAACGGCGGCATTTTTTGGACATTCCAGAATAAGTTCATCGTGAACCTGCAGCAAAAGGCGGGCGGGGCTGTGTTCGGCGGCAAGGCGCCTGTCCAGATTAATCATGGCAGTTTTAACAATGTCCGCCGCAGAACCCTGAATGGGAGTGTTAACTGCAATGCGTTCAGCGGCGGCCTTTTCGGTTTTGTTCCGTGAGTTGATGGTACGGATATAGCGGCGGCGGCCAAAAATTGTGGAAACATAACCCGCCTCTTCGGTTTTTTTAATCAGGTCTTCAATAAAACGCCGTACCCCCGCGTAAGTGTTAAAATACGCCGCGATAAAATTGGAAGCATCCGTGCGGCTGATTCCCAATTCATTGGCAAGGCGGAAGGCGCTCATGCCGTACATCACGCCAAAGTTAATCGTCTTGGCAATGCGCCGCTGATCGCTTTTTACCTGATCCACATCAACGCCGAATATCAGCGCGGCGGTGCGGGCGTGAACGTCCGTGCCTTCCCTGAAAGCAGCGATAAGGTTTTCATCCTGTGAAAGATGGGCCAAAACTACCAGCTCTATCTGACTGTAATCGGCGGAAATCAAAAGGCAGTCCGGGCCGGCAATAAAAGCTTCGCGGATACGGCGGCCTTCCTCGGCGCGAATGGGAATATTTTGCAAATTGGGTTCGCGGCTGGAAAGGCGGCCGGTGGCGGTTCCCGCCTGATCAAAATTGGTGTGCAGGCGGCCATCGTTATCCGCCATGCTCGCCAGCGTGTCAACATACGTTGATTTCAGTTTTGCCAAAGTCCGGTGACGGAGTATCAGCGCGGGCAGCGGGTCTTCGCGGGCAAGTTCTTCCAGAGACGCCGCATCGGTGGAATAGCCGGTTTTGGTTTTCTTCCCCGGCTTGAGTTTGCGTTCGACAAACAACACTTCCTGCAATTGCTTGGTAGAAGCAATGTTGAATTCATGACCCGCCACACTCCAGATTTCACGTTGAATAGCGTCCAGTTCAACTTCAAGCTCTTTGCCGTAATCAATTAAAATTTTTGCCTCGATTTTTATACCGGAGCCTTCCATTTCGGCGAGAATCGGCAGCAGGGGCATTTCAAGATTTTCAAAAAGCCGCATCGCATCGGCGGCGGCAAGCTGCGGCTCAAGATGGCGCATCATCCGCAGACAGAGATCGGCGTCTTCGGCGGAATAACGGGCTGCCGTTTCCAGAGAAACCGCGTCAAAGGTACACCCCTTGGGCACAACATCCTGATAAGACAGGGGCGTGTAATCGAAAGTATAGGCGGCAAGCGAATCCAGCGAGTAATTATTCCGTTCAGGATCGGCAAGCCATGCCGCCACCATCGTATCCCAAATTTTACATTTCCAGCGGTCAATGCCCCAGCCGCGGCTGACCTTGTAGTCGTATTTTGCGTTATGCGCAACTATCGTCATCGCCGTATCGGCGAGCAACGGGGCAAGCAGGGCGCGGACTTTTTCAGGATCATTGTGAATCGGGTCTGCGGCATCTGTTCCGTCCTGTTTCACACCGTGGGGAGCCACCGGCACATAATATGCCTCTTTGGGCTTCAGCGCCAGCGAAATGCCGATAGGCCGCGAATTCCATGCGTCAAGGGAATCGGTTTCAAAATCAAGCGCGAGGAGTTTCTGCCGGTGCGCTTCAGCGAGAATATTTTTTAGTTCCGCAATATCAAGGATAATTTTGTAAACACCGGCGCCGAACAGGGATTTGTCGGAAGAATAGGTTGAATAAATGTCCGGGGCCGGCTGTTCGCCTGACGGTGTTTTTGAAAAAGGTTCACTGTCCGGAACAGGCGCGGAATCAGGCGCGTTATGAGCGCCGACATCAGGGTCAAGCTGCTTTGCGCTCTGACGCAAGCCTTCACGGAAAAGCACCCGCGCCGCCGCCAGACGGTTAAGATTTTCCGCGGAAAGTTCATCAATATCGCTGACCGGCAAAGGCACGCCGGTATCCAGCCGTATCAACGATTGTGAAAAATAAGCGCTTTCCTTTCCTGCGGCAAGTTTTTTGCCCTTTGCCCCTTCAATACCGGCAATGTTCCGGTAGATTTCGTCTAACGATCCGTAACGGGACATTAATTCCACGGCGGTTTTCTCACCGATGCCTTTCACGCCGGGAATATTGTCGGAGGAGTCCCCGGTCAGCGAAAGTAAGTCCAACACTTTTTCCGGCCCAACTCCCCATTCGGCTTTTACTTGTGCGGACCCAATAAGTTCCCATACCGGGCCTGAATTCTGGCCGCTGGGAATTTCGCCTTTTGCCGTTTTTGCCGGACGCAGCTCATAAGTGCCTTCGCCCACCAATTGCAGCAAGTCCTTATCGGAAGAAATGATATAACACTGCCGTTTTTCCGCCCGGCATTTTTGCGCCAGCGCCGCGATAATATCATCGGCTTCGTAGCCGTCCACCCGCAAACCGGGAATATTCAACGCGGCGAGAAATTCTTCAACTAACGGAACCTGCGCGTGAAGATCGTCCGGCGCTTTCTGCCGCGTCGCCTTGTACTCGCTGTACATATTATGCCGGAATGTGGCGGTACGCGAATCAAAAACCGCCGCCAGCAGCCGGGGCGTTTCTTTTGAACCATCAAGCTGATTGTCTGTCTTTGCCAGCGGGGCGCCGTCATTCAACAGGCTTATCAATGTACGGGCAAAGCCAAACAGGGCGGAAACATTTTTTCCGGTACTGTTACGCAGGGGGCGGGTCATAAAGGCAAAATAGGAACGGTAAATAAGGCCGTATGCGTCAATTAAATACAGCGGGTGATTGGTATTTGACATAATTTCAGCATAACATTTTTTTGAAAATAGTGCATCACTCTATTCGCTCGCTTAAACGGCAAGTTTATATTAACAAGAATGGACACAAGAATAATGGCTATGCTAGGATAGGGTTGCCAGTGGATAAAGGATAGTAGAGTGAATGGTGATATAATTGAAACTGACCGTGAAAAAACGCTTGCCGATAGAGAGCTTAAAAAGGAATGTTTTCTATATGCAGATGGATATACATACTTCTCAAACAACATGAATATCAATGGAAAATCCTATAAAATAATCTTATTGACAAGAGAAACGCAAGGAAAAAATTCCAAGTATTACTATCACTTTTTAGGGGATATAAAAATAGAGCCGGACTCAGGATTGGCATGAGCTTAGTTTTACCCAGTGTTCAATGCCCCTTTATTGCCCGGCCCTCCAAGGCTGCCCCTGGTACTATAATTATAGACAACTGAAAGAAAAAAATCAACGAAAATCTGGATTTGCTGCAAAGGCAATACTGTCAAAGCCGGTAGCGCGGGTAAACCCGTTGGCGAATCCAGCAAAAGTATTGCCCATATAAAAAGTATATTACGAGATATTTTAGATGTCAAGGGATAATCCCCCCTCTCATCCCCCCTGCCTTTTCAAAAGCCCCTTTGCCATTTCCAAAATAAATTCCTGGGTATCGGCGGTTAACTTTCCAAAAGTTCCTTTGTTATCCTGCCTCTTCAGAAGATTTTTTGCTTTCAATTAGAAGCCGCTCTCGTTCCAATTCATTTTTTAATTCTTCTTCCGTTGGCAGGTAGAGCATATATTTTGAGGCTAACAAGTTATCTTTGTCGGATAGTACCGAGTACTTTGCCATAGTTTCATTTTTATCGGCACATAGAATAATACCCAATGTAGGATTGTCCTCCGGCAGCTTAATCTGGTCATTAAAATACCGGACATAAAAATCTATCTGCCCAATATCCTGATAGCTCAACTTGCCGGTTTTGAGGTCTATAACCACAAAACACTTGAGCATGTAATTGTAGAATACCAGGTCTACATAATAGTGATCGCCCTCAATGGTTATGCGTTTTTGACGGGCTACGAAGGAAAAACCTTTACCCAATTCCAAAAGGAATTTCTGTAAATTGTCTATAAGAGCCTGTTCGAGTTCACTTTCGTGGTATTTCTTATTCTCATTCAGGTCTAGAAATTCCAGAATGTACGGGTCTTTAAGGATATAGTCAGGCTCTGTTTTTGGCTCATTCCTTTGGATTTCATTCTTTACCGATTCCCTGCTTTCTTTTTGTGTTGCAAGCAGCCGTTCATAGTAAAAAGAAGTGATCTGTCGTTCAAGCTGGCGCACGCTCCAGTTGCTTTCGGCACATTCCTTTAGGTAAAACTCACGCCGGGGCTCATTATCTATCCTTATCAAAAGACGATAATGAGACCAACTCAATTCCGCACACAGTGTGTGCGTATTTGGAAATACTTCATAAAACTGCCGCATTGCTTGTAAATTTCTGACTGTAAAGCCTTTGCCAAACTCAATAGACAATTCCTTTGAAATATACGGTAATAACCCTTTCCCGTATTCGGAACGGTCGCCTACAGCTTGTTCAATTTGCCGCCCTATTTCCCAATAGGCTTCTACCATAGCAAAATTGATGGCAGAATACACCTTCTGCCGTGCGGCTACAAGAACAGTGCGGATGTTTTGATAGACTTTGTTTTCAGAAGGAATGGAGTCATTTTTCACTTGTGCCATACGCGTCCTCCTTGTTCATTTGTTATTCTGTCTCTTCAAAAGCCCCCTTGCCATTTCCAGAATAAATTCCTGCGTATCGGCAGTTAACTTGCCAAAAGTTTCCAAAAGTTCCTTTTCGTAGGGCGATTCCACGCCAAACATTTCGCCTTTTCCCGTCCGCAGCCAATCCTCGTCAACGGCAAAAGTCGCGCATATCAGTTTGATGTTTTTGTCGGTCAGGGTTACTTTTTCCAGTTCTATCATGGACAAGGCAGTCTGTGTCAAGCCAATTTGACGGGCAAATTCCCCTTGATTTAATTCCAAAGCCTTGCGGACAAGCCGAATTCGGTCAAGTATGTTCATTTTCTCTGATTTTAAGAATATCGGGTGTATTAAAAAATTACAATGAAAATATCAATGACTTAATAAACCCTTGACAAAATAGTAAATAACTGGTATTATATTAAGATTAAATGGTAATAAGGAGCTCTATGCCAAATAACAAAGCCGAAATCCGCACAATTTCCCGCCTGCTCACGCCGGATAACCGGGCCAGTTTACTCACTTGGGTTCGTGTGGCCTGTTTTGCGGAGAATTCCGCCCGAAAATCCCGGGGCTTTGACGCGGTAATGAACGGCGCTTTCACTCTGAAACCGCAGGAGTATTCCTGTAGAAATAATTAACGTGTAAGGAGCAAAAAAATGAGGAAAATGCTGCAATTTTCAGTATTTGTGCTGGTCGTGGGGCTTATGGTGAACCTCGCGGGGTGTAGTGATGGCGGCGATGGAGATGATCCGGGGCCTGGGCCTGGGCCGGGAGGAGGCGGAGATGGTATCAACTGGACTAACCAAGCGTCAGGAACATTGACCGTGATTAATAACGTGTCAAAGGATATGGTTTTATTCCAGGGGCAAACCCCAACTGCCAACAATATTTTGGGCGGGGTCAGGGCATTAACTACCAGGACTTTTGATATTTCCAACGCTGTTACGGATTTTAGTCTTGGCGGCTATATTGTCCTGCGCGGTATGGCTCTTGATGAATACAACAAGAACAAAACAAACCTTGCCAATGCCAAGATTGAGTATTCCGCAATGGCCACTTACGGACAGGGGAAAAATTTCCGCACGGAAATAAACCCCGCATACGCAGGTGAATATTATTTTAAGGTTACAAATGGCGGAAGAATTGGAATTGAATTGCGGAAAGACAGTCCCGATGGTGAAAAAATTGGTTACCTTCCCGCGCTGGCAACCAATTATGCTCTGTATGCCAGTTCTTCCAACGATATAACCATTTTCCCGGTATATGTGTTCTACAGCAGCATCACTAAAAACGTTACCACCATTAAACCGACTTCATTCGGCGATTCAGCTTCAATAGGTCCGCGTCCGGTAACAGATACAGGTGTGAGTACGGTCAGGTTCCCCAATGATCCCAATATCCAATGGGCGCAAATTATTGCCAACATTACCTATCCGGTTGCTTTCGTTACTGTTACCAATAACGTGGCAAACCAGAGCTGCCGTTTAGCCGCCGCTTCAAGAGTGTATTTCGCGCAGAATGGTTATGATTCTGTAAACTCAGGTCAAATAAATACTTTTGAAATTACAGCAACCGATGTGGGGCAATCGATGAATCTAAATATGACCCTTTATGGCGGAACAGTAACCATACCCATTAAACAGGGCGATAGTACGCCTGTAATAAAAAATGGATATGATTACACCGTAACCATTAACTATAGCGGCGGCGGTTGGGATACTGTAAGCGCTTATACCGCAACCATTACCGAAGGTTCAAAACGAGATGTTTCAACCGAAATAAGTTCCTTGTAAAAGGTTTGTTCTCAACAAACGCCCTAATCGTGGTTGGGGCGTTTGTTTTTGTTCTGCAATGGAGAATTTTAATGAAGAAAATTATTTATTTTGTTTTAATCATCAGTTTGATGTTTGCCGCCTGTTCTGATACGGACAATTCAACAGACGGAAACAATTCAAATAATGGAAATAATAATTCGGTGGTAAAAACCGGAAAAGTAACCTTTTTCAATGAATCAAGCTACAAAATTGTGGTTCATCAAGACGCTTTTAGCGGCCCGGTACTGCTGGAATTATCGGCTGGTGAATCAAAAAGGGCTGATGTCCGTATCAGCGACAATTACGGAATTGGCTCAACTTTTTCCATTGAATACCTGTACCGGATAAACGACGCTTTTGATACTGAAAGCGGCGAAGTAATCACCAGCGGCATTGACCCCAATGTGCAGATTAATTTTGTGGTAGAAGAAAATAAATCCTACACCAAGCAGATACCGCAGCCGGCAAACCTTGAATTTCGCAACGCGTTTATCAAAATTTTAAATTCATCAAGTTTGCAATGTGAATTGAAACATTTGGGCACTGTATTCAAACAAACCGGTAATGGAAATCTTTCCGTTGCACCCGGAAAAACCGGGGTGTACAAATTACCGCTTGGCACTGAGGGGGGTATCCCTGCCGAAGGCAGATTGTACCAAAATTATCAAGCGGTCTCAACATTTGAAAGTACAACAATTCCCGATTTTACCGCGAAAAATGGTTTTATATACAGTTTTACCTATAACGGAAGCTCGGTAATAAAAACCGGGGAACAAACAATCATTTTTAAATAAGGAGAAATGAAAATGAAGAAAAATTTTGTGTTAGCGGCAATTTTAGCGTTGGTATTGGCGGGGTGCGGCGATGGCGATGGGGGAGGTTCGTCGGGAAATGGAAATGGCGGTGGTAATGGAAAAACTTTTATCAGGATAAAAAACGAGTCTTATTCATGGCTTATGAATGTCCATTTGCAGGACAAATATTTTCAACCGACAGTTCAAAATCCCTACGGCAACGAAGGATTACCGGGAGATCCCGGCTATTTCAGCCAGGGAAATATTTCGTATAAAATTGAATTGACAGAAACTACTTCGGGATACATTTATTTTGTTTTGCATATTATTGCACGAGTAGCAGATGAAATTGTAGTAGCGGCAAGACCATGCCGAACCAATAGTCTGGTTGTAGTTAATATAGGGGAAGATGTAGAGTTTGTTTTTACCGACAATACCATTGTTGTAGATGCTACAGATTCTACAAATGTTAAGACCCTAAAAAATATGGAGACATATTTTATAGAGGGATTAACGAAGTAAACCAAAATGAAGAAAATATTTACCTTAACAGCAATTCTTGCGCTGGTTTTGGCGGCTTGCGGCGATGGGGGTACATCGGATAACGGGATTGGGTGAGGTTGATTATTATCAAGGAAGTATAGCTTCTGGTACACAAGACTGGTTTGCAAAAGATGAATCTTTCAGGTGCCGTGCCATTTGCTCTTTTACATTTTAATGGTTTTCATTTATTTGTGGTTATATTCTTCTTAATTTAATGCAGGAGATTATTACTTTTGAACAGGAGCAAGCGTAAGATGATAGCCCAGAGAACGCGCTACTTTGTCGAAGGTGCTGATACGCGGGTCGCCGCCTTTCGCAAAAGAACGATAAATACCGGCGCGGTCAACTCCGGTATCGCGGGAAACCGCCAGCATACCCCGCGCCTTTGCCGCAACTCCCAAAGCATGGGCAAGCAGACTCGGGTCGGTGTCGTTTTCAGCTTCGGTGATAGAAGCCTCCACAAATGCCTGTATATCTTCCTCTGTTTTGAGTTCGCCATAAATATCCCATTTGATGGTTTTCATTTATACAATCTCCTTTGCCAGTTTATGCGCCTGTTTAATGTCAGCTTCCTGTGTACGCTTATCCCCTCCGCACAGGAGGATGACAATTCGGTCACCGCGAATGGTGAAGTACAGCCGGTATCCAGGGCCGTAATCTATCCGCATCGCCCGAACCTCTCCGCCTTCGGGAGACCAATCGCCAAAGTTCCCCAAATGTGCGCGCTCAACTCTGGCTCTAATCCGCGCCCTTGCCTGATTGTCTTTCAAACCGTGAAGCCATGCGCTAAAAGGTTCGGTTTGTTCAATTTCATACACATTTACATTGTAGATTATTCTCTACAGTCTGTCAATACGGGAGCTGTTATTTTAAGGTAAACCATGAAAAAAATTATTCTATCACTTATCATTATTATATTCTCTGTCAACAGGGCATACTCGCAGAACATGGTAAATCTGGACAAAGCGATAAGGGAAATCGCTGATTATTTTGAAAAAAGGCTGAACGCCCATTCGGTGGTAGCGGTGTTAAATATACAATCGAATCATCAAGAACTGTCAAATTACATCATTGACGAGCTTACTAATACTATTGTCAATAGGGGGAATCTCACTGCGGTTGAACGGCGGGATTTGGATTTGATTCAAAAAGAAATGGACTTTCAGTTGTCGGGGGAGGTAAGCGACGAGTCGGCGCAGGCAATCGGGAAAAAACTGGGAGCGCAAACAATAATATCCGGCGGGATTTTTCTGGTTAACGGAATGTACCGTCTGGGAATAAGGGCTATAGCCGTAGAAACAGCCGTCATTCAGGGAACGATAAACAAAAACATACGCAATGATACTAAAATAAAATCATTAACCGGCGGCGCGGGAAATTTCCCCGTCAGCATTGGCGGCGGTATACGCATCGGCGGCTCATTTACCGAAGGGACGCGGGAAGGAAAGGGGACAGAGTCTGCCCAAGTGGATCAATATTATTATAATTGCAACTATGTAACCACTGAAACAAACAGCAAAAGCGAATTGGATATAGGCGGATTTATGTTTCTTGATTTAAAATATGCGGAAATCAACATGGGTTTGTATACCGGTTCGGGAAAACGGCGGCGATCATGGAGCAAAGATTATTATTACGATAACACCGCTATCAAAACAGAAAATGAAAATAGCGTTGGTAACGCTTCCGCATTGTTGTTTGATATTGGCATCTTGGCAAAATACCCGTTTAACCTGAATAAAATTTCCCTGTTTCCGGCTGTGGGGGCTGGGTATCAACTGTGGCTGTCGGCACAGGAAAACGGCTTAAAAATACTGGGCGATTTATCGGCAAACAATGCTATTTGGATAAAGGCAGGCGGCGGCATGGATTATAAAATCAGCCGTTCATTGTTTCTGCGGAGTGAATTGCTCTGGGGTATAAAACTGAACAGCAAAAATGAAAGCAAGTCTCCCTTCTCATATTTTACCCACGGCCCCACCGCTCATGTGGGCATTGGTTATACTTTCAAAAGATAACTAACACTATATGCGCTAACTAAATATACACCGCCCTGTCATGTGTCAGCAAACGGCACGATGTTGAACACGTCGGTATGCTCCATCACCAGTTGTTTGTTGTGGGCGAAGAACACCGTCCCTTCCGCCGGCGACTCTATCCAGTCTATCGTACTTCCCTCCAAAGGATGGATTATCTCGCAGAGCAGGTCGCCCTCGGCAACCTCGTCGCCCACCGCGACGTATTTTTTCAGTATCCCCGCGCTGTTTGTCTGGATGTTTCTGATTGATTCCTCGTTGAGGATGCGGGTGTGCATTCCGCCATGCAACGCCCATTTAAGTATCCCCTTGGCAATAAGAAAGCGCAAAACCGCGTTCACGGCAGTTTGCGTGGACTGCCTTCCGATGTGGTCGGTGTAAGTCGAGAATAGCGAGTAGGCGCGGCAGCCCCACACCTGCCAGTTATAGTTGAGGGTTGCGGTGTCGTAGGGCTGCGGTATCCTGATCAGGCCGTAGGGCAGGCCGAAATCCGCGATCGACTCGTAGGTTTCGCGCTTTCCGCTGTCGGTGTCCATCACCTTGATATGCGGCAGGAACTCGCCTTCGCGGTAAAAACTTGCCATCTGTATGCCGTAGACGTAATCCTTGATTGACTTGAACAGCCCGTCCGCGATGCGTTGAGTCGTCTCGCCCTGATCGTAACCGGGAAACATCCGGTTGATGTCGGTGTTGTCCATTGTCCAAAAGCGCTTGCCGATATTCATGGAGTAATGATTCGCGCACGGTATTATCATTATACTTTTGCCAGAGACAACGCGCCCTTTTTCCTCCAGACGCCTGAGTGTGTCGACTAACTGGGCGCAAATCGCCATTTGCTGAATCTCGTTGCCGCGTAACGCGCCCACCACGCAGCACGAGCGCTCGCCGAAACCGAAGGTGTACCCGGCGATGTTCATGCTCTCGCGGTAGGGCGACTTAATCGAGTATATGATGTCCTTAACCATTTTTGGAATCCTCCATTATCCGCGCCAGAAGCGAACCGCCGAATACCAGCGGATATTCTCTCAGCGTAAACAGCAAGCCGGCGCAGGGCGCAAGTGTTTCTTCAACGATGATTCCGGTGAGCGGGTCTATGACTATGCCGATGCAGTCGCCGGCGCTTACGTGGCTGCCATGCGCGGTACGCGGAATAAATATCCCGCCCGCGTCCGAGTTCAGGAATCCGACACCATGATCCTTTGAAACGAGCGGCGGCCGTGTCCGCCCGGCTTCTCCGCTCCATATTCCCAGTTCGCGTAACAGGTTCAATATGCCGTCCACAAGCTGCGCGCAATAATTCTCCGTTATGCGCATTCCGACGCCCATTTCGACCACCAGCGTTTTTACGCCGCGCATATTGAGCGTGTGCGCGAGCGTCGATTCCAGCACCGTCGCCGATGCGTGTATCCACACGAGATCGACGTTGAGCATCACCGCGTAAGGCAGCAGCGCGGTCTCGTTTTGTTCGCTCAAACGCACTTGCGGTATCTCACGCAGGAAAATGTTGCTCGAATGTATGTCTATGCACATATCCGCGCCGTCGATGTCGCAAATAACATCGTGCGCCGCAACTTCCGCGAGCGACCCCGACGACGAGCCGGGAAATATGCGGTTCATATCCAAATCGAACATTGGAAAACCGCGCGTAACGGAATCGATTCCCAGCGGGTTTAAGGCGGGATAAATATCCACGATTCCTGACAGATTTTGTTTCCCGTCGCTCAGAATCTTCGCCAGCCGCGCACAAACATACTGCCCTTCCAACTCGTCACCGTGAGTCCCCGTAACGATGCAGACGCGCTTACACGCCTGTTCTGCGTCATTCTCGATGCGGTGTTTCTGTATAATAAAGTTCTCCGCGACGGGCAGCGCCGCCACAGACACCGGGTTTATCATCAAAGCCTCCATTTTATGATAATAGACTATACGGTAAATTGTTGAAATACAATGTCGAGGTTTTTTACCTCAACGTTTTTGTGATTGTATGCAAAGGGTACCTACCCCGCCCCTGTGCCGGCATTGAATTCAGGTAATTGACATTATGGTATAGGGCGGTACAATGTACAGGAGGGGTATACTTTGAAAGTTGTAGTTATTGGCGCCCAGTGGGGCGATGAGGGAAAAGGAAAAATCGTTGATTATCTGGCAAATGAGGCGCAGATAATCGTCCGTTATGCCGGCGGCGCAAACGCGGGGCATACTATCGTCATTGGCGGCGAGCAATACGCTTTGCACCTGATTCCTTCGGGTGTTTTTTATTCCGATAAAATTGTTATTCTGGGCGCCGGCATGGTAATTGATCCGGTAGCGTTATTCGATGAAATTAAAATGCTGGAAGACCGCGGCATTGATACCACAGGCCGGATTTTAATTTCCGACCGGGCGCATCTGGTTCTGCCCCGTTACATTAAAATTGACAAAGAGCGGGATGTGGCGCGGAAAAAACCAATCGGCACAACGGGCCGGGGCATTGGAATCACCTATTCCATGAAAAGCGACCGCGAAAGTATCCGCATTGCGGACTTGGCGTGGAAAGACAAAATGGCGGAACTTGAGGCGGAAGACCGCAATTTCCTGGCCCCCTATACCGAAAAACTCCTTGCCATGTCGGTTGATCTTGCGTCGTATCTGGTACACCGGAAAAATTCGCAAGTACTGTTTGAGGGGGCGCAAGGAACGCTGCTCGATCTTGATTTGGGAACTTATCCCTATGTTAGCAGTGGAATGTCCTGTGCCGCAGGGGCGGCGGTGGGCGGCTGTATCGGGCCGAGGGCCATCGACAAGGTGCTGGGCGTTTTTAAGGCCTACTCAACTCGCGTGGGAAACGGCCCCCTGCCCAGCGAATTTGATCCCCAGTCCGAGGACGAGTTATGCCGCTTTGTCCGTGAAACAGGCCGCGAGTACGGCGTTACCACCGGAAGGCCTCGGCGTTGCGGCTACCTGGATTTGGTTTCCCTGCGCTACGCCTGCATGACCAATTCCATTGACAGCCTAGTAATGACCCACCTTGACGTGTACGACACGTTTGACGAAATAAAAGCCTGCATCGCCTACCGTATCGGCGACAACATCGTGGAAAAATTTCCCTCTTCCATTGAAGAGCTTAACAACGCGAAGCCGGTGTTGCGGTCTTTTTCCGGCTGGAAAAAATCACTTGCCGACGCCCTTACCTACGAGGAATTTCCCCTTCCCGCGATGGAGTACATTGACTTTGTAGAGCGTTATTGCGAAACGCCGATTGACATTGTTTCAGTCGGCTACGACCGCAAGGCGACGATTATCCGCAAAAGTCCCTGGACAAAGTAAAACAATAAGGAAGGGGCAATGAATATTATTAACGCGATTATACTGGGCGTAATCCAGGGTTTGACGGAATTTTTGCCGGTTTCCAGTTCCGGTCATCTGGTTCTGTTTCAGAAAATTTTCGGCATTGAAGAACCGGCGCTGTTATTCGACACTATGCTCCATGTGGGGACGCTTGCCGCTGTTTTCGCGGTGTTGTGGGCGGACATTTGGGCAATACTACGCAAACTCAATCAGCCGCTGACCGCCTACCTGATAATTGCCACCATTCCGGCGGTAATTTTTGCCCTTGTCTTCAAAAAGCCGCTTGAAAAGGCTTTTGAAACCGGCCAATTTTTGGGCTTGTGTTTTCTGCTCACTTCGGCGCTGTTGATTATGGCGGAACTGCTGTCAAAACGTGCCGCTACGGGCGGCGCTGCTCATTTAAAAAAAGCCAATGAAATGAACTGGTTGGACGCGCTTATAATCGGCATATTACAGGCCGTCGCCATTATCCCCGGCGTGTCCCGTTCCGGCGCTACCCTGTCCGGTGCGCTTTCCCGCAGACTCGACCGTAACTTTGCCGCCCGTTTTTCTTTTCTGTTGTCAATTCCGGCAATACTCGGCGCGGCGGTTTTGCAGCTTAAAGACCTGGTAAAAGGCGGCGAGGCGGTGGCTGGCGGCGGCATTGGAACGGCGGCAATCATTGCGGGAACTTTAAGCGCCGCCATTGTAGGTTTCTTTGCCGTGCGGCTGATGTTAAAAATTGTCAGGGAAAAATCGCTGTGGGGCTTTGCCCTTTACACGGGGATTATTGGCCTGTTAGTGCTGGTTGATCAATTGGTAACGCATCTGGTGTTTTAATGTTCCGGTTGTTAAATGCCATATAAAGCGTAGGTCGCTGACTAACGACGCTACGCGATTTTGGTATCAGGCACTGGGCGGTGACACTGTTAGGCGCTGGTTTTTTGCTTACATATTATTTAAGAAATTTGTATTCCATTATTTCATTAAATTTAGAATTATAACAATAATATATTGTTTTATTTTTTTGTGAATAAACCATTGAAAATTCAGTCTTCCACTCACAATTTTGTTTAACTTTTTCTAAAATTTTAAATGCCTCTTTTACATTTATTTTTTTTGTTTTTTTAATTCCGTATTTACTTTATCATATCTATCAAACCCATTATCATTATATTTTTTACCGTCGTTATAATCAATTAACGAAAAATTTGTCATAACAAAATAAAGAGATTCCTGTTTTTTATTTTTTATATTCCCCCTTCCGGGTTCAATAACATAAATATTTCCATTTTTGTCCACTACTAAATTATGAGTGCTAAAGTTTGGAGCATTAACTACTTCCATTGTATCTAAATATTTATCTAATTCATTTATTGATATTTCACCTTCAAGTAAGTTTTTAATTAAGTAAACATTTAATGTTCTATTTTTATTTATCCTTTTATACAAACCATTTCCATTTGAATCAACAAATAAATTATTTACAAAAGTCCCTTGATTATTTATTCCAAAAGAAGGTGTTTTTCCTTTTATTGTTTTTGTATCAATAGCGAAAATTTTGTGATTTTCCATATTTAACTCAAACGGCATACCGTTATTGTCAAAATTCATGGCAATTATTAAATCTTCTCGTCTGTCTACAAAGCAAGTACACATAATTTTCTCCTCTTTTTAGAAGTTTATCCATTTCTAAATAATTATACAATATATTGGAATATTAAAATTTTTTATCATTTTCTAAATATTTTACACATTGTTTTCAAAAAACTTGCGCCTAACGTTCCGGCTGTAACTGACGTTTGGGGTAGGTAATAGGGCGTTGCGCAGCAACGACCCCTGCCCCAAATGTGGCGGAACAAAACACCACAAAGGGCGTTAGCCCGACTGGTGTTTTGTGTAGCCTAGCCGCCGAAAGGCGGCGTACAGTTACAGTCTTGTTAGGCGAAGTGGTGGCGTATACTATTATTTTATATGAACTTTACTGCTGTACCATATGCTATTACTTCAGCGGCATTCTGCATCACTGACGATGATGCATATCTTATATTTACTATTCCATCGGCATTAATTTTTTCTGCTTCATCGACCATTCTTTTTGTCGCTAATGCTCTTGCTTCATCCATCATTTCTGTATAGGCTTTTAATTCCCCGCCTAACAGGGATTTTATTGCCTGCGTTATATCCTTTCCTAAATGCCGTGATTGGATTGTACTCCCTTTTACTAGGCAAATTGTTTCTAATTCCTTTCCTGTAATATAATCAGTATTTACTAAGATCATCCTCTTCCCCTCCATTAATTTCTTTAATTCGTTCAATTAAAACCATAATAATTACTACAGTTCCTATAACTGAAATAATTAAGGCTATTATTTTAATAGTGTTGGAAATGTTTAATATGATTAGACTAAATCCAACCAATACATAATACCCAATAAGGCATAATGATACAATAATTGGAGCAATTTTTTTATTCCAATGTTTTTTATGCATTATAATCCTTTATATCTACTATAAAATATTTATATTATTTTGTCAATCATTATTTTTTTTAGTTTTGTCTATCCAATAATAAACTTTAGCCACCATTTCGCCTAACGTTCCGGCTGTAACTGACGTTTGGGGCAGGTAATAGGGCGTTGCACAGCAACGACCCCTGCCCCAAATGTGGCGGAGCAAAACACCACAAAGGGGCGTAGCCCCGACTGGTGTTTTGTGTAGCCTAGCCGCCTACTGGCGGCGTACAGTTACAGTCCTGTTATGTGTAGTGTGCCCGTATTTTATTCTTTACAATATTTAATTATTTCCACTATACTATTTTTATCCATAAAATCAACTGTTTGTCCATATGTTT
>JAITCL010000003.1 GCA_031283105.1 Treponema sp. | reverse complement strand
GGCGAGTATAAAACCAGAACCTCGCAGGCGACCATTTCCAACGCCATGGACGTTGGAGCCCCCAGCAATTTTGAACGAATGGCGGCGCATTGGAATTATGATCAACTAAAAAAATTGATAAAGGGCGCGTATATTACCGATGATGAAACCCGCAAAACTATTGGAGATGTGTTTAATAATTTCGGGTATTATCTTGATCCCCACGGCGCGGTGGGCTGGACTGCCGTGGAAAAGCTTCGTGCCAATGGCGGTGCAACGGTGGCGAACAGCGTAGTCGCCGTATTGGCTACGGCGCACCCGGCAAAATTTTCCGAAACCGTAGAAAACATTACCGGCCCCGTACCCGTGCCGCCTTCCATAGAAAAAGCCATGTCCAGAACCGCCCACGCCCGGACAATACCGGCAGACCTTTCCGCCCTGCGCGATACCTTGCTGGCGGCGGAGTAAAGATTCATTCATAATTATTCGTGGTAAAAATATTCTTTCTTTCTTTTTTTCCGATACTATACAATATGCCTAAAACCGCACAAAAAACAGGGGGAGCCAATTTTAAAGCGGGCAAGTTTTTCCGGGTAAAATCCCCTTTCCATTCAGGATAATCATAACCGCTAGTCCCAATCAGCAATTTGCCCATAATCAATATACTAGCGGAAAACCTGCAGTATATTTTGGACTTGCTATTATCGGTGATAACGGTTAGCATGAAGACGGTGGATATTGTGGCGGGATTACCGAAGGTGGAGTGGGAGTGAGAGAAACCAGACTACAACAAGGAATTCAACTATGACCCCTCCCCCTTATATCACCGAAATAAAACAAATAATAATCTCCGCCAGAACAAAAGCCCACACCGCAATTAACACCGCAATGATAGAAGCCTACTGGCTTATCGGGAGAAGGATTGTCGAAGAAGAACAAAACGGCAAACAACGAGCTGAATACGGCAGGGAAGTAATCAAAAACTTGTCAGAAGAACTTCAAAGCGAATTCGGAAAGGGCTTTGCGGAACGCTGTCTTCGTGAATACAGGCAATTTTACCTGAATTTTATGGATTTTGAATTTGGCGCACATTGTGCGCCGAATCTGACATGGTCTCATTTCAGGCTAATTATGCGGCTTACCGACAAAAACGCCGTAAAATACTACCTTACCGAGGCTTCCGAAAACAACTGGTCTGTCCGGACCTTGGACAGAAACATTTCCACGCTTTATTATCAGCGGCTGCTGTCCTCGCAGAACAAAGACATCGTTATGGCGGAAATGAAGGAAAAGATGGCGGATTTTCCGGACAGGCTGGAATTTATCAAAAATCCCGCAGTCCTTGAATTTCTTGGACTTCCCGATAATTCCGGCTATGTTGAAGCGGAACTTGAGAAAGCCATAATCGACCACATTCAACATTTCTTACTTGAGTTGGGGAAAGGGTTTGCCTTTGTCTCCCGGCAGCAGCATATACAGACAGAAACAGCGGAATTTTATATCGACTTGGTTTTTTACAATTTTATCCTAAAATGTTTCGTGCTTATCGAACTCAAAACGAATAAGATCACCCATCAGGATATAGGGCAGCTGGATATGTATGTCCGTATGCTTGACGACATAAAAAAGCGGGATGGCGATAATCCGACTATCGGCATTTTGCTTTGCACCGAAACTGATAAAACCATCGCGCGATATTCTGTTCTTAATGAAAACCAACAGTTATTTGTCGCAAAATATATGCCCTATCTGCCCACCGAGGAAGAATTGATAACTGAAATTGAACGGCAAAAAGAAATATTGAAAATTCAATTTAACAGCGATAAAAATTTTACGGTGGTTTTATGAAAAAATATTCTTTCTTTCTTTTTTCACTTTTTTTTACCTTGTTTTTATCATGCGCTTCTATGCGTTATACTGATCCCTATCCAAATTTAGAAATCATAAAATTTGACAACTATACTGGTTATGAATTTAAAAACAATTCCTCAGATAAATTAATTATTGTTTTAGAGGGAAGTGCCTATTATTCCACACTTGGCAAGAAAACCAAAACAAGATGGAAAAATGCCGGGCTTGGATATTTATTATTGCAAGGTTTACAAAATGAATATACGATTTTTATTCCGGAAAAATTAAACTGGCAGATCGGGATAGATTACTTTGATGACCGGGATGAGCGCGTGAAGTACACTTTTGACAATCTGCTTAAAAATTACGTTTATATCATTAATTCATATCTTGCAAGCAATAATTATGCCTCCATAGTTTTAGCCGGCGGCTCTGAGGGCGCTTTATTGCTGCCTATGGTATATCAACAATTAAATAACAAAAATAAAGTGTCATTGTTGGTCTCTATATCCGGCGGGGGACTTTCTCTCCATGAAGGTTTTGAAATACTGTCTGTTTCAAATATAACTCCGGCAAGCTGGAAAAGATTGTATCTCCATGTAATTGATTTGTACAAAGAACCACCATATCCCGATTCGCTTGAAGAAGGATTCATCGGCATGACGCATAGATGGTGGAGAAGTTTTGTAGATGTAAGACCGTTTGATTACTATGTTAATATAAATATACCAGTTTTATTTGTTCATGGCGAGAAAGATTTCCGTGTCTCAAAAGAATCAACAAAATATGTTGAAA
>JAITCL010000127.1 GCA_031283105.1 Treponema sp. | reverse complement strand
CTTCCTGGTGGGTTAAAATGTTTCCGAATATTAATCCAAGGCCGGAACTTGCCAGGGCATTGCTGGAACCGGGGCAAGACCTTTTTAGCCGAGGGGGAAAACGTTGGCGGCCGCTGTTGGCCCATTTGATCTGCCAGACTTTAGGGGGCGGCGATGCGGCGATACCTTTGCTGGGATTAGTAGAATTTCCTCACAATGCAAGCCTTATTCATGACGATCTTGAAGATGATTCCAACGAAAGGCGAGGCAAGGCGGCAATCCACCTGCTGTACGGGAACGATACGGCGATCAATGCGGGTTCTTTTCTTTACTTTTTGCCCCTTATGGATTTGGAACATTGGAACGGCGATCCCCAGGCACAAATTCGTATCTGGAAACTATATGCCGCTCATTTACGCTTACTCCATTTGGGGCAGTCCATGGATATTGCCTGGCACCGGGAGCCGGCCTTTACTCCTTCCCTAGAAGATTATATGCTTATGTGCAGCCTCAAAACTGGCTGCCTTGCTCGGTTTGCCGCACTTCTGGGGGCGGAAGTTGCCAGAGTCGTACAAAACACAATTCTTGACAAAGGCCTTACAGCGTCCTTGGGTGAAGCAGCCCAAAAACTTGGAGTGGGCTTTCAAATCCTTGACGACGTAAAAAACTTGCGTACCGGAATCCCGGGAAAAACACGGGGAGACGACGTGGTTGAGGGAAAGAAAAGCCTGCCGGTGCTTCTGTTTTTGCATGGGAGCGGTGTCGGTCCGGATGCCGGAACAAAACGCACCCAGCGGGTTGAATTTGTTACGCGCTGTTTCATGGCGGCCAAAGCAGGGGGAGCGGCTGTTCCGGAAGTGGAAGCATTAACCAGGGCGCTGGAAGAGGCAGGTGTTTTAACGGAGGCGGAAAGGCAGGGAAAAGCCTTAATAAATCAGGCAGGAGTATTTTTTTCCGGGATTCCAGCAGAAAACCCCGATGCAAAAAAACTCCTTATGGGATTAACGGAGCGGTTATTGTAATGTTAGAAGCGGAAATCTGGGGAATAGCAGAAACCGGAGAAGGTTATGTGGTGTTAATAAAGCCCTTGGAATCAGAATTTTCAGTGCCCGTCTTTATAGGCCAGGCGGAAGCTCAGGCCATACTGATTGGTTTTGGCGGAGTTACTATATCCCGGCCTTTAACAGTAGATTTACTCCACAGTTTGGCCAAGACAGCGGACCTTAAACTTGACTGTGTAGAAATAACCGAATTAAAGGATAATACGTTTTATGGGCAGATGGTATTTTCCAGACCCACAGGAGGCCGCTTAACGCTGGATTCCCGGCCTTCCGATGCCTTGGCTATGGCAGTTCGATGCAAATGTCCCATTTACATTGCTGAAAAGGTGGTAAATGAAGTAGGCATACCGGCAGATGATTTGGCCAGTCCGCTTCAGGCAGACCAGGAAACGCAAAAAAGGCTGCTAAAAGCGGAACTGGACGAAGTAATCGCCATGGAAAACTATGAAAGGGCGGCGGAAATTCGGGATATGTTAAATTTGCTTGAAAAACATTAAATAATCAGGAAGTATTATTGTTAAATATTTGCGGGGCTTCCCAAACAAAACAAAACGTGATATAATTTAAGGGGTATACAGGGGTATAGTTTATCGTATAATGTGCCGAAATAATACGATGGGTATGATTTACACCCAAGTAGGGATAATATGTTGATTTTTCTCAAAAAATTTGCCATTACCATTACGGCAGTAAAGGTTGTAGTGGGTGCCGTAGGGCTTGTTTTGGTATTTTTATTGCTTGCAGGACAGGGAAAGAGTGTCCCTGTCCCGGAAATTCTCTCTGAAGAGGGTATCGGCGGCCTGGACATGGATGTTCCGGTTGAACTTGTTTCTCTGGAAACCGAAGGATTATCCGAGCCAAAGGAATTAAACCAGCCCAAGATGCTGCTCTTTTCTTCTTACACCGTTAAAGAAGGGGATGTACCGGGGGGAGTAGCCCGGCAATTTGGGCTTTCTACCAGTACCTTAATGGCAGTAAACAACATAAAAAACAGTAGAAATCTGCAAATAGGCAAGGTACTCCGGGTACCCAATCAGGATGGGGTGTTCTATATCGTAAGAAAAGGGGATACCCTCAGTGGAATTGCGACAAAACATAAGGCGGAAATTATCGAAATTAGGGTAGCCAACGAGCTTTTTTCAGAGAATATTAACCCCAATACCAGCCTTTTTATTCCGGGCGCAACCGCCGCTTGGGAGGAAGAACGGGTAGTTGTTAATGTCAGTGTTTCCAGTACCACTACCAGTATCAGTCCCAGTGTCGTTAGTAATTTGACCATGATATGGCCGATTCACGGGCGGCTTACTTCTTATTATGGTTATCGCCGTAATCCCATTTCCGGGGGCCGTTCTTTCCATGACGGGCTAGATATAGCGGCGGTTACCGGAACTCCCATAAAAGCGGCGATGGCAGGACGGGTTGAATCTGTTGGCTATGACAATGTATATGGTAATTATGTGCTGATTACCCACTCCGACGGTTACCGTACCCTCTACGGCCACATGGATTCTTTCTGCACTAGGGGCGGCAGCTATGTAACTACAGATGATGTTATCGGGTACGTAGGCAGCACCGGGCAGAGTACCGGCTCCCACCTCCATTTTACGGTATATAAGAATGGTTCTTCCATTAACCCCCGGACGGTACTGCGCTAGGGTTACCGGTTTTTGCCGAGAAATCCTTAAATCTTATCTCAATTATGAAAATTTACAGGAACGTTCCAAAACTACCTGCCATATCTCACCCCCCTCCTGCCATTAATAACGCCATCACTTTGGCATCCCCCAGTATGTTGGCGATGAGGGCATATTCATTGGGTTGATGGGCGGTGTTGTCTATGCGGCTCCAGACGGCGCAGTGCAGCCCTTTGTTACGGAAGAACGCCCCCACGGTACCGCCGCCTATGCCGATAGGCCGTGTTCTTACGCCGTACACGGTTTCCACTGCGCGGGATAGCATGGTAATCAGGGGTGAGTCTGCCGGAGTGGCCTGTGATTCTACCCGCTGGGAAACAATATAATTAATCATAACTTTGTGCTTTTTCTCTGTCTCCGTTTTGATCCGGTCGATTACAGAAAGGATCGTATCCACCGGATACTGGGGGAGTATCCTCATATCCATACAAAAATAGTCTTCTCCGGGGATGGTGTTGATGTTTGGCACATTGGAAGTTTTTCTGGTGGGTTGGAAGGTTGAATAATCCGGCTCAAAGAGCGGGTCGTGGTCTTTATACATTGTTCCCAATTCGTTGTGGAGGCGGACAGCCAATTCCGCCCCGGCCAGGTGGGCATTGGCTCCCAAGTCCGGACGGGAGCCGTGGGCTTGTTTTCCCAAGGTGGTAAATTCCAGCCATAGAAGATTTTTTTCTGCTATTTCAATTGTTTCGCCTTTGCTGTCCCCGCCATCGGGAATAAGAATAATATCCGATTTTCCAAAAAGATCGGGATATTCCTTAAGCAACGCTGCCGCACCGTAAACACTGCCGCTTTCCTCATCGGCGCAGAGGAGCAGCTTCACCGGCAGCCCCGGAGCAAGCCCGGTTTCCTTAAAAGCCGCCGCGGCAATAAGGGACGATACAATGCCTTGCTGGTCATCTTCCACTCCCCTTCCGATAAGCCGCGGTCCCGGAGGATCATCTTTGCGGATTACATCCCAAGGATCACTTTCCCAAAGGCTCATTTCGCCCGGCGGCACGACATCGATGTGACTCATGATCCACAATGTTTCGCCGTTTGCCGGTTCGCGGGAAGCGGCAAACGGATTACAGGCGGCGTTTACATCCACTACCAGATTAGGCCGGACTCCCGCTTTGGCTCTTTCATCTTTTATATCAATTCGCTTAAAGGCAAAGTTCTGCTTTGTGAGCCAGTCTTCCAGCCAAAGCGCCTTGTCCCATTCCCCCTGGCCGCCTGATTCAGGGGCAATGGCGGGATATTTGCATAGCTCTGTTTCCAGTTTTACGGCAAGTGCTTCGGCATTATCAATATAAGAGAAAAGCTCATTCTGCATAGGGCAATTTTACTTCTTTCCAATTACTGAATCAACCAGGCTTTTTAGTCCCGGATCCAGGATTTTGGCCATTTCAACAGTGGGAGTTTTTATGTCTTTATTCACGTAGTGAATACCGTTTCTCTGTTTGATTACTCCGGTTCCTGCCGGGGGCAGTTCCTGGATTTCCTCAGCGCCCTCATTTTGGAAAGGCTTATAAACAAGAGACATGGTAAAATCGGAACTTAGTTCTTCAAGGCGGCCTGAAGTTTTTGTTTCCCCTGTGTTGTCGGCATCATTTGTAAAAAAATTGTTCTTTTCTTCAAAAGGAGAGAGCATTTCGGAAAAGGGAGAAACAATTTCAATGTCTGTAGCAATATCCGGCAGTGAATCATCTTCATTTGTATCCTCATGCTTTACCGTAACGTGCCACGCCTTCCCACTTTTCAATTCATCCAGGGTCAATTCTTCTATATCAATATTCAAACCTAACAGTTTGGACTGCAATTCAGGAATTTCATCTGCACCGGTCAGTTCCTCCACTTCTTCCAGTTTTTCGACTTCAGCAAACTCTTCCACTTCTTCCAGTTCTTCCAGTTCTTCCAGCTCTTCCAGCTCTTCCACTTCTTCCAGTTCGGTCAATTCTTCCAATCCATCATTACGGCCCAATTCTATTCGGACTTCTTCCTCCACCGGATGATCTGCCGGTTGAATCGTCAACTGGGCGGCCGATGGAGCCGTCGGGAGACTGCCTGCCGCCAGGAGCATACGGCTTAATAGGCTTTGCAGCTTATCCTCGTCAACGGCCAGCCGGGTTTCCTGTCTGTCTCCTATGGTGTCAAGAATTTCATCCCAGAATTTATCAATAAGAATGTCAATGTCTTTCAACACCGGCGTTGGTTTGCTTTTAATTCCCCGTTTTAATTCGGTGCGTACATCCTCTCTGCGCTGTTCCAGTTCATACCGCCACAGATCCCAGTCCATTTCCCCCTTGCGTTTGTAGTAATCCCTGATAAGGGAAAGTTGGAGGCTTTTAAGGCGGTTTTGAATAACCGTCATCGCGTCCGGACGCAGGTTAAAAATCAGGAAAATTGTAAGAAAGAGCGTCAAAAAGACAGTAAGAAGAGCGGTGATTTTTAGAATCTGGGGGAGGTCAAAGAGCGATTCACTCACTACCCGGCCAACGGTAAATCCGCCGCTGGTTTTTACTGAAACCAGCACTACGGAAGAAGCCTGGGAATTCAGACTGGTAAGACGGTAAGTCCCTTCCTGCCAAACGGAGGATATAACAGAAAGAAGCGCTTCCTTGCCGGTATTGGGCAGCCCCGATACTATTCCGGGAGGGGCGGATATAACGGAAATACCTTCGCTTACCTTGATTCGGCCCTCCGTAATGAGCCGGTCTTCCATAGCCCGTACCGAAAGGGAATATATTGCCGTACCCCGATATATATCAAGGTAATCCATAAACGGAAAGGAAAAGATTATCCGTTCATTTTGTTGATCCATGGTTATTTTACCCGGTTCCTCCTGAAGAACCGCCAGCTCCGCATAAGGAATAAAGGGGGTAATTTCATCGTAGTTTTTGTAGAAAATAGAATTACCGGTTTGGTTTACAATATCCACAGCAGAAGTAGAAAAATGTATCCGCAGACCTCCGGCATCAATAAAACGCACCCATTGGAGCCCTTTTTCCGATTCCATAAGCTCGCCATAAAACCGGGCTCGTTCAATAATGTTCTGGACTGGCTGGTTTGGAAGAAAACTCTGTTTTATTGCGTCGTTATTCAGGCTGCTTGAAAATTTTTCTTTCATTTCCTCAAAATAGTTCTGAATTGCATCTGCATCCAGCCAGACTTCTTTATTTAGGGAATTGGTAATTGAAGGATTATAAAAACGGGTTTCCACCAGATTGAATATCCCGGTAAAAGCAAGAACAGAAAAACCTGCCGCAAGAAACACCGAAATAAGGAGGCCGAGTGCGGCTTTTTGCGAAGTTGTCACCAAATTCCTTCCATGGAAAAAGATTATTTCTCTCTCTTATATCGGAATAATTTATGTTCTTATTTATAAGTGTATTCTACCGGATTTATTTATGCTATACCGGAAGATGTGAAAACTTATTCTGTCCAGCTGGAACCGCCTCGGGTGTTTTTGGCAGGCATTTGCCAATCCGGCGGAGTTTCCCGCGATGAAGCAGAAAAACTCACCGCGGAACTGGCAGGGCTGGCCGATACCTTAAACCTTGCCATAGTGGGACAGGAAACCTTTTCGATAAGGGAACGGAATCCCCGTTACGGCATGGGGAGTGGAAAGGCCCAGGAAGTGGCGGAAAAAGCGCTCGCCTCCGGCGCGGAATGTATCATTTTTGACCGGGAAATAAGCCCTTCCCAGCAGCGGAATTGGGAGGAACTTTCCGGCCTTTCCGTCATGGACAGGCAGGAACTGATTATCCGGATATTTGCCAGCCGGGCTCGAACCAAAGAGGCGGAACTTCAGGCCGAATTAGCCGAACTCCTTTACGCCCTGCCCCGGCTTTCCCACAAGTACATTGATCTATCCCGCCAGCGGGGCGGTTCTTATGGTACGCGGGGGGCAGGGGAAACCCGACTGGAAACGGACAGACGGCAAGTCCGCCAGAGGGTTACCTTTCTAAAGGGGGAAATAGAAGCGGTGCGTCGGAACAGGGCCATTCAGCGCAGGCAGCGGGAAAAACAGGGGACTCCGGTTTGCGCCCTGGTGGGATATACTAATGCAGGAAAATCGTCCCTTCACCGGGCACTGACCGGTTCGGACGTGTTTGTGGAGGACAAACTCTTTGCCACCCTGGATCCCACCGCCCGCCGGGTAAGCCGCCAGGGCCCTTCCGGGGTGCGGAAAACGGTTATCTTCGTTGATACCGTAGGGTTTATCCGTCGGCTGCCCCACAATTTGGTGGACGCTTTCTGCGCTACACTGGAAGAAGCCGCCCAGGCGGATTTACTCATCCATGTGCTGGATGCCGCCGATCCCGCACGGGAGGAACACTGCGCAACAGTCATGGAAACCTTGCGTGTCCTGGGCGCAGGGGAAATTCCCCTTATCGCCGCCCTCAATAAAGCGGATTTGCTTGACCAGGAGGAAAGAACAGCCCTGCAAGCAAGCGATTCAGCGGTGGTTTCCGCCATAAACCGGGAGGGGCTGGAATCGCTCTGGAATTTAATTGAAAAAACGCTTAAGTTTTAGCTCCGTCCGCCGATATTAGTACGGAATATATATTAGAGTCGTTTAAGAACTTCAGTTTTTGAACAAGCCTATTTGTTTGGGGAGGGATATTATGGCATATAACGCGTTATCAGCCTATAAAGAAACCCGGATTCGGACCGCCAGTCAGGGCCAGCTTATCGTCATGCTTTATGACGAGGCTGTAAAGCAGATGGACAAGGCGCTGGAACTGCTTGGCCTGAACAATTCCGGCAAGCGGGATCCTTCCAGGATCGAGGTTATCGGTAAGGCCATTATCAAGGCACGGGACATCATTACCGAACTTATGGTATCTCTGGATTTTGACCAGGGAGGGGAGATAGCTCGAAATCTTTTTGCCCTCTATACCTGGTTCAATAAGGAATTAATGGAAGCCCACATGAGCGTGGATACTGCCCGGATTACCGTGGTCAGAAATATGGTAAACGAACTGCGAGGAGCGTGGGTTGAAACCAGTGCAAAAACCAGCGCGGAAGGCCATCCGGTTGAGGGCGTTAATATAGCGGGGTAATAATAGTGCCGGAAAAAGAAGCAGTACAAACAAATATCAGTCCTGACGAACTAAAACGCAGAGTGGCGATTATTAAACGATTTCGGGAACTGCTTTCCCAGCAACGGGATCGTTTCCGGCAGTATTTGACTGTGCTGGACAAGCAAAAAGATGTTATTGAAAAAGGCAATGCAGAGGCCCTAATGGCCCATGTAGAACTGGAAGAAAAAATCGTAGGGGATATTTTTGCCATCCAAAAAGTAATCGATCCGATGGAAGCGATGTACCAGGCGAGTTTCCCCGCCGGTACTTTGCCAGTCGGCGTTCTTTCCGGTGAAGCACGGGGAATTCCGGCGGAAACACAGTCAGAAGTTCCACGCCTGCGGGCAGCGCTGGAGGAACTCCGTTCAGAAGCAGTGCTCCGTTCCGCGCATAACCGGGAGATCCTTGCCAGGCGCATGGAGGAAATCCGGCAGGAAATGAAAACCCTGCGGACTAATCCTTACGCTATACATCGTTCCGCTTATTCAAACGAAAGTGCCGTTTTGGTGGATATTGCCGGATAGCCCCTGCCCGTGATATTCTAACAGACAATCATGGCATCCCTTACTCCTATTTTTACTTCATTAAAAGAAGCCCAAACATTTCTGGCCCTGCACAACCGCGCCCGGAAAGACGCAGCGCTTAAGTCGGCGGCAACCGCCATAGACAGGAACCGCTGGGCGATTTTGGCGGACAATGCGAAAGACGTGGAAAAGGCAAGGGCCGCTGGAATGAAGGAAGCACTGATCGATCGCCTCCTCCTTAATGACAAACGCATTGATGACATTATTTCCGGTATAGAAACGGTGGCGTTGCTTGACGATCCGGTTGGGCGGGTCAAAGCCGGATGGGAAACCCCTGACGGTCTTTTTATTGAGCAGATTACCGTACCCCTGGGAGTGGCGGCGATCATCTATGAATCCCGCCCCAATGTCAGCGCCGATGCGGCAAGCCTTGCCTACAAGGCGGGCTGTGCGGTGTTGTTGCGGGGTTCTTCGGCAGCTTTGGAATCCAACCGGGCGCTGGTGGCTGCCATTAAAGAAGGACTGGCTGCCGGGGGCGGGATTGCCGATGCAGTGGCTCTGGCGGATTCCGGCAGCCGCGACGATGTGGATGAAATCCTTACAGCGCGGGGATTTATCGACGTGGTTCTGCCCCGCGGCGGCCATGACCTGATACGCCGCGTGGTGGAGAATGCCCGTGTTCCGGTAATTGAAACCGGAGAGGGAAACTGCCATATCTATGTGGATGAAAGCGCCAATATAGATGCGGCGGTGCGGATTATCGAAAACGCAAAACTGCAAAAACCCGGCGCCTGCAATGCGGCAGAAACCCTGCTGGTTCACCGCTCCGCCCTGTCGGCCATTATGCCTGCACTGGCCGCCTGCCTTGCCGGTAAGGCGGAACTCCGTTGCGATGCGGCATCAAAGGCGGCGATTGACGCTGTGGACGTAAATGCCGCCGCTCTTGTGGTCAAAGATGCAACAGAGGAAGACTGGGCAACGGAATTCCTTGATTATATTCTGGCCGTTAAAACGGTGGATTCCCTTGAAGAAGCAATCGTCCACATTAACCGTTATGGCACACAACATTCAGAGGCGATTCTTACCGGCAATCTGGCGGCGGCGGAAGAATTCTGCCGCAAAGTAGATGCCGCCTGCGTGTATGTGAACGCATCAACCCGCTTTACTGACGGGGGCGAGTTCGGCATGGGGGCGGAGCTGGGAATCAGTACCCAAAAATTCCACGTACGGGGGCCCATGGGCCTTGAAGCATTAACGGCGATCAAATACCGCATAACGGGGAACGGCCATGTCCGCAAATGAACTTCCCCGCGCCCTGAAGGGCGGGGTATTAAACCCCACTGCGAATAAAATACCCTACTCTTGTATTTCCTTGACAAATCCATAATACTTATCAGTAAGGGAGAAAGGAGAGCAGGATGAAACGGGTAATCTTGGCTTTGCCGGGGTTGTTTCTTGCAGCCGGCCTTTGTATGGCGCAAAGTTGGCAGGCGCGGCACCAGATTGGAACCGCGACGCAGGAAATGACGGCCGATGGCCTGAGCGCCGCCCATAGCAGAATTCCCATTGGTTCCAAGGCGAAGGTGACTAACCCCGCTAACGGTCTGGAGATTGAAGTTACCATCGCCAGGGAAATACCGGAATCACCCAACCGGATTATTGATCTTTCTCCCAGCGCGGCCCGCGCCCTGGATATAGGCTCCGGCGGGCCGGTAATTGTAGCGTCTCTCAGTCAGCAAATCTCGTCTGGGCCGGAAAATTCCGCCGCTCCGTCATCAGAAATAGAAGCGCAAATGGGAAAACAGCCGTTTTATATCACGATTAATAACTACATCGTAAATCCCGATAAACCGGTTTCGCCGGAAAACAGGCAGGAATACCCCGCCGCACAAGACCAGGCCGGGGGCGATATTTCCGGTACCGCCGCCAAAACGCCGGATACGGCAGTAGAAATGCCTGTCCCGCCGCCGGTACAGCCTCGTCCGGCAGAGTTGCCTACTTCCCCACCGGCGCAGCCGGTAGCGCAGATGGCGGTACAGTCACCGGCGCCGGCAGCCCAATCACCGGTTCAGCCGATAGCGCAGTTGACAGCCCAGCCGCCGGCACAGCCGGAAGCTCCGGCGACCGTGCAGGGTAAAACACCCCTGTTTACCGCCCCGCCGGTATATGATCCTCAGATTATACCGGGTTTGCCGAATCCCCATACGGACAAAGTATACCGTTTGTTGGTGGGAACCTATCCCGGCGTAGACAGCGCTTTTTCTGTCTACCGGCAGTTGGAAGCCGCGGGTTTTGACGTAGTTCAGGAACAGGCGGGAGATATGTGCAGGGTATTTGCCGCCGGTATTCCCGCTTCCCGGGTATATTATGCCGCAAAGCGCCTGGGGGCAATAGGATTTCAGCAGATATGGATTCAAGAGTAAAGGCTTGTACTAATTTTTTTTCAGTGATATAATAAATAAAAGAACGTTATATATGCATCGTTCAAGGGGGTTTTATGGCGGATGTGAATCGATTAGTGGCGAATCAATTAGTTACTTTTCAGCTTGGTGAAGAGTTGTATGGCATCAACATAATGGATGTTAAGGAAATCGTCCGGGTTCAGGCAATCCGGGCCATTCCCAACGCTCCTCCTTATGTAGAGGGTATCTTTAACCTCAGGAGTGAAATAATACCCATTATCAATTTGCATAAAAGGTTCCACCTTAAAAAATTGGTAAGCTCGGAAGAAGACGAACTGCTTTCCGGTTTTGTAATACTCGATATAGAGGGAATGAAACTGGGGATTATTATCGACCGCATATCGCGGGTCATTACCATCGAAAAAGAAGAAGTACAGCCGCCGCCCCAAATGCTCAGCGGGATTGGCGCGGAGTATATACAGGGCGTCGTGCGCCAGGAAGAAGGTTATTTGATCATTTTGGATATTCGCGATTTGTTTAACCCGAAGGAACTCCAAAAGATCGCCGAACTGAGACGCTAGGGAAATACGGCGGCCTGTACGGGGATTTAATGTTACTGCGTTTGAGGTGTCGCCATGAAAATTGAAATCTACTCGCCAACCATTAGACGCAAAGAAATGGACGCTGTCCTTACCGCGATGGTGGAGGATCAAATCGGCCCGGGAGAGCGTTCACGCCTCTTGATACAAACCGCCAAAGAACATCTTCACTTTGATTACGCGCTGGCATTGCGCAGCCCCGCTACGGCGCTGTACCTTGCCCTTAAAGCCCTTGATGTCAAAGACGGGGACGGGGTGCTGGTGTCCGCCCTTTCCCCCCGTTATTACGCCCAGGTATTTGCCGATTTGCGCCTGACGCCGCTGTACTGCGACGTGTCGTTTTCCTCTCCCTGCATGAGCCGTGAAACCATTGAAAAGGCGATAACGGCAAAGCCCGCCGGTACCGAACCGCGCTGCATCGTGCTGCATCATACGCTGGGCTTTGTGCCGGATGCCGCTTCCATTGCCGATCTTGGCTTTCCTGTCATCGAAGATATTTCTCAAAGTTATTGTCCTCTCCCCGTGGAGCCGGACAAAGCCGCCACCCCCCCTGCCGAAGGACAGGCGGATACCCATTCGCTGGTACATGGCGTATTTGCCATTTTGGGTCTTGAGGAACGGGATATGCTGACATCGGGCGGCGGGGCGCTGTTATGTGCCATGAACCGCAAGGACGGTTCGGCGCTGCGCGGTTATTCCAATATTCCGCCTGAGTATTGCCTGCCCGATATTAACGCGGCATTGGCGGTGGTGCAGTTCAGGGAGGCGGCGCGGAACATGGAACGGCGGCGCGAGATTGCCCAGGCCTATACCCAGGCAAGCCTCCGTACCAAACATAAACGTTTTGTTTCGATTGACGGCGTTGAATACAATCATTATGCCTTTCCTCTGGTGCTTGAAACCGGCATGAAGGACGTTACTGCCTATGCCCGTAAAAAAGAGATTATCGTGGAAAGCGCCTTTGAACAGAGTCTGGCGGGAGCCGGGATAAGCGATTCGGTGTTATGCCCGGCAAGTTATTCATTGTCACTGCGGACGGTGCTGTTCCCCCTCTATCCCCGGCTTCCCTCGCCGGACGCTCAGCGGGTTTCCCGGCTGATAATGACCCTTCCCTAGGGACGCAGGAGGGGATATGGCGCACAAGGCGATTTTAGTGGTCAATCTCCACAAAGAACATGCCCAGTCTGCCGCCGCAGAGATACGCGGGGAACTGGAGGGCAGGGGAGTGGCGGTAACGGTTTTTGCCTTTGAGGGACGTCCCGACTCCGCTCCCGACGGCGCATGGGACATCGCCTTGAGTTTGGGCGGCGACGGAACGGTGCTGTATACGGCGCGAATCCTTGCCCCTGCCGGTACGCCGATTCTTCCCATTCATCTGGGAACATTGGGTTTTCTTGCCGGCGTGGAACGGCATGAATGGCGTGCCGTGTATGAACAATGGGAAAATCAAACGGCGCGAATTTCACCCCGGTGTATGCTGGAACTTTCCGTAGACCGCGGGGGGATGAGCGTTTACCGCAATGCCTGCCTGAACGACATGGTGATTTCATCATCGGGAAAAGCCAAATTGATACGGCTGCGGGTCAAAACGGAACCCAACCCCGGCGAATATGCCGATTTGGGCTGCTACCGTTCCGACGGGCTGGTCATAGCCACGCCGACCGGTTCAACCGCGTATTCTATGGCGGCGGGCGGGCCGATACTTGATCCGGAAATGGAAGCGCTGATTGTCAGCCCGGTCTGTCCCTTTACCTTAAGCAACCGCCCGCTGGTGCTTCCTTCGCGGCAAAATTTGCTGGTAACGGTGGAAAAGGAACAACGCAGCGGCATTGTCTTGACCGTTGACGGACAGGATACTTTTAATCTGGAACCGGAAGACACGATTACCGTAACTCATTTTCCCCATTACGCCCGGCTGATAACCGCGGGACGCTCATCGTATTTTTCCGCGTTAAAAAGTAAACTTGCGTGGGGGATCGCCCATGCTTGAAGAACTGGTCATCAGAAACTATGCCCTGATTGATTCTATCTCACTGTCGTTCCGTTCCGGTTTTAACGTGCTGACCGGCGAGACCGGCGCGGGCAAGTCGATCATTGTCGGTTCTTTAAGTTTCCTCATGGGCGGAAAAACCGAAACGGACGTTATACGATCCGGTACCGATGAGGCAAGCGTTTCCGCCGTGGTGTCGATAGGCAAGGATAACACCGACGCGATGGAATGGCTGAAAAGCCGCGATATACCGTGCGAAGAAGACACCGTTATCATCAGGCGGAATATAAAAACTTCGGGCAGAAGCTCCGTGTTTATACAGGAGACGCCGGTTACCCGCGCCGACCTTGCCGGTTTTATGGCGCTGCTCTTTGACCTGCACGGCCAGCATAACCATGAATCGCTGTTGCACAAGGAAAACCACCGCCGCTATCTGGACCGTTGCGCCGGAATCGAGGAAGAGGTACGCGCTTACAGTAAAATGTTTATGGAGCTTGCCGAAAAGCGCAAGACGCTGGAAGCGTCGTACAGTTCGCAGAAAGACCGCGAGACCCGGCTGGAACTTTTGCACTATGCCGTAGATGAAATCACCGCCGCCGCCATTCGCAGCGGGGAACTGCGCGAACTGGAAAACGAAGCCCAAAAACTTTCCGATTTTGAAAAATTGGCCGGCCATGTGAACAGCGCCGCAGACTGCCTGTATGACGGCGAAGATTCCGTTCTTGGCCTTGCCCGCCGCGCCCGTAATTCCCTGGACGGCGCGTCCGCGATTGATACGTCTTTGACCGCGCTTCAGCGCCGGCTTGAAGATATGTACTATGAAGCGGAAGATATTGCAGGCGAATTCCGCTCCTACCGCGACGGTTTAAGTTATGATCCCCGCCGTCAGGAAACAGTTGACGAGCGTCTTGCCCTGCTGTACAAACTCAAGCGGAAATACGGGGAAACGCCGCCGGAAGGGACTATGAGTCCCGAAGACGCGATTCTCGCCTACCGCGCATCAGCCGAAGCGGAAATCGAAACCCTGTCCGGCGCCGAGGAAAACCGCGAACAATTAAAAGCCGAAATAACCGTTTTGGAAAAGGAAATTTCCGCCCGCGCCGCGGCGCTGCGGCAAAAACGGATAGCCGCCGCCGCCGATTTGGGACAGAAGGTCAGCGGCATACTGAAACGCCTGGGTATGCCCAACGCCCGTTTTGCCCCCTCGGTAACGGCTAAAACCCGTGAAGACGCCCGAAACGGCACACAGGCTATGGTATGCGGCCCCTGGGGCGCCGAAGACGTGGAATTCCTCATCTCAGCCAATTCCGGCGAGCCGTTGAAAGACCTTTCCCGCGTCGCCTCCGGCGGGGAACTTTCCCGTGTGATGCTGGCGATTAAGTCGGTATTATCCTCAGGAGACAGCATAGAAACCCTGGTATTTGATGAAATTGACACGGGCATAGGCGGCGAGGTGGCCCTTGCGGTGGGCGAATATCTGGAAAAAATCGGAAAATACCGCCAAATTTTCTGTGTAACCCATCTTGCCAGTATAGCGGTACGTGCCGATAATCATTTTAAGGTTGAAAAACGGACGGAAGGCGGCAGAACCTTTACCGGAGTCGGCCCCTTGAACGCGGACGGGCGGAAGAAAGAAATTGCCCGAATGCTGGCGGGCGACTCAGGAGAGGCGGCGCTTGCCCATGCCGGTGATTTAATCTTAAAATACGGGAAGAGAGGCGGCTAATGGCTAAAGTCCCTTACGCGCAAAATAAAAGTATCGAACAGACCAGCGTCTACCGTTCCGCAGTTGAGACTATCCTCAAGAACGAACAGGAAACCCTGGTAGCGATCAGAAGTAACGCTCCCGACGCCACATTCAAACGCCTGGGTTTGGTTGATTCAATGCTCAACCTTGCTTCAAATTATATTATCATAGACGGAGTTGTCCAGTCGGTACTGAAACTGAAAAACGAAGACTCGCTGAACGAAGCGAGAAAGGCGCTGTATAAAAGCATCATTTATCTGGAAGAGATAGTGAGCAATTATATTGACGCGCCCTATTCCGATTATGAAGCCCAACTTGTACAAATTGATTATGTAAGCCCTGCCGAACGTTACCTGCTGATACGCAAGATGGGTCTTACCATTCAACTTTTGAAAAATGCCTACGGAGACAATACCAAGTGGAAATGGACATTCGTAGAGATTGAAGGCCGTTACGCGACAGTGGCAAAAAATATAATGAACCTGAAAGATGTCATGATCAACAGCGATTTTGCGTCAGAACACTATGAACCGACCATCCGCCATCTGGCGCTGATAAAAAAACTTCTTTCACAGGCTGCCGACCGTTACCGTGAAAAGTACGAGCTTTCCACCAGCCGTATTGACGATTTCAAACTGGGCATTATGTATCTTGCGGCGCTCAGGCGGATAAGCATTCTTACCGGAGATCAGGAAGAAGCGGTAACCACGAAAAAGAAACTGGATATTTGGAAAGTCAAACTGGCGACCGATACGGAAAAACAGGAAAAAATGAAGAATGAGTTATGACTAGTACTAGTCAATCTTTGCTTGGTCAGTATAAATCCCTGCTGCCGTACCTTGCCCCTTACCGCCGGCGTTACCTGTGGGGGCTGATTTTTTTAATCATCGTGGACGCGGCGCAAATCGCCATTCCCCAGTTTATCAAACAGGCTATTGACCTCATCAGTTCCGGCGCTTTTGCATGGAAACAAATTATTTTCCTCTGTTTGTGGATGACGGCGCTTATGGCCCTTATCTCGCTGGGAAGATTTTTGTGGCGTTATTTTATACACGGCTCCTCCCGCAGAATAGAAACCGCGTTGCGGAACAGGCTCTTCGGGCATTTGCAGACTCTCGCCTGGGACTTCTATCAAAAAAACAAAATAGGCGACCTTATGGCCCGCTCAACCAACGATCTGGACGCGGTGCGCATGGCAATCGGCATGGGGCTGGTGGCGTTAGTCGATTTTGTGGTAATGACCACGGCAATTTTGATAATCATTTTTGTACAGGACGCGCGCTCGGCGCTGTTTTCCGTTATTCCCCTTCCGTTGGTTACGGTGCTGATTTTGCTGTTCGGCAAATCGGTCGGCAAAAAATTCAGGATTTATCAGGAATCCTATTCAAAAATGAGCGATACCGCGCAGGAGACCTTTGCCGGAGTCCGCGTCATAAAATCATTTGTCAAGGAATGGTGGTTCATCAAAAAATTCGCCGCCGATAACGATGAATACCGCACGGCAAGCATGGCCCTTGTTCGGCTGTTCGGCCTGTTCTTCCCGCTGGTTACCTTTCTGTCCCAGTTTACGGTTCTGCTGATGCTGGTGACAGGCGGGGTACGGGTGATAAACGGCCTGATGAGTCCGGGAAGCCTCGTGGCAATGTTCCGTTATCTGCAAATGTTAATTTGGCCGCTTATGGGGGCGGGCTTTACCGTCAACATGATACAGCGCGGCGCGGTCAGCCTTGGCCGTGTCAATGAAATTTTGAACACGATTCCTTCGATTCGTGATACGGAAACTGCCGGAAATGCGCCGCCGGTTTCTCCAACGGTTGTACCGTCAGCCGTCATTGAAATCAGGGGCCTGTGTTTTTCATACGGCGAAACTGCGGCGCTGGAAAATATCAATCTGACCATTAAGCGGGGGGAATGGCTGGGCATCATGGGAAGAACCGGGTCGGGCAAATCCACGCTGATAAAAATCCTTACCCGCATGCTCGACCCCTGCGCCGGGGAGGTTCTTGTGTACGGCAGCGACATACGCAGCCGGCCCCTTGATGATTTGCGCCGCCTTTTCGCGGTCAGCCCCCAGGACAGCTACCTTTTTTCCGATTCGATTCAAAATAATATCGCTTACGGGATTGATTCCCCCGATGCGGCGCTCTTGCGCACAGCGGCGCATAACGCGGCTTTGGAAAGGGACATCGCGGGTTTTGCCGAGGGAAATGAAACCCTTATCGGCGAGCGGGGTCTGACCCTTTCCGGCGGGCAGAAACAGCGGGTCGCCATCGCCCGCTCCCTGGTGATGAACAGCGAATTTCTTATTTGGGATGATTCCCTTTCCGCGGTTGACGCGGAAACCGAACGGAAGATTCTTGATGCGCTGTTGTCGGAACGTAAAGGCAAAACCACGATTATTATTTCCCACCGCGTTTCAACCCTCCGTTATGCGGATAAGGTTTTGGTTTTGGACAGGGGAAAGCAAACCGAATACGGCAGCCCGGCGGAACTTGCCAACGGCGGCGGTTTTTATTCCCGCATGGCAATGCTCCAGCAACTTGATACGGGGGCATCATAGGAAATAATATAACCACGGAGTACACGGAGTACACGGAGGTTTAAGATATTAGTATCTTAATTTTTCTTCCTCCGTGTTCTCCGTGACCTCCGTGGTAAAAAATCTTAATTTAGTACACATAGCAAGAGGGATTTCAAAGGAAATGAGAAATGGCTGATTATTTTGAGACCGATACCATTACCAAAGAATACGACGGCAAGCTCGTCCGGCGCATATTGTCCTATCTTAAACCTTACCGCCTGCCGGTTTTTTTAACCCTTGCCGCGCTTGCGGTCTCCACCCTCGGTGAATTGTACATTCCCGTGCTGCAGCAGCGCATTATTGACGGTTCGGTGCTTGCCCGCTTCATGGCGTTTAACGGCGAAGGTATGAAACAGCAGGAACTCAGCGAACCGGCGCGTTTGGTATGCGCGGAATTTGCCACCCTGCCTGAAACACTGGCGTTAGGCGGCATGGTTTTTGTGCCACAGAATCAGCGCACGGTAATGCCGGGCAGGGTAGAGCGGGAACTGCGTGATACAGGAATCCTTGACACCGGTTACTGGTACGCTTTTTCGTACCGGCCCGATGATTCTGCAATGATGGCGCTGATGCGCAAACACGGGGCATTATTTTTATCGGCGGACGGTGACGGAACCGGAACAAAGGCGGCAATTAAAATGGCGGATTTGTATTCGCTGCCGCCCGGCGAAATAGCCATTATCCGGGGCGGCGACATATCCCGCGTTATACGGGGGGGAATCATATTTCTGGCGGCGCTGGTACTGGTATTTATCTTTACCTTTTCACAGGTTTGGACGGCAAACCTTATCAGCCAGCGGGTTATGAAGGATATGCGGCTGGGGCTGTTCAAAAAAACGCTGTCTCAGTCGACGGCCTTTCTTTCCCGCCATCCGGTGGGCCGTATCGTTACCCGGCTTACCGGCGATGTCGCCACTATAGATGAATTTTTTACGACGGTATTAACGGCTTTTCTGAAAGACCTTTCCGTCATGCTGGGGGCGCTGGTCACTTTGTTTATCCTGTCGCCCCGGCTTGCGTTATGCGTAATTTTAACCCTGCCGCCGGTGCTGGCGCTGACCCTGATCAGCAGGGTAAAAGCCCGCGACGCGTTCCGCCGCCAGCGCACTGCGTCTTCAAAAGTGTACGCCTACCTTGCCGAGCGTCTTGCCGGAATTCAGGTGGTACAGCTTTTCCGGCGCGAGGAAAAAAGCGGCAGGGAATTTGCCGAACGGAACCGCGAATTGCTTGACGCCAACCTCGGCGAAATGTATGTGTTTGCGACATTCCGCCCCATTGTTGAATGGTTTGCGACCTTTACCGCCGCCGTGGTCATTGTCGTGGGAAGCAAGATGATTCTTTCGCTTTCGGTTTCACTGGGGGTGCTGATCGCCTTTGTCAATCTGGTGCAGATGTTTTTTGCCCCGGTAACGGATATTGCCGAAAAGTACACCCTGCTGCAATCCGCTATGGCCGGCGGGGAAAAGGTGTTCAAGTTAATGGATACTGACGAGCATATTCCCGATGAAGGCAGAAAGTCCGCTGCCCTGCGCGGCCATGTGGTGTTTGACAATGTGCGTTTTGCCTACAAACAAGGCGAAGACGTGCTGAAGGGTTTGAGTTTTGCGGTACAGCCGGGAGAAATGGCGGCGATAGTCGGCTATACCGGTGCGGGCAAGACGACGATTATCAACGTTTTGTCGCGGCTCTGGGATGTGGATTCCGGACAGATACGGTTGGACGGTGTTCCGGTCAGGGACATTCCCCTTGAGGAACTGCGCCGCGCAGTCCTTCCCGTTTTGCAGGACGTGTTTTTATTTTCCGGCACGGTGGCGGACAATATCAGCCTGGGGCTGGAACTTTCGCCGGAACAGATTACAGAAGCGGCGCAGACAGTCCACGCCCATGAATTTATATCCCGTCTGCCGGACGGCTACGATACCATGCTTTCCGAAGGGGCAACCAATATCTCATCGGGGCAGCGCCAGCTTATCAGTTTTGCCCGCGTCATCGCCCATAACCCCCGTGTAGTGATTCTGGACGAAGCTACCAGCTCCATTGACACGGAAACGGAACACCTTATTCAAATGGGGATAAAGCGGGTTCTGTCCGGCAGAACCTCGTTTGTCATCGCCCACCGCCTTTCCACGATTAAAAACGCCGACCGTATTCTGGTGCTTTCAGGCGGCGCATTGGCTGAATCCGGCACCCATGATGAATTGATAGCGCATAACGGCCTGTACGCCGGCCTGTACCGGCTGCAGTATGCCGGTGATTGACATCATGCGTGTTATCGTAAGAAGAATATAACCACATAACCCAATAACAGCGCCGCGTTAAGCGGCGTTGACCGAATAAAAGCCAACGTATGTGGTTTGTGGTTGAAAATTGATTGCATGTGAGGGGTACATACCCCACTGTCAACAACTTAAGAGGCAAATAGAGTAAAAAGCGTGGTAAAATTAGGAATAGGGAGGGAATATGAAGGGGAAAAAAACTGCATTGAAGCCCTGATAGGATTAGTGAGGCAAA